>JBBRWC010000008.1:0-66179 GCA_038246255.1 Planctomycetota bacterium
GGCAAAAGTCGGGGCCTTGGCCGGTTTTTGCCCGCGAACGGGCTCCAACGCCGCAAGGCGATGGGCCAATAGGCACTTGACAGCTAGTTTAGCGTGGGCCGCGCCGATTTTTCTCAAGCTGTCAATCCGCGGGCAAAAGTCGGGGCCTTGGCCGGTTTTTGCCCGCGAACGGGCTCCAACGCCGCAAGGCGATGGGCCAATAGGCACTTGACAGCTAGTTTAGCGTGGGCCGCGCCGATTTTTCTCAAGCTGTCAATGCTCCGCGCCCAAGGCCGTCACGACCCGCAGACGTGCGGCGGTCCACGCGGGCGCAAAACCCGCGAATAGGCCGACCGCGATGGCGAGCGCGAGTCCAAACGCCGCCGTGCCCAGGTCGATGCCGTAACCCGTGATGCCGAAGCCGTCAAAGAAGCCGGCAAGGGGCTTCGACGTAGCGAGCGCGACGCCCACACCCGCGAGGCCCCCCAAGAGGCACAGGACGAGCGACTCGCCGATCAGCAGTCCAAAGAGGATGCGGTCCTTGAATCCCAGCGCTTTGAGGATGCCCATGCTGCGTGTGCGCTCGCGCCCCGCCATCAGCATCGTGTTGAGCGTTGCCAACAGGATTGCAAACAGCACCCCCCCGCCGATGGAGCCAAGGAGCGTCGGCACGCTGCCGAGCATCGACACGAACTGGCGTTGGAATTCCGATTCCGTGGTCGTTTGGACCCGCTGTGGGCCGTTTTCGAACATGCCGTCGATCGCGCCCATCACCAGGGTGGGATCCGTTCCGCGATCGAGGCTCAAAACGAACACTCCGGCGCCTTGCGGACCTTCGGCCGCGCCGGTTTCGAGGCTCTGTTCGAGGTACTCGTAGTGGAACCACAACGTGCGCCCGTCGACGTTGGGGGATGTCGAGCGGTAGGTGCCCGCGACATAAAACTGCCATGGGGTTCCGTCGACACGTGTGTAGAGGCCGCCGATGATCGGGATCGAATCGCCGACGCTCCAACCGAACGACGTGGCGAGGTCCGCGCCGATCAGGCACGCGTCGCGGCGGCGCAGGAACGACGGTTCGTCCCCGTCCACCAGTCGGATCTCAGGATAGATGTCGAGCAAGCGATCGGCGTCGACCGCGAACTGTGCGAAGAAGTTCGAGGGATCCTGGTAATAACCGCCGAACCATTGGAGCTTGCAACTGCTCGCCACACCAACGGCGCCTTCGATCTTGCTCTGGTACGACGTCGGCAGGTTCACGAACAGGCTGACGGCGGATTGCACAATCAGGCGCGTTTGGCTCGCGGCCTCCACACCGGCTTCCAGTGCGCCCACGACGCTGCGCAGGAAACACACGAGGAAAAACGCGATCGAAAGCGAGCCCAGCGTCAGGAGGCTGCGCAGGGGCCGCGCGAGCAAGTGGCGCCAAAGCAGCGACCAGGGCATGTCAGCCGGGCTCCCGCACCGGAGTGCGCGCGCGCCGTTCGATACCGCGCAAACGGCCCTTGTCGAGGTTGACGACCGAGCCTGCCGCCTCCGCGGCCCGCGGATCGTGGGTCACCATCAAAATCGTTTTGCCAAACTCCTTTGAAAGGCGCGAAAGCAGGCCCAGGACCTGGTCCGCGCTCACGCGGTCGAGGTCGCCGGTGGGTTCGTCGGCGAGGATCAAAAGCGGATCGGACACCAACGCGCGCGCGATCGCGACACGCTGTTCCTGACCTCCGGAGAGTTGGCGCGGGCGGTGCTTCGCGCGGTCCGCGAGCCCCACGAGCGACAACGCGTGGCGCGCGTGCTCGCGGCGCTCGCGGCGGGACAGGTTGGTCAAGAGCAGCGGCAACTCGACGTTTTGCTGGGCAGTCAGGACGGGCATCAGGTTGAAGCCCTGAAAGATGAAACCGACCGTGTCGGCGCGCCACGCGGCGAGTTCCCCGTCGGAAAGTCCGCTGAGCGCTTCGCCGTCGACGTAGATCTCGCCGCCGTCGGGTCGGTCGAGCCCGCCGATCAGGTTCAGCAGCGTGGTTTTGCCGGAGCCCGACGGTCCCATGAGCGCAAAAAATCCTCCGCGCTCCATTTCGAGGTCGAGCCCGTCGAGCACGACGAGTTCCTCGCCGGCCCGGCGGTACACCCGCCGCACACCCTCGACCCGCACAAGCGCCGCGGGCGCGCCGGGATCTGCGTCGCGATTTGCGTCGCGATTCAGGGCGGCGGCGCTCACGGATCCACCGCGCGGACTGCCGCGCCGTCGGCGAGTTCGGTCAATGCCGTTGCGAGGATGCGTTCACCCGGTTCGAGTCCGCGTTGAACGAGCACGCGCCCGAAGCGCTCCGGCCCGAGCTCGAGCGGCACAAAACGCACACGCCCGTCGTCGACCCGCTGCACTCCGCGCGCTCCGCCGCGCTCGAGCACCGCGGTTTTCGGAACCAGCATCGCGTCCGAGCTCCCGCCCAGCGCGGCTTCGTCCTCGAGGTCCGCTTCCGCCAAGAAAACGACGCGCAAGCCGAGTTCCGGTCGCAGGCGCTCGTCGCGCGATTCGAAGGCGACACGCACTTCGACCGTGCCCTTTTGGCGATTGGCGGTCGGCCAGATGCGCGCGACACGCCCGGCGTAGGGTTCGGCGGGGTACGCGTCGAGGAAAATGCGCGCCGGAGCGCCGACGATGACTTTGGAAAGGCTCGTTTCGGGCACTTCCACCTGCACTTCGAGGCTGTCCAGGTCGACAAGCGTGCAGATTGCGCCGCGTGCGTTGGAGCCACCCTGCACGTTGGGCGAAACCACCTCGCCGACCTCCGCGTCCTTGAGGACGACGAGCCCCGCGAAGGGTGCGCGCACTTCGGTTTTGTCGAGGCTCGCGCGCGCGAGGTCGCGGTCGGCCTCCGCCGTCGCGACTCCCGCTTCCGCAAGTGCATGGGATGCACGGGCGACGCGGGTGCGCGCGCGGGCCGCGTCCACCGCGGCGGAGGTCTCGGCCGCGGCGGCGACCGCTCCTGCGCGGGTCGCTGTGGTGCCGTCGAACTGGGACTGGGCTTCGTCGCGCGCGCGGGCGCTCGACACGTTACGGTCGGCGAGCTCGTCCTGGCGCTTCAAGTCCGACCGCGCGAGCGCGAGGCGTGCGGTTTCCGCGTCGATGGCGGCGCTCGCCGCTTCGACGGCGCGTTCGAGACCGGGCACGAGCGCGACGGTCGCCTCGATCTCGGCGGCGGCGCGATCCGCTTCGGCGCGCGCCGCTACCACGCGTGCTTCTGCACCCGCCAGGGCTGCGCGCAGCTCGTCCTGGTAAAGCCGCGCGACAAGCTCACCTTTCTCGACGCGCGAACCTTCCGTGACACGCAACTCGACGATGCGGCCGGGTGCATCGGCGGACAACGCCGCCCGCCGCGCCGCGACCACGTAACCGTTGGCCGCCGTGCCGCGCAGCGCCGTCAGCGCGAGGGGACTTTGGCGCTCCACCGCGATCACCCGAACCTCGGGGCCCTGCCCGGCCACGAGGGCCTTCGTGAGCGGTTCCCGGGCGACGAGACCTGCCGCGAGGAGCGCGAGTGCGATAAAGGCGATCTTCAGTAAGCGCGAGCTCCGCGTGCGGGAGCGGCCCGAACGCGGAATCTGAAGCGGGGAGAGATCCACGAAGAGCCTGGGTCGAAGAGCGAGGGGGGGGTGGGAGCCCAAAGAGCCTAACCGCCGCGGGGGTGCGCTATACCCGCGGGCGCGGGGGTGGGCGCGGGCCCCCGGCTGGCACCACGGCCAAGGGCGAGTCACCAAATTTCACCAATCGGGGGGGATCCGACCCGGGGGCTGACTATCGTAGGGCGCCAAGGGCCGGGTCCCTCTGACTTCACCATGAGGGCCTTCCTGCTTTTCCAGCTGCGTACGATCCGCAGCAAGTACTGGCTGCTTCCCAGCCTCATGGCCCTCTTGGCGATGGTGCTCGCCGTGGTCTTGATCGTGCTCGACGCACACATCGGCGCGGACTGGCTTGAGGGGCTGAGCGGACTGCACGCCAACCAGCCAGCGGGCGCCCGCGCCGTGCTCTCCACCATCGCGGGCTCGATGATCACGGTCGCTGGCGTCACGTTCTCGATCACGATCCTCGCGCTCGCGACCTCGGCGTCGAGCTTCGGGCCCCGGCTGATCACGAACTTCATGCAGGACCGGGGCAACCAATTGACCCTGGGCACCTTCATTGCGACGTTCACCTACTGCCTGATGGTGCTGCGCACCGTGCGCAGCGCCGACGAGGGAGGGACGAACTTCGTGCCGCAAGTCGCGGTGCTCGTGGGGGTGTTGTTCGCGCTCGCCAGCCTGGGGGTGCTGATCTATTTCATCCACCATATCCCCGAAAGCATCCACATTACGACGGTCGTCGCGAACCTTGGACGGGAGTTCGCCGACAAGGTCGACGAGGTCTACCCGCGCATGATCGGGGATCCCGCGCCAAAAGGCGAAGCGAAGCTGCGTCGGGCGCTCGAGCGGGGGTTTTCGCGACAGGTTTTTCCCAAGGCGGCGGGTTATGTGCAATACGTGGACGGCGATGGCCTCATGGCGTACGCCCATCACGCCAACCTTTGGATCGAGCTTGTCGCGCGCCCCGGGGACTTCGTCACGCCACGCTGCGTCTTGGCTCGGGTGACCGCACTGAAGGACGTGGAGTCGGCGGTCTTTGACCGCGTTCGTGACGCGGTCGTCGTCGGCCGTGATCGATCGCCGACCGCCGACATCCTGTATTTAGTCGAACGCTTGGTCGAGGTTGCGGCGCGTGCACTTTCCCCCGGCACGAACGACGTCTACTCCGCGCTCAACGCGATCGATTGGATCGGCAACGGCCTGGTTGCGATGGCGAGCCGCAGTCTCCCCGACGCGGCGCGGCAGGACGCCGACGGGGAGTCGCGGATCCTGACGCGCCCCGTCCGGTATTCCGAAATGGTCGAGGCGGGGATCGGGGCGCTGCGGCCCTACGCCGCGCGGGACCCGAACGCGGCGCGCCGCCTGATGGAGGCCCTGGCCCGGGTCGCCCAGCACACGGCGGAACCGGGGCGTTTGGCGGCGCTCGAGCGCGAAGCGACGAACCTCCAGCGGGCGGCGCTCGAGCACCTGTCGCAGCCGGCCGATCGCGAACCCATCGAGGATGCGTTCCGGGTGTGCTTAGGGCACTGCCGCGTCGATCCGAACTGATCGGGCGCATTGCGCGCCCGGCAGCGCCGCCGTCAACGCGGTTCCGCCGGGCCCGGGGCGGCTCACGTCGACCCCTCGGACGATCCTTTGGGTGCCAATAGACGTTAGCTTGGCGCTGCCCACACTCGCCATGCGCCGCGATCCCTCGCCCGATCTCGCTACCCGCAACTCCCCCGAGCCCGGCGCGGGCGAGGTGCGCTTTGGACTGTTCGCGCGGATTCCCCTGTTCGCGGCGCTAACGCTCCTTGCGTGGCAGTGCGCGCGGGGCCTTTGGCTTACGGTGGGCACGGCAATCGACCAGCCGCAAGGAGCGCGGGTGTTCGCCCTCGCCGCGGGCGAGGAGGAGCGGTTTGCGACCCTTGGGGTCGCGGGGCGCGCCGCTGTCCTTGTCCGATCGGGAGTGCCGCGGCGCGCGGACCTCTACGCGCTGACGGGGCCGGATCTCGCCAACATCAAGCTGCACGTGGACCTCGTTCATTTGCTCTACCCGCGCTCCGTGCACCACATGACGGCGTTGCCCGAGGATCCGCTGCTGCTCGCGCACCACCTGCGGCGCGGCGCGTGGATCCTCGACGTCGATTCGGGCCATGCGTTCGATTGGGAGCGCATCGCGCGGCTCGAATACGAGGACGGCGGGATCCGGTTGTGGCGCATTCCCTCCGAGGGTGGACGATGAACCTCGGTTTCATCGGGTGGATCGCGATGGTCGCTGTACCGCTCGGGCTCGGGGCCGCGCTCCTCGCCGCGCTCGGCATCGGCCCGCGCGATGGGCGTGTGCTCTTCGTCGCGCGCAGTTGGTGCGTGGGCGCACTCGCGCTCGCGGCGATCCTTTTTGGCACCGCATCCATCGGCCTCTCGCCGCGCCTCGTTGACCTCACGCCCGCCCTGCTTCTTGTTGGCTCGGGCCTCGCGCTCGTGGGGTACCTGCGCGCGCGCTGGCGCGACTCCGAGGGGCCCCTCCACGATGCGCCGGCACCGCGCGTCAAGGTGCATCCCCTGGTCTGGGTCGCTCTGGGCCTGTGTTGCGCGCTGGCCCTCGACCAGATGCTGCTTGTGCTGCCGTATCCGATCGTGAGCGGGGATGAAGCCCACCTTTGGGCGAGCCGTGCACGTGTGCACTTTGAATCCGGCGGTTTTGGGCCGACCTACGCAGCGGAGTTCGACCGCCGCATTTTGGTGAAGAGCGGCGCCGTGCCCTTTTTTGTGCAGCACGCGGACTATCCGCACCTTGGCCCGCTGCTCCAAGTCTGGGTGTACGCACTCGCCGACACGGTGACCTGGGCGGAGAACCGCGTTCCGCTGCAGTTGTTCGGTGTCGCGACGATCGCGCTCGTCGTCGGAACGCTTGCGTTGCGTGTGCGCTGGCCGATCGCGGCGGGCGCGGGGCTCCTGTTGCTCGCGTCGCGGCCCATGCAGGAGGGACTCTCCACAGCGTACGTCGACCTCGCCGTGGGGGCGGGGTTTTTGCTGGCCGTCGAAGCGTGGCTGCGGCTGCGCGCGAGCGGGGAGACGCGCTGGTTTGCCCTGATGGCCCTCGGGTTGGCCCTCGCACTCTTCGCCAAACACGAGGGTGCGCTGCTCGCGGTCGCGTTTGCCGGCGGTGTGCTTGTCGACTGCTTGCGCCGCTGGCGAACGGGCGCAGGGGAGCCCTGCGCACCGCGCGCACGCGCCGCGTTGTGGCTGATCGCGCCGGCCGCCGCCGTGCTCGCGGTATGGCTCTTCAATCGGCATTTCGGGCTCGAAAACGACCTTCTGAGCGGCAACTCGAAGGGGCGACCCTTTTGGGTGCTGTTCCTGTGGCAGTTTCCCGAGCGCTCCGTCGCCGTGGCGGCGTATTTCGTCGAGCGTGTTCTACTGGTCACTGCACATTCCCGCGGCATTCTGCTCGCGCTTGTGCTGGTCGTGCTTGCGCGCCCCCGTGCCGCCCTTGCGAGCTCGATGCTTGCGCCCCTCGCCGCAGTGGTACTTGCGATCGCGGGTTATTACGTCGTATTCGTCGGCAGCCCGCACCACCTTGAATGGCACCTTTCCACGGCAGCGGGCCGTGTGTTGTTCCAGGTTGTGCCCGTGGCGGCGCTGGTGCTCGGGGTGCTGCTCGACGACACCTGGACGGCGTGGCGCCAGCGGGTCATCGACACGGATGATTGAACGGGCGATTGAACGGGGATGCCGTGCGGATCAGGCGTTTTCGGCCTGCTCAACGCGTGCGGCCGGCGTGTCCGCTTCCCTCGGCTCGGCGGCGCTCGCGGGCTCTTGTTCTGGCCGCTCCGACGGGTCTTCCAGCCGCTCGTCCACCTGCTCGAGCTCGCCGATGAAGTGCCGTCCGTCCTCGTCGCGAGCGTAGAACGGCTCGGCCATCAGTTGCTCGAAATTGTCGCGGCACAGCTCGGCCTTGTCGACTTCGCTGAGTTCGTAATGGGCGAGCGCGCGCACGGCCCACTCTTCGGGCCGTCCCGGCGGGCGCGGTGTGTCGCTGTCGCCGCCGATGCGCCGCGGTTGGCTTTCGGTCGACACTTCGAGGTCTACGATCGCGAGGCGTAGCTGGCCGACGCGGAAGCGTGCCACACCCAGCGTGCGCCGGTAGATGGGATCGTCCGGATGGGCCTTGACCGCGGCCTGGGCGCGGGCGAGCGCAAACTGGTACTCCTCCGCGGACGCGCCAGGACGTCGCACCACTTCCCAGGCATCCATGTTGAGGCGCGCGGGATCGTCGGCGAGCAACCGCGCGAGCCGCTCGATCGCCTTGCGCACGGGCTCGCTCGCCGATTCCTCTACGCGCAGCCCGGGAACGGTCCGCTCGCCGCCAAACAGCACCATCGCGGCACGCCGCGCCGCCGCGTTGCGCGTGCGGCTTTCGAAACGCAGCCGCGGGGGCGTGGTCTCATGGATGCGGACACCGCGGTTGAGGCCGAGAGTTGCAAAACGCGTCCCATCGGAGCTGAACGCGACTTGCACGGCGGGTTCCTCGTGCGCGTCAAGGACGAGCAGCGTTTCGCCGGCGATCGGATCCCAAAGGCGCACGGAGCCATCGTCCGCGCCGCTCGCGAGCCGCTTGCCGTTGGGTGAGAACCGCAGGCTCGCGAGTCCATCCGTGTGACCGTCGAGGGTGCCCGTGCGCCGACCCGTGGCCGGATCGAAGAGCGCAATGCGCCGGTGCAGGCCTGTGGTGTCGCGCACAGCGACCGCGAGCATTCCACCCGCAGGTGCAAACGCAAACGGCGCGGAGATTTCGCCGCGTTCCGCCTGGATCTCGCCCGCGGCGAAGCGGATCTGCGCGACGAGGGCTCCTGACTTCGGTCGATAGATCTTGAGCGACTGTTCGGGGTCGAAAACGCCGAGGAACTGCCCGTCCGCGGACATTTCGAGGCGCCGACTTCCGCGCGCGACCTGGCGCAGGCGCGGCAGGTGCGACGAAACGTCCCACTGGACGAAGGGCGCGAGTCCGCTGCCGTCCTCGGGGGCGCGCATGAGGTCGTAGACCGCGATGAATCCGTTGCTGAAGTAGAGGGCGGCGAAGCCGCGCTCCGGCGCCATCGCGAATTCGAGCTTGACCGCGCCGCCGCCCCATTCGGGGGGCGGATCGAGCGTGGCGAGCACACGGCCCGTCGCGGTGTCCCAGACGTACCCCGAAGTTGAGCTCGACCCCACGACGCGCCGGCCGTCCGCCGTGAAGGCCACCATGCCGTTGGCGATGTTGCCCTTCGCGAGCATTTGCACCGGTTCCAGCACCTCCGCGTCCCAGACTTCGGGCGAGTGTGCCCGTGCGATCAACATGCGGGTGCCGTCCGGTGAGAACTCGAGCGAGTTGCGTCCGAGCCGGCGCGGGCTGACCTCCGTCACCGCCGAGCCGAGCCGCGCATCCCAGACGCGCCAGTCACCGGCCTCGTCGACGCTCCACATGCGCTCGCCGTCCTGCGCGAGCCCGAGCGCCAGGGCGGGCGCCGTGTTGCCGCGTTGCACGCCGGTTTGGCGGCCGTCGCGTGGATCCCACAGGGTGATCTCGCCGTCGTCGGAGCCGCCGCCGAGGGATTCCGCGGTGAAAGCGAGAGTGGCGAGCGCACCGGCCGGGCGACGCACGACGGCGACGAGTTCGCCGTCCTCCACCTTCCACACCCGCGCGGTGCGGTCGACGCTGGTCGTGGCGACGGTGGCACCGTCGGGTGCAAAGCCCACGGTCGTGACCATGCCGCGGTGTCCGATCAACACAGCCGTGGGTCCCGCTTCGGGATCCGCGGTTGCGTTCCACAGGGCGGCGCTCCCATCGTCGTAACCCACCGCGAGCTGTGGGCCACCCGGGTCGAATGCGATCGCGCTCGGACGGCGTCCCATGCGCTCCAGGATCCGCACGACGTCGGGACCTTCAGCCGGCCGATAGAGCGCGACCCCGTGCGGAGCGCGGCGCTCGAGCGCGACGGCGAGCCACTCGCCTTGCGACGACCACGCAACATGGTGCACGGCGTCACCCGCGCGGTCAGGCGCGCTCGACGCGTTGCGCCGGGCGAGGACCTCGGGCTCAGCCCGCGGGTCTACGGCGCAGATGAGCATCAGTTGACCGTCGCCGAGCCCCACCGCGATGCGCTCGCCATCCGGGTGGAAGCCGACGGCGCCGCCGCGGCTTGGGAGACCGCGCATTGGCGCGAACGCGCGGCCGCAGTTGTCCACCACTTCGAACTCGCGTGCGAACCGTCGTGCGCCGCTTTGGGCTTCCCAAACGGCAACCTCCACCCGCGTCGGCTCGAGCGCGCGCAGGGTCGCGAGCAAACCCGAGGGGTGGAAATCGGCGCACAGCAGTCGATCGCCCACCTCGGCCACACGCGCGAGGCTGGTGTCGAGTTGAGCGTTCAGGTGATGCCATTCGAAGTCGCGCAACTGCGGCGGACAGTCGGCGAGCCGTTGGCGCGCTTCGCTGGCACCGCCGCTGCGCAGCGCGAGGTCGGCTGCGCGCATGTTCGCCGCGTAGCTCGACGCGGTCGCCGCCGTTTCGCCGGCTTCAGCGCGCTGGCGCGCCGCGTCCGCGTCCGTCCGCGCGCGCTCGGTCCGGGCCTGCTCCGCGCGCAGACGCCCGAGACTGGCCTGCTGCTGGCGGATGAATGTCGCGCTGCCCCCCACGACCGAAAGTGCGACGAGCGCGTACGCCGTCGCGAGCACGCGGTTGCGCAGGATCCATTTTTTCGCTTGGGCGAGCGCGCCTCGCTCGTACGCGCTGACGACACGCCCTTCGAGGTAGGCGCGCAGGTCTTCGGCGAAGGCGGCGGCCGTGGGATAACGCTCGAGGGGATCGCGGCGCATCGCGTGGTTGGCGATGGCAACCAGCTCGTCGGGTGCGTCCGTGGCCAGCGTGCCCAGGGGCGCGGGTTCGTGCTCGAGGATGCGCTCGAGCAGCGGGATTGCGCTTGTGCTGCTTTTTGGATCGAGGTGCGGCGCGTGACCCGACAGGAGTTGGTAGAGGATCGCGCCGAGCGCGTAGATGTCCGCGGCGCGGCCGATTCCGGCGCGTTCGCCGCGCGCCTGCTCGGGCGCCATGTAACCGGGTGTTCCGACGATGTCCCCGTCCAGGGTGACAAACTCGCCCTTGTCGTTGAGCCCACCGTCAGCGCGGTCCGTTCGCACCCGCTCGTCCCGCGGTTTGCGCTTGCGCGCGCGCAGGAGGTCGACCGTCGTGCTCGGCCCGCTGCGCTGCGGATCCAAGGCCTCGAGCACGCGCGCGAGGCCCCAATCCATCACGTACGCCTCGCCGAAGCGGCCGACCATGACGTTTTCGGGTTTGAGGTCGCGGTGGACGACACTCCGTTCGTGCGCAAACGCGACGGCTTCCGCGACACGCAGCAGCACACCCACGGCCCGCGTGGTGGTCCAGCCCTCGCTGGCAGCGCGGGCGAGCTTGAAGATCTCCCCCAGGTGCCGGCCCTCGACGAGCGGCATCGTGAAGTAGAGGCGGCCCTCGGCATCGAGGCCGATCTCGTGGACCGGGAGGATGCCCGGGTGGTCGAGCTGCGCGGTGATCTGCGCTTCTTCCAGGAAACGCGCGACGATGCGCCCATCCGGGGGCCGACTGACGGCGCCGGGATCGCGGTCCTCGGGCCGCAGCATCACCTTCATCGCGAGCCGGCGCCGCAGGTCGGTGTCCCACACGGCACGGATCGATCCCATCCCTCCGCGGGCGATCTCGCGGCCCTGCGCGTAACGCTCCTCGGCGGCGCCCCGCGCGCGCAGGCGCTCGAGCCGCGCGTCCCCAAGCGCGCTGCTGACGCCCGAACTCGCGTTCGCGAGGGTCCCGGTCGGACCGGTCAGCTCCGTCGACCAGGCGGCTGCGAGGTGCTCACCCAGGCGCTCCCACGTGCGCCGCAGGGCATCGAAGTCGCTGGCGAGCTCGGGATGGCGGCCTTCGAGCGCCGCCAGGGACTCGGTGCGCCCGGACTGCAGCGCCGTGAAATACCGCACGAGGGGCCCGCTGTCGTCGGAGCGCTGGCCCGGGAGCTTGCCGGGGCTAGCTCCAGAGGGGGGCGGGCCCGGGGGGGGTGACCCGGGCGGGGGAGGACGGTCGGGCATGGCTCAGCGGTGACCGTGGGCGGCCGTGGGCGGGGTGGGGCGGGGTGGGGCGGGGCGGATCCGTGCGACTACGGTTCGGGCGAGCGCGGCGCGGGTGGAGATTGTTTGGGAACGGACCGCCTTCTCTTGCGCAGGTTCTTAGATTAGCCCCTAGCCCCGTTCGCTTTCGTCCTACCGGTTTCCGCAAATCCCCATGCGCACGCTGCCCACCGCGCTGATCGCGTCCCTCGCCGCGACCCTGCCGTCCCTCCTGTGGACCGCGCCCACGGGCGTGACCCCGATGGGCCCTACCGCGAAATCCCCGGCGCAAGAAGACCAGGAACACTCCGAAGACCCCGCCGAGGACCCGCGGAAGGTGGAGTTCGAGGAAGTCGGCATCCGCGCAGTTTTGCCCCCCCTCGACGGCCTGAAGAGCCACGGCCCCGACGGCCGCCAGGTCCTGGGCGCCTGGTCGGGCACCCTGGGTGATGCGGGCGTGCGGATCGCACTGTTTGGCTTGCCGCGGACGGAGTTTGCGATCGAAGAGCCCGACCTCGTCGCCAGCCTCGTCCTGCGCAACATCGCAGACGACCCGAACCGCGGCCCCCACATGCGTTTTGGGTCGATGGAACTCGTGCCCGGTCCGTTCGGCATCGCTCCCTACGCTGCAACGTTGGTGGCCGAGCGCCTGAGCGGCACCGATGTCGCCGGCATGCTGTTCGTCGTCGCGGGCGTGGTGCCGTCCCACTGCTACGTCTTCGAGGTGACGGTGACGGGCAAGCTCGACAAACCGTCGCGCGCTGCGATCGACACCTTCATCAAGGACGGTATCCGCTATGCCGGTCCAGCGCGCGCGCCGGAGTGGACCGAGGAAGAGGTCGAGACGCGCTGGAAGAAGGATGTGCCCGTCGATCTGCATGGCGATCTGGACAAGGTCATTCGGACCAAGAACTACATCATCTTCACGAACTCCGCAGGCGGGAATACCTTCGCGAAGGCGATGGAGGAAAACTTCTCCGCGATCAAAAAGGTGTACCCCTTCGCCGAGATTGAAGGACGCCGCTTGATGCCGGTTTTCCTGTTCCGTCTGCCGGAGGAGTACTACGACTTCCTCGGCGTGAAGATCGGCTGGCCACGTGAGACCGCGGCGCGCTCTAAGGGTGTCGCGAGCGGCGATTGGTACGCGACCTACTACGAGTCCCCGAAGGACACCGTCCACATCCACGAAGCGACACACCAGATCTTCGCCAACCGCCTCCTGCTTGCGGGGGGTGGGTCGTGGTTCCAAGAGGGTGTCGCCGAGTTTATGGAAGGGGACGACAATAGCCTGAAGAACCTCGGGCGCGGTGCGGCGCGCCGCGGCATCTACACGCCGTTTCGCGAGTTCTTCGCCCTGTCCAGCCTTTTGTATTCGAGCGCGGAAGACCGCGTTTCGGGCGGTAGCGCGGCCGGCGACAACTACGTGCAGGCAGGGTCGATCATCGCGTTCGTGAAGAGTGACAAGCGCACACGCGGGAAATTTCAGGACTTCATCCACGCCATCGGGAGTCTGCGGCGCAGCGACATCCCCGCGATCGAACGCGAGCTCGACCGCCTGTTTGGCGTGGACATCGAAGGCTTCGAAAAGATGTGGAAGGACCACTACAAGTGACGCCCGCGGGCGCGCGCGCCAACGCTCACGCAGACGCGCCGTCCACGAACGCCAGCAACACGCTCTGGTTCGCGAGCGCGTCGCGCTCACCCAACTCGACGAGCTGTGCCAGATAGTCGTTCTGGAACATGATCAGGCTCAGCAGGTCGTTGGAACGCGACTCACGTGTGCCCAAACCCCGAGTCATGAAGCGCAATCCACGCGGCAGCCGCGCTTCATAGTGGTTGGCGAGGCGCCCCAGATCCGTCGACGGCCGGATGACCAGCAGCGCTACACGCCGGAAGATTTCTGGGCCCGGGCAGCGCGCGATCAAGCCGTTGATGCGCTCCAGGTGCATCGCATCCTGGTCGAGCAGGTCGAGGAAGATCGCGTTCAGCAGATTGCCCGCGATCTGCGCCGGAGCGGGGTAACCGCGTGTCGCGGGCTCGGCGAGGTCGGAGGGTGTGCGCGGATAGCGTGTGCTGATCGCGAGCAAGCGGTCCGCGCCGAGGTGGATCGCGGGGGCGAGCGGTGCCGCCAGGCGGATGCCCCCGTCGCCGTACCACTCGCCACCCAGTTCGACGGCGGGGAACAGCAGCGGCAGCGCGGCCGAGGCCATGATGTGCGGCACGGCGATGCGGGCGCGGCGCGAGGTGCGGTCGGGGCGCTCCCACAGCTCGATGTCGGCACCCTGAACCCACGTCACGGCGCGCCCCGTGCCGTAGTTGGTGCCGGTGATGGCGAGGGCGCGCAGACGGCCCTCGCGCAGGTTTTCCTCAACACCGAGCAGGGCCCCCGAAGCGTCGGTTTCGAGCACACGTTCCAGCAGGTTGCCAAGGGGCCCCGTGTCCACGAGCCCGCGTGCCGGCGTGGCCGTGCGACGACCCCCCGAAACCAGGCGCAGACCCCACCGCAGGGCGTTGCCCGCGAGGCTTGAGCTGTTGGCGTCGATCACGTCCTCGATGGCGATGTCAAGCCAGACCTGTGCGAGCTCCGCAGCGGCGCGGCCAAAGTCGGTTCGCGACTGGGCGAGGTGGGCGGCGTTGATCGCCCCCGCCGACACCCCGGTCAGGATGTCGACTGCGAGGTTCGGGCGCAGGCGACCCAGTTGGCGCAGGACGCCGACCTGGTAGGCCGAGCGTGCGCCGCCGCCGCTCAGGACGAGCGCGAGTTTCTGGGGCGTTTGGGCCACGGGACGCGAGCATACGCGCGCGGCGCGTAGGCTAGCGCGGCCGACCGGGCCGGAGGACGGCCCGCGGCCCGTAGAATGGGGCGCTGCCATGGATGGCCCGCTCCCGAACTCAAACCGGCTGTTTGCGCATCCCGGCGTCGACATCCGAACGCTCGCGTTGCTCGCGGCGATGTGGGTGCTGCTGATCGCCAATGCGCTGTGGTTCCCGTCGGGTCCGACGTCGGAGCTCCTCGCGCCCCGCGAGCTGCCGCGCCTCATCGGCCACGTGGCCGTCGGGCTGGTCGCGCTCAACCTGTCGTTCACGGTGTGGCACGAGGCGGTCCACGGGCTCGTTTTCAAGGGAGCGCTCGGCAACCACGTGGTCGGCCTCCTGGGCGCATTCCCGGCGCTGATCCCCTGGTTCACGATCCGACGCGGCCACCAGCTTCACCACGCGCACACGAACGATCCCGAGCGCGACCCCGACCAGTGGTTCCTGCGTGGATCGATCTGGAGCCTGCCCATGCGTTATCCCGCCGGCATCGCGCGCACCCGGCGGCTCGTCTTGGCGAGTGGGCAACCGGCCTTTGAACCCTGGGCGGACCGCGCCCAACTCGCGCTCGCGCTCGGCGCGATGGCCGCGCTCGCCTGGACGGCGGGCCCGCTGTTGGTCCTTTGCTGCTGGATCGTGCCGAAGGGTAGCGCGATGTGGATCCACGCTTGGTACGTCAACGTCCTTCCGCACCGCGGGCTGCCAGCGGGGCGCTATCAGGACACACGCATTTTTGCGCTCAACTGGCTGGCGCCGTTTTTTCTGATGCACCAGTACCACGGGCTGCACCACGCGTGGGCCAGCGTTCCCTGGCACCGGTATGGCGCGGCGTTTCGGGCGAAGCGCGACTTTCTCGAAGCCCGCGGGGTGCCGGTGCGGACGACCCTGCGCGAGCGATGAGCGCCCCGCCGCCGTTCCGCGCAGACTTGAGCATCCCCGCGCGCCTCGACACCCAAACCGTCGACTGCTGCGTGTGCGGACCGGTCGGGCACCGCGCCGTCGCGACGACGTACGACTATGAGTACCGCACGTCGCGCCAAAGCTGGACCTATGTCCGCTGCGACGGATGTGGCCTTGTTTATCTGCGTGAACGCCCGGCGACGTCCGAACTCGCCCGGATCTACCCGCCGCACTATTATTCGTTCGACGAAGCCCAACGCGACCAGCCCCTCGTGGCGGCGCTGCGCGGGCGGCTCGAATCGGCCAAAGCCACCGCCTTCGCCGCGCACGTGCCGAAGCTGGATGCGCGCGTCCTCGACGTCGGTTGCGGCGATGGGCGTTTTTTGTCGGTGCTCAAGCGCGCGGGACCGCCGGGATGGCGCCTCGAGGGCCTCGACATCGACGTCGGCGCAGTGGAACGCGCGCGGTCGCGCGGATTGAAGATGCACCATGGTCGGCTCGAGGACTTCGAGGCTCCGGCGGGGGGGTACGACCTCGTTGTGCTGATGCAGGTGCTCGAGCACGTCGCGGATCCAAGGGACACGTGCCGCCGCATCCACCGGTTGCTCGCGCCCGGCGGTGTGTTTGTCGTGGAGACACCCGCTGTCGCGGGCTGGGACGAGCGCCTGTTCCGCGACGGACTGTGGGGTGGATACCACGTGCCGCGGCACTGGAACCTTTTCACGCCGACCACCCTGGGTCGCCTGCTGAACGAGGAAGGCTTCGAAGTCAAGGAGCAGCGCCCGCTCATCTCGACGTCCTTTTGGATCAACTCCCTCTACAACCGCGCGCGGGTGCATGGCGCGTCGCCGCGGCACCTGGGATTCCTGCACTACCAAAACCCTGCGCTGCTGGCGCTGTTCCTGCCCCTCGACCGTCTCGCGATCGCGCTCGGCCGCCGCACATCTAACCAGCGGGTGGTCGCCCGCCGGGCGTCCGGATCGCTCGGGCGGGCGGGCTGAACGCTCGCGCGCGGGCCTGCGGTCAGAACAGGCTCGACGCCAACGCGGCCAACGCGATGGCGCCCCACACGACCTCGAGCAGGAACGCCTGCCACGTGCGGCGGTAATAACACACGAGCGCAACCCCGACCGCGCCCGTCGCGTTGAGCATTTGGTAGAGCACTCCCTGTTCGATCCAACCGAAGCTCGAGGCTGCGTACGCGGCGAGGATCGCGAGCATGCCGTACCAACCCGCGATCTCCACCGCGAGCGGCGGCGTCACCGGCGACGCGACCCGCGCTGGCGCTGCGGGTGCAGCGGGCGCACCAAGTGACCCCAGACGCGCGTGCGGATCGCCGGCTTCATCGGCTTCGCGGCCAGAGCCCGTAGCGCCGCCAGAGCCCGCAGCATCCGCAGGTGCGCTCAAGCGCGCGAGCCACCCCGCGGCCGGTCGTATCCCGACGGGGCGTCGTCGCCAGATCCGGTCGGACCCTCGGCATCGGGCTCTTGCGATCCCGTCTCGAAGTTGTCCGCGAGGTCGAAGTCTCCGCCTTCGAACTCCGCAAAATCCGCGGCTGTCGGTTTGGGTGCCGCGCCCGGGCGATGCAGAAGGCGCGCGAGCGCGGCGATGTGTTCGGGTCGGGTGCCACAACAGCCACCGACGAACACAAGCCCGTGGCGCGCCACGAGTTCGCCCAGGGCTTCTGCAAACACGTCCGGGCCGATGGGCCAAGCGGGCGGGATTCCCGTCGGCAAACCGGCGCTCGGGTAGGTCCCGAGGCGGCCGCTCCAGCGCGCGCGCATGCGACCGAGCAGACGGTCGAGCTCCTTCAAGTCGCCGAGGCAGTTGAGTGCGAGCAGGTCGGGCGGCGAGGCCGAAAACGCGTCGAAGATGGCCTCGAGGGGTTCACCGTCGGCGAGTTGGCCGGTGGGGCCGACGGCGAGGGACACGAACAGGGGCAGAGGACGACGCGCGCGCTCGAGGCCGCGCCGCGCCGCGCGGAGGGCGAGCGGCAGGACTTCGGCGTCGGTGAACGTCTCAAGGAGCAGTCCGTCGACGCCCTCCTCCGCCAGCCAGCGCGCCTGCGCCTGCCAGCTTTCCTCCAGCGCGGCGGGCGAGGTCGCGGGGTCCGCGGGCCCCGGTCCGAGGGAGCCCAGCACCCAGCGCGGCACGGCGTCCGTCCGCCACGCATCGGCCGCGCAAAGCGCGGCGTGCGCGGCGGCGCGGTTGATCTGGCTGGCACGCCCCTCGAGCCCCCGGGCCGCCAACTGGTGCGGCGCGGCGAGGAAGGAGTTGGTCGCGATGACGTCGCAACCCGCGTCCAGGTAACTCTCGTGGATCGCCTGCACCTGTTCGGGGCGCGTGAGGTTCAGGACCTCGCAGCAGCCTGCGTGCCCCAGGAAATCGCGCTGGGGGTCGAATCCCGACGCCAGGAGCTGTGTGCCCATGGCACCGTCGAGGACGAGGGGCGGGCGATCGAGGGCGTCCAAGAGGTGCCGCGGCATCGGGGGACGTTATAGCGCTCGCGCACGGCCCTGGGCCCCCCTTGGATTCGGTTCAGCCCCCAATGTGGGCGCTTGAACACAACTCACATGGAAGTTTCCTAGATACTGGCCGGGCGAGCCCGTCACCGGGGCGGCCGGGAGGACGACCTTGACGCAAATCACACGGAGCCCGTGTCACAGGTTCGGATCCATGCCGTAGCCTAGGAGAGTTCGGGCCGATAGGCCCAAGGTTCAATCGACCACCGGCTCGCGTTGGCGGGCTGCTTCCCTACCCAAACTGCCGCGGGCACCCGCGCCACCACCATGAAGTCCATTCTGACGCTCGCCATTGCCCTTGTCGCCGCCGGTGGCGGTTACGCCTTCTACGCCAACTCCGAAGGCGGACTGAATCTGCCCTGCTGCCCCGCGGAAGACGTGGTCGAAGTCACCACGGTTTCGACGGTCGCGGCTGTGGCCGACGCCGGCTGCTGCGCCGTCAAGGCGACTGAAGCTTGCACCGAGCCCTGCGACCCCACCGCCTGCGAGCCGTCCGGCTGCGAAGGCGACGAAATCGAAGGCGCACAGGCGGGTGAGTACGCGATGATGGGCAGCGCCGTGCTCGCTTCGCCGGCCGACGCCGCCGCGTGCAGCTCCGCGAAGGCCGAATGCAGCGAAGCAAAGGCTGAATGCAGCGAAGCCGCGAAGGCCGAATGCACGGAAGCGAAAGCCGAGTGCAGCGAAGCCAAGGCCTGCTCCTCGAAGACCAACCTCGACTGATTCGGCGTGCTGCGCGCGGCTCCGTGCGTGCGCGTGTGCGAAAAGGGCAAGGATCGGAGAAACACTCCGGTTCTTGCCCTTTTTCCGTTTCCGGGCGGTTGCCCGCGCTCGAACGGTGACGGCCTAACCGTCGCTCGGCGGCTCCACCAAGCGCAACTCGACGATGAACTCGACCGTCGTGTCGGGTTCGACGCGGCCGGGGATTCCCGCTTCGCCAAACGCCAGCTCCGGCGGCGCCACGATGCGGCGGCGACCGCGCATGCGCATGCCGAGCACACCACGCTCCAGCCCGACGAGCGGCATATCACCCGAGCCCAGCGTGAAGGTCACCGGTTGGCCGCGCTCAAGGCTGGAATCGAGCACCGCGCCGTAGAGCACCCGGGCTTCGTAATCGAGCGTCACCCGGGATCCCACTTCGGCGAGCGGCAGCGCGGGGTCGTCCGGCACCACGAGGTCCTGGACCAGCACTTCGCCCTCCAGCAGCAACTTGGGGTACACGGGTGGGCGTGTGCGGAACAGGCCGCACGAAGCGAGAGCCACGGCGAGGCCGAGGGCGGTGGCCACACGCGCGGCACTGCGAGCCGATCGGCTCCGGATGCGGTGCACGGGCGAAAGCGGGATGTGTTTCATGGGACCGAAACCACGTGGACGTCGAACACCACGTCGCTGCCCGCCGGGACGGGCGCGCTCGGCGAATCCCCCCAGGCGAGCGCGGCGGGGACGCGGGCGGTGAACCGTGCGCCGGCTCTGCGCCCCTCCAGCGCGAGGCGCAGGCCGGGGACGAGGGGGGTGCGGCCGAGCTCCACCGCGAGCGGCACCCCGCGGGACAGGGTGCCGTCGAAGGCCGTGTCCGCCCCGGCGACCCGCGCCGTGTAGTGGAGCCGCGCGCGTCCGCCGGGTGTGAGGGCGGGCCCGTCGCCGTCGTGCTCCACGTCCACCACCACGCCCTTCCCGAGGGTTTGGGTGCGGGGGACGGGGAGCGCGGCTAGTGCGGGGGGCGGGAGCGCGCGGGCCGCTTGCGACACGCCGGCGCCGACCGACGCGGCTTCGACGCGCTCCGCGGGCGCTCCGCCGCAGCCCGGTCCGGCGCTTGCGACGGCGAGCGCGGCGAGGAGGACAGCGACGGGGAAGAGGCGGGGGTGGTGGAGCATGGCTCGGCGGAGGTCGGGAGGGTCAGGGAGCCTACCAGAGCTCGGGCGGACGGTGGCGGGGCGGACGACGGGATGATCGGGGAGTCGTCGTAGTCGACGGGGTCGTTGGAGGCCCGCGCGTGGACCGCGCCGCCAAAGCGGACCTCCAGGGGGCCGCCCCCCACGTCCGACCCCGTATCCTCACCGCCCTACTTGTTGTTTCCGTGGCTGTGGCCCCGTGCCCCCACCCGCACCGATCCCCGCCCCGACGCCGAGACATCCCCCCATGCGCGCCGAAGTCGCGGGGTCCCTTAGCCCCGACCATGCCCCCGTGCCCGCCGGCCGACTGCTGGCGCTGTTCCTGGTTTCCGCAGGCCTGCTGTTGCAGCAGATCGCGCTGACCAAAATCTTCTCGATTGTTCTTTGGTACCACTTCGGCTTCCTCGTCATCTCGATCGCGATGCTCGGGTTTGCGATCAGCGGCGTGGTGCTGGCGCGCTGGCCCGACCTCGTACTCGGCGGGGGAGCGCTTTTTGCGCGCCTATCCGGTTGGGCGGCCCTCGCGAGTGCGGCGACCCTGTGGCTCGTCGTGCACACGCGCGTCGACGCGTTTTCGCTGATCGCGGACCGCAACGAGGGCGCGTTAGTCTTCATCATCCTCGCGCTGATCCTGCCGTTCTTTTTCATGGGAGCGGCAGTGAGCGCCACGTTGACGCTCCACCGCGAGCGCGCGGCCAAGGTCTACAGCGCGAATCTCCTGGGATCCGGCGCGGGCTGCGGCCTCGCGATCGCGCTGTTCGACGGATTCAACCTGTCGGCGCCCGACGTCGTGCTGGTTTCGGCGTTGCTGGTCGCACTCGGAGGCCTCTGCTTCGCACTCGATGGCGGACGCGCATCCCTGCACGTTCCGGCGGCGGCCGCGCTCGCGATCGCGCTCGTGCTCGGGACGCCCGGGCGCGAAGGTGTCTTGCACCTTGCGGCGCCCTCGAGCAAACCGCTATCCCACGTGGAGAAGTGGGATCGGGAGAACCGGCCCCAGCTCGCGATCCTCAACAACGGCGATGAGCTCGTCTACACGAGTTACGAGTTCGGTCCCGAGGGCCTGTTCGCAAAGACGCCCTTCGGCGACACGGTGCGTGTCGATCCGGAGCAGATTCCGCGCGGGCCAGACGGCAAGGCGGTCTCGCGGCCCACGTCGCTCGTCGAGTTCACCGAGTGGACTTCGCTTTCGCGCGTCGACGCGTTCACGTGGCCGCGCAGCCTGCCGCCCTGGGGATTGTGGGGCCTTTCGTCGCGCTTCCAGGGTGATATGCCGCGCCAGAAGGGAATCACGATCGATTCCTGGGCCATGACCAACGTGCCCGAGTGGCGCCGTTACGACGAAGCGGGGGATGGCCGTCCGCACGAGGTGCTCGAGTACCTGCCGGCGGGCCTCGTGCACCGCATTCGCCCGGGGGCCGAGATCCTGTGCATCGGTGCCGGCGGCGGCATGGACCTCATGACGGCCGAGCGCTTTGGAGCGAAGCGCATCGTGGGGGTCGAGATCAATCCGGGTGTCGTGCGCGCGGTCAAAACCGCGTTCCTCGACTTCCAAGGGCGGCTCTACGACCCCGAAGCGAGTCCGCACGTCGAGATCCATGTCGCCGAAGGACGCCACTTCCTCGAGCGCGACCTGCGTACCTACGACATCGTCCAACTGTCGGGTGTCGACACGGCAAGCACCACCCAAGCCGGCGCGTTCACGCTCAGCGAGAACTTCCTCTACACCATCGAGGCGTTCGAAACCTACCTTGAGCGCACAAATCCGGGCGGCCTCGTCACGCTCACCCGCTGGGTGCTGCCGGACCAAAAAACCGGCCACCCGCGCGAGACGTTGCGCCTGTTCACGCTCGCTTACACCGCGCTTCAGAACGCGGGCATCGAGGATCCCGCGCGGCACCTCTACCTGGTGGAAAGCCGCGGTTTCAGCGTGATCCTGTTCGGCAAGGACCCGTTCACCGACGCCGAGCTCGCGACCCTGGACACGACGTCCGAAGCGCTCGCGTTCCGCCCGCTTTACCACCCGCTGCGGCCTTCGCCCTGGAACCACCCGGTGACTCGGGAGCCGATCCAGAACCAGTGGGAAGCGTTTGCCGCGGCGCCGGACAAAGCCAAGTTCTACGCGGACTATCCCTACGACGTCTCGCCGCCGCGCGACGACCGTCCGTTCTTCTTCGAGGTGTCGCGCTTCCGCCACCTGTTCGAGCGCGAGAGTTTCTTCAACCCGCTCGGCGGCATCACGGCACACGGCATCCTGATGGTGCTGCTGGTCCTCTTGGCTGGTGTGGCGTGGTTCTTCGTGATCGCGCCCTTGCGCCGACTCGCACGCGACCTCCCCGGCAGCCGCACGTTGCCGGTGCTGGGTTATTTCGCGGCCCTCGGCAGCGGTTTCATCCTCGTGGAGGTCGTGCTCGCCCAGCGGTTCATCCTCTACCTCGGCAACCCGCTGTATTCCCTGGCGGTCGTCCTGTTCGGCATCCTGATCTTCAGCGGTGTTGGCAGCGCGCTTTCGGGCCGCGTGAAAGAGCCCCGGCGCGCCCTTGGCGTCGTCGTTTTGTTCGCCGTCCTGTTCCCGTGGGTCTCGGGTGTGATCTTCGACGCCACGCTGATGTGGTCGACCCCGATGCGGATCGTGGTGTCGCTCATGCTGCTTGCGCCGCTCGGCCTCGCGATGGGCATGCCCTTCCCGCTCGGGCTTGCGCGTATTGCACGCGGCGACAGCCGCCTCACCGCATGGGCCTGGGGTGTCAACGGCTACACGTCCGTGATCGGGAGCGTGCTGACGATCGTGCTCTCGATCGCCTTCGGCTTCAGCGCGGTGATCTGGATCGCCGCAACGATCTACGCGGGTGCTTGGGTGCTTGCGCCCAAGCTGCGGCCCGCCGCCTGAGGCGCTCAGCCCGGGTTGGTCCGAGCCGGGGCGCGCAACCGGGGTTACTCCGCGAGCAGCGCCGCAATGCACGCCACGTGGACGATGTCCGCGGGTGTGCAGCCGCGCGACAGGTCCATGAACGGCTTTGCGAGCCCCTGCACGAGCGGGCCGATGGCCTCTGCGTGGGCGAGGCGCTGCGTCAACTTGTAGGCGATGTTGCCGGCGTCGAGGTCGGGGAACACGAGCACGTTCGCGCGGCCGCCGAGGGGCGAGCGCGGCGCCTTGCGTTCGGCCACTTCCGGTGCGATGGCCGCATCGACTTGCAGTTCGAAGTCGCACGAAAGGTCCGGTGCGCGCACCCGCAGCAGTTCGCCCGCGTGGATCACCTTGTCGACCTTCGCGTGGCTCGCTGAGCCCTTCGTCGAGAACGACAGGAGCGCGACCCGCGGGGTTTCGCCGACGAGCCGGCGGTGAGTGCTCGCCGCGCTGATTGCGATGTCGACAAGCTGTTCGGCGGTCGGGTCGGGCACGACGGCGCAGTCGGCAAACGTCAGCGCGGAACCGCGTCCGTGGTCCATGACCATCAGGAACGACGATGAAACGGTGCTCAGGCCGCGCGCGGTCCCCACGCCGTAAAGTCCCGCGCGCAAGACGTCGGCGGTTGCCGCGATGCTGCCCGCGACCGCGCCATCCGCATCGCCATGGCGCAGCATCGCCGCCGCGAAGTGCAGGGGATTCATCAGCAGTTCGCGCGCCTGGGCCAGCTCGAGGCCCTTGCTGCGCCTGCGCTCCACGAGGCTCGCCGCAAACGCTTCGCGGCGCGGGTCGGTTGAGGGGTCGACGACCTCGACACCCGCGGGGATCGCGCCCAGACCTTTTTGACGCACGAGCACGGGTCGCACCAGCCCCTGGGTCGCCAGCGCCCCCGCCGCCTGCACCACGCGTGGGTCCGAGGATTCCGCGAGGACGATGCGTTGGTCGCGCGCGCGGGCGCGCGCTTTCAGGTCGTCGAGCAGCGTCACGGCGCAGGCGCCGGCGTCGCCGCCAGCACGTCGTCCGGCACGTCCAGCTCAAGGCGCAGGAGCGCGAGGCCGTGGGTCTTGCCCTGGGCGTCGGTCTTGAGCGACGCCGAACCGCCGCCCCCGAGGCTGTCCAGAAGGAGGAAGTTGAGAACCTGCATGTTCGGCGCGACGTAGCGCTTCACCGCGCCCGCGTTGATCCCCGCGAAGTGTCGCCGCACGACGTCCTCGGTCAACGCGCGTTCGAGGAACGCGAAGGCGGCTGGGGAGCGCGCCATCAAACCCACGTTCGAGCCTTCGCCCTTGTCGCCCGAGCGCGCCGCCGCGATCCGCTCCAACTTGACCCGTGTCATGCTCACGACTCCACCACGGTGACCTTGGTCGAAACCTTGCTCTTGTCGAGCAGCGCCGGCCAGAAGCCGATGATCTGGGTGGCCTTGGGACGCCCACCCGCAAAACCCGTCACACCCGGGGGACCGCTCGTCACGAGCGGCACGAGCTCCGAGCCAAAACGGTCCACCTTGCGCCGATCGGGGCCTTTGACGCCCATGCGCAAGACCACTTCCGCGGGGTCGTTGGCGCCGGGCACCGCAATGCCAGCGTGGCACACATTGGCCCCCAGGTACTCCTCGATGCGCTCGTTGGGGCCATACTCGAAACCGTCGTACGCGAGCCGCTGCCAGACGATCTGTGCGCACAGCTTGGCCTTCGCGAGCGCGTCCGGTCCGCTGATCGTGAGTTGGCCCGTGGCTTTCCAGCCGTCCTCGAACGAGCACGAGACCTTGTAGGTCGGTGTGGCGGGAGCGCCTTTCGCTCCGCTCACACGCACGCGGTCGGGACCGTCGTCTTCGATCTTCACGCTGGTGAAGTCGGCAATCACGTCCGGGGTCAGGTAGCGGGCGGGATCACCCATCTCGTAGCACAACTGGTGCACGACGGTGGAGCGGTCGATCCGTCCACCGGTGCCCGTGTGTTTAGTGATCGCGAACGATCCGTCGGCGTGGGCTTCGATGATCGGGTAACCGATCATCGCCATGTCCGGGATGCGGCGCCAGTCGGTGTAGTTGCCACCCGTGCACTGCGCTCCACACTCGACGATGTGGCCCGCGATCGTGCCCGCCGCGAGTAGGTCCCAGTCTTGCGGGCCCCAGCCGAACTCGTGGATGAGCGGCCCGAGCACGAGCCCCGGATCCGTGCCACGCCCGGTGATGACGATCTGCGCACCCTGGTCGAGGGCCTGCGCGATGGGAAACGCACCGAGGTACACGTTGGCGCTCGTCACCCGCGCACGCACGTCCATCAGGGGTCGTCCCGTGTCCATGTTGCCAAGGCCCTCGCCGGACGCGAGCAGCGTGTCGAGGTCAGGGTAGATGTCATCGCCCTCGACGATCGCAACCTTCACACCCTTCGCGCCGTGTTTGGCGAGGACGGCGAGCACCGCCTCCATGCACGCCTGCGGGTTGACTCCGCCGGCGTTGGCGACGACGCGGATCCCCTGCGCGACGAGCTCCGGCGCAATGCGGTCGATCAGCGCAACGAAGTCGGTCGCGTAACCCTTCTGCGGGTCGCGTCCGCGCAGCTTCTGCATGATGCTGAGCGTGACTTCGGCTAGGTAATCGAGGGTCAGGTAGTGCAGCGGTCCCTCGCGAACCAGCCGGATCGGACCGAGGATCGAGTCGCCCCAAAAGCCCTGTCCATTGGCGACGAGGACGGGTTCGCGGCGGGGTCTTTGCGGAAGGGGTGTCATGCCGGCGTGGGGTCGGCGCGCGGACACGGCAGCCAGCTCGACGGACCGGCGTGGTGGTCGCGGACTGCGGTGCGGGGGCGCTGGCCCCGAGTGGGGCCGCACCCCGTTGGGCGCGCGGGACGAGTGTAGTGCCGCGGGCCGGGTGTGTCGCCCGGCGCCACCGCGTGGGCGCTATGCTCCCCGCCCGTGCTGCAACTCCTCGTCACCGGCTTCGGCCCGTTCCCTGGTGTCCCCGAGAACCCGAGCGAGCGCCTCGCGCACGTGCTCGCGAACGAGCCGCCCCCGGGTTGGAGCGCCCGCGCCCGCGTGCTCTCGGTCGCGTTCGCGCGGGTCGGCCCGGAGCTCGATGCGGCGCTCGCGGAGGGCGCCTGTGACCTCGTCCTCGGGCTGGGCGTCCACCGCGGGCCCTACTTGAGGATCGAGCGCCGCGCGCGCCGCGACCCGACGGCCCAGCGGCCCGACAACGACGGCACACCCGGCGTCGCGGTGCCGCGGACGGAAGACACACCGTTCGCGCGCGCCACTGAGCTCGAACTCGCGCCACTCCTCGCCGCGCTGTCGGGGGCTCCCGCCACGTGGCCGCGCCCCAGCGGGGACGCCGGCGGCTACGTCTGCGAGCATACCTACTACCACCTTCTCGGCGCCGCGCGGGCGCACGGAGCCCGGGGGCTGTTTGTGCACGTCGCGCCCACGCGCCACCTGCCGCTCGCGCTGCAGGCGCGCGCGCTCCGGTGCCTGGTGGTCGCGGCCGGCGCTCAGCTTTGCGGCGCGGCTCCGAGCGCGGCGAACCAGGCCGAACGCGCGGCGCGGTCCCAGCCAAGCTGACGGCCGCGCGCGCGTGCGGCAATGCGGCCGAGCAACCGCGCCGCCCGTTGCCGCTGGGCGCGCTCGCCCGGGGCGTTGCCCCGCGCGCGATGGTGGGCGGCCGCCGCCAGGTGGATCAGGCCGCGCAGGAAGTCGGCGGCCGCGCGGTCGTGCGTCCGCGCGGCCAGCCAGAGGGGCTCGAGGATCTCGTGGGCCTCGAACGCGGCGCGCGTTTCGACGAGGTCGGCCGCCGCGCGGATCGCGCGGGAGGTCCCGCCGTCCGCGCCCGGTGCAGTGCCCGGTGCAGTGCCCGGTGCAGCGCCCGGTGCAGTGCCCGTCACCGCCCCTGGGCGGTCACCGTGGAGCGCTCGGTTCCGGAGAACACTGCGGAGGCTGAAACGTCGGTCGTTTCACCCATGGCGTCGACGCTGAGTTCGACGTCCATCGAGCCCTCGAGTGTGCCTTCGAGTTCCATAGAGTGGACAAAACCGCCGGTCATGTTCCACAGGAGCTCGCCTTCGTACGCGGTCGACCCCGTGAAAGTGGCGCGCGTAAGCTCGAAGTCGATCTCCGCGGGCATTTCCGCGATTGAGCCTACGAGCTCCATGATCATGTCGGCCATGTCGAGCGCTATCTCGAGGTCGATGGTGATCGCGATCACCGCGACGTTCACACCCTCGAGCTCGCGCGTGCCCTGGTATGTCGCGGTGCGGGTGCCCGTGACCATCTGCTCGAGACTGTCGCCGAGAAACTGTCCGGTGAACGCCTTGAGCGTGGCTTCCATCTGCTCGTCGCTGTCGCCGCTGCTCCAGCCGAGGTCACCGCCTGGAGCCCAAAGGCGCTGGACGATGGACAGCGGGAGTTCCCACGAATCCCCCGTTTTCACCGCCCGCCCGGGTAGGAACACGCGCAGGTCCATGTCCTCCTCGAGGCCATCGAGCAGCGCCGCGTCGCCGCTGTTGTCGGGTGCCCATTCGACGGTGTGCTCACCCGCGGCCTCGTCCCAGGTGAACACCACCTCTTTCCCTTCGAGGTCGCTGCTGCCCTCGGAGGTTTCGGTCTGGCTCTCCCCGGCCATTTCGACGTCGGCGTCGGCCTTGGTCAAGAGTGTCTCGAAGGTGCGGACGACCTTCGAGGGGCGACCTTCGCCCATCGAGCGGTACTCGTCCTCGACGGTGATGGTCCGATCCAACGTCATGCTCATCGTGGGGACGCCGATCATCCCCATGACGTTCTCCCCGTCGACCATCACGCTCAGGTCGTCGAGCTCGAAGGTCATGACGCTCGCAAACGTCTTTGCGACCGAGGTGCCGACCTGGGGCGCAAAACGCGGCTCCGCGTCGGTGGGATTCCAAGCAAGAAGCAGTCCGGCGGCGCCGAACGCGAGGACGAGTCTGTGGGTCGGTTTCATGGGGAACGGCGGCGGGACGCGGAGAGAGTTGTGTGGGGTTAGGGCCCCGCGCGTGGCGGGACCCTAACCCGCGTCAGATGGCTCGAGACTCAGATGGGGATCAAAGGCGCGTGGTGGCGAAGACGTAGGACTGGGTGCCGCTCATCCCGATCGTCTGCTCGATGTTCATCGGGCCGTTGCCGGGGTCCATGCTCATCGCGACGTCGACCGTCGAACTGAAGTCGCCCTTCAGCTCGAGCGACACGAAGTGACCACCCGCGAGATCCCAGGTGAGCTCGCCCTCAAGCTGCATCGTGATTTCCACGTCGGCGGACTGGACGTCCATGCCGCCGGGGACGTCCTCGTTGTTCGCCATCATTGTCTGCATGGCCTCGGTCATGTCGCGAGCGCTCTCGATGTCGATCTTGAGGCGGATCACCGCGATACGACGGCCGTCCTCCTCGCGCACCGCGAGCAGTTCACCCGTCGCGCTGCCGGTCAGTTCGCCGAGCATGTCGGCGAGGTTCTGGTCGCTGCCCATGCCCATTTGCTGGGCCTCGGCGTCGTCGGGCTTGAGCTGCAGGTTGCCACCCGGAGCCAGCACGCCGACGAGGCCGGTCGGCGGGATCTCGTAGGTGTCGCCAATCGCGAGGGGGCGGTTGGGCAACAGCGCGCGCAGGTCCATGTCTTCCTCGAGGCCGTCGAGCAGCGCGCTGTCGCCCTGCTTCTCGTCCGCGTAGCGCACGTCGTACTCACTGGCCTGCGCGTCCCAGTCGAACAGGACCGCGTAACCCTCGAGCTCGCTGCCCCCCGACGTGTCTGCGGACATGGGGCCCGTCATCGGGTTTTCCATCTCGGACTTTCCGCCGAGATCCAGGGTGCTGTACGTCCGCTTGAGCTTTGTCGGGCGGCCATCGCCCACCGCCAGGTATTCGTCGGTGACCTCGACCGTTTGGCTGGCCTCGACGGTCATCTCCATCTCCATGGGGAACGGGGGGGGATTGCCGTTCATCAGCATGTTGAAGTTGTCCATCGACATCGCCGAGGACATCGCGAATGACTTCTCGAGCGACAGGCCCTCCGCGACGGAGAAGGCGACCTTCTCCTCGGTCGAGACGAGTGCGAAGAGGAGGGGTGTCGCCGCCGCAGCGGCCAAACAGGTGACGAGTTTCATAGGGCGTAGGGCCGGCTTGGGCCGGCAGGGGGTCGGGGAACGGCCCGCGGAATGGGGCGACTGAGATTTTTCGAAGGGTGCTTCTGGCGTCGGTTTCTGGTCCCCGCGGTGCCGCCAGTGTCGAGATTGGCGCGGTCCGGTCGGGATTACTTGGGTGGTACGGGGCTGCCTGCGTGGGAGGGGTGCGGCGTCGTCGGGGACAGGCTCGGGCGGTAACACACTCCGGACGGGAGCGCGATCCGGCCACCAGTCCCTCTACTACGCACGGCGCGGCGGCAGATTCGCGGCGCTGTGCGCCTGTTGGCTCCCCGGCCGCATCTTGGCCCGCAGGGGGCGATGATTATACCCGAGCGACGCGCGCTCCAATGGCCGAAGCGCCCAACGGGCCCGCCGGGGGTTGATAGGCTTTCCGCCGCAACCGCCCCAACCGCCCCGCACCTCGCCCATGCGTTCCGCCCTCCCGCTCGCCCTCGCACTTGCTTTTTTCACACCCGCGGGGCGCGGGGATCCTTGCGTTGCTCAGATCGAAGCGCCCGCCGCGCAACCCGCCGCGGCCGCGGTCGGTTGGGAGCACCCCGCGGGCGCACCCGGCATGGAGTACCCCGAAGCGCGGGACATCCGCGTCGCGGACACGGTTGCCCACGCTGATGCGGGGGGTGGAGCCGAGCAGGTGCTAGTGGGGCTGTGCGCGACACCCGAGGGGTTTGCGGCGCTTTGGCGCGACGGCCGCCACGGGAATCAGGGCCTCGTGCTCGGGCGGGTCGACACTGCGGGGGATCCCCTGGGGCCCGAGGAGCCGGTGCACGGCCCCGACACGCACCTGCACGGTGAGCCCAGCCTCGCGGCGGCCCCGCCGTTCGTCGGAGCCGTGGCGTGGTTGACCGCCGATCCGGGCAAAGCGGGCGCCCGGGCGCGGTTTTTCGTCGGGGAAGTCGGAATGTTGGGGCCCGCGCGAGCCCTCGAAGCGGCGCCGGGAGCGGCATCGGTAGCAGCGACGATGCCGCTGCGCGAACCCGTGGTCGCCTTCGACACCAAGGGCCACGCGCGTGTCCTCGGGCGCGTCGGCGACCGGCTCGTTATCGCCCATTACGAGCCCCTGTTCGAGCCCGCGGACGCCCCCCGCCCCCTCGACCCCGACGGCCCTCCGGTCCGTGGCCGTGCGCACCTCGCGGGAGCCGGGGACGGGCAGTTCGCCGCAGCGTGGACTCGGGATGACGGTGTCGCGCTGTGGGTCGAGCGGGCCGCGCAAGCGGAGCTCCCTGCGGTCCGCCACGTGGCACCCGGCGAGGCGGTCGGCCTCGCCGCCGCGCCCGGCGGCGACGGTTGGTGGCTGTTGTTGCGCCGCGAGGCCCGTTTGTTCCTCGTCCGACTGGACGCCGCCGGGCGCCACTTTGGCCCCCAGCGCGGCGGCATGCCGCTCGACGCGGCGAGTGTGTCTTTCGCCACGTGGGACCAGGGCCTTTTGCTCGCGGTCGAGCGGCGCGTGGAGGGCAGCGAGCGCCACCGCGGCGGCCCGCTCGAGCTCTACTTCCTGGACCGCGACGGGGTGCCTCTTGGTCCGCCTTTGCCCGTGCCCGGGCCCGACGGTCGGGGGGCCTTTGGCCTGTGCGTGGCGGCGCAGGGCAGCCGCGCGCTCCTCGCGTGGACGGACCGGCGCGGCGGTGACGGGAACGTGTACTTCCGCTTGATCGGACCGCGGGACCTGGACCGGCCCGAGCGCCGCTGGAACAGCGACGTCGCCAGCGCCGATCAGTCCCATCCCGCGGTCGGTGCCGCGCGGGACGGACTCGCGCTCGCGATCTGGGAGGACCGGCGCGGGGGCGAGGGGCGCATCTTCGGCCGTTGGCTCGGTCCGGACGGTTGGGCCGGCGGCGAGTTCGAAGCGGGGGACCCGCGCGCGCCGGGGAGCGCCACGGTGCCCTCCGTTGCCGCGCTCGCGCCGTCGTCCGGGGGCGGAGCGGCGGTCGTTTGGAAACAGCAGCACGAACGCGGTGCGCGCACCCTCGCGCGGATCGTCGACGCGGGCGGTCAGGCGCTCGGCGCCACCATCGAGCTGGCCGCGCCGAGCTCGTCCGTCGCCTGGCCCGCGGCGGTTGCGGGCCTGGGCACGGGTGGGTTTCTCGTCGCCGACATCGCGGCACCCGCGGAGGGGATGCCCCCGCACCTGTTGTACCGCGGCGTGGACGCGGGCGGCCGTTCCGACGGAGCGCCCCGGGTGCTGGCCCGCGCCCAAGTCGGTGAGCCCGGCCGTCCCCACGCGGCGGCCCTCGACGACGGACGTGTCCTCGTCGTTTGGGACGAGCGGCCCGCGGGTGCGCTGCCGCGCATGTTCGGTCGTTTTCTTTCCAGCGCGCTCGAGCCCGAGGGCGAACCTGTGCGATTTGGCCCGAGCCCCACCGCGACCGGCGACCACGACCCGTGTGTCGCGCCCGACACGGGTGGCGGGTTTGTCCTCGCGTGGTCGGGCAACGCCGGGGCGACCCGCGATATTTTTGCGCGCCGTTTTGACCGCGGCGCGCGCCCCGCCGGACCCTTGATCCCGGTCAGCGTGCGTGCGGGTACGCAGGAATCCGCGGATGTTGTGCAACTCGCGGACGGCAGCCACGTGGTGTCATGGCAGGACGACCTGTCCGGTGGACGTCACGTGCAAGCGCGGCGGATTCGCGCGGACGGCACGCTCGGCGCAATCGCGACGGTCAACCAGCGCGAATCGATCTTCGTCGAAGACCGCACGACACCGCGGATCGCTGCGCTCGGGGACGGGCTTGCGGCCGTGTGGGTCGATCGTCGGCGTGGACTCGGCCTCGACGTGTTCGCGTCTGTGCTCGGCCCCGCGTTCGACGCGGACCTTCCCTAATCACCCGTCAAGGCACGAGGGCAAAACGCACGAGTTGGCTCGTGTCCTCTAGCCCCGGATTCACCCCGACAAAACCGATCCGCAAGAGTTGGCTGCCGACGAGCGCGACGGTGGCGGGGGGCACAACCACCACCAGGTTCGCGCGGCCCACACCGTCGAGCACACCCCCCGCGGTCGCCACCAACACCGTCTGCGCGGCGTCGACCAAACCCAGCGGCCACGGGGCGAGGGGCGGCGCGCCGAGGTTGGGTGCGAGCACGGAACCCGCGACAAGGAACAACTCGCCGGCGCGCTCCGCGCCCGCATCGAGGATGAGCCCGCCACTGCCGCCCGCGAGCAGCGGATAACGCGGTCGTTCGGGAATCAGGCGCACAGGACGGCGCGACCACGCGTAGGCGGCGCCCGCAAGAAACGTCGACGGATTGAGCGCTTCGAGCCACGCTCCCGCGACGTAGTCCGGTTGGCCGTCGCCGTCGAGGTCGCGGCCGCCGTCGACCCAGACTCCCATCTGGCCGTTGGCCACGAAACCCGTGTGGCGCGCAAGACGTTCGCCGCTTTGGCCGCTGAAGATGTGCACCGCTCCGAACGAGCTTTGCTCTTGCAGCGCGCCCACGATCAAGTCCGCGTGTCCGTCGCCATCGATGTCGCCGACACCACCCACGGCGCCGCCGAACTTGTCGTTGGCGGCGAGCCCGTAGAACGTGTGCAGCACCGCGCCGTCGGCGCCGGAGTACACCCGCGCCATGCCCGCCCAGAACGCGACGAGGCCGTTCTCCCAACCGCCGACGATCGCGTCAGGAATGCCGTCGGCGTTCACGTCGCTGGCCGCGCCGACCGCAAAACCGAAATGGTCCTGCACGGCGTCGGCGAGGAAACGCTGCAGGAGGGCTCCGTCGGCGCCGGACAGGATCTCCGCCGCCCCCGCGCTCGGGCCTACGGTCGGATCGCCCCATGCACCGGCGATCAGGTCCAGCACACCGTCGTCGTTCACGTCGCCAATCGCCGCGATCGCGATGCCCATCTGCGCGTTGGTGGCCACACCACGCCGCTCGCCAAGCACGCTGCCGTCGACGCCGGAATGGATGCTGACGCGGCCGATGTTGATCACCGCGTTGTGCATGAACTTCGGCGTTCCGACGGCGATGTCCGGCACACCGTCGCCGTCGGCGTCGCCGACACCCGCGACCGCGGTGCCAAACTCCTCCGTCATCCCGCTCTGGGGTACGGGGCCCTGGATGGAATGGAGCCGCGTGCCGTCCAGGCCGGAAAGGACGTCCACGCGGCCGCGTTCGTCCGCGGTGAATGGCGCCCCGACGACGATGTCCGGTGTTCCGTCCCCATCAAAATCGCCGAACGCCGCGAGGCCGCGGCCAAAACTCTCGTTCGCGTCGACTCCGGGGACCTCCCACAGAGTCGCGCCGGTGCGTCCGGAGATCAAACGGACGCGGCCGACACCGGTCGGTGCGGCGACGACGAGGTCCGCCGCGCCGTCGCCGTCGACGTCCGCGATGAGGACGGCGCGCTCGCCAAACCGCTGGTTCGAGGCGGTTCCGCGCGCCGAAAACAGGAGGCCGCCCCGGGTCGCGGCACTGCCGAAGGGGGGTGCCGCAGTGTCCGGTCCCGGTCCAACCCCGGCGTACACCTGGAAATCCGCCGTGGCGCTGAAGGTCTTGCCGTTGGTGCCCTGACCCACGAGACTCAGGGTGTGGGGGCCCGCTGCGAGACCGTCAAGCTGCGCGGTCAGCACCATGTTGGTCGCCGTGAAAGGGACCACTTGGCCGTCGAGGCGCAGAACCACCGACGGCCACTTCGGCGCGGCGCCACTTACATCGACCTGGACAGCGATCGCGGGCCCCGCCAGCACGGTGTAGGGCGTCGGCGCGGCGAACGCCGCCAGGGTCGCGGGTCCTGCATCCCCGCCGCCGCCGCCACACGCCGCAACGAGGCATATCACCAGCAGCCCCGCCATGAGCCGCACCGCGAACCGCGCCGCGAACCGCGCCGCGAACCGCGCCGCGAACCGCGGGAGCGATGCCGGGGCAGACGCAGAATAGGGAGTGCGTTTCAAGGGTGTAGGGGGCCGCAGCGTTCGCGGCCGGAGTGGTCCGCCCGCGGGCCCCATACCAAGTCTACGCCGTAGGTCCGTGGGCGGACGCTCGGGCATTGCGCGGGGCGTCCTACGCTGAGCCCGAATGTCCCCGCCCTTCGAACGTCTCGCCAGCCGCGATTCAATGCACCCCGAGGGTGCGTCGGCAGCGCGGCGCTTGGCGCTCAGGGCGCGCCGGGTGCACTGGGCGCACTGGGCGCACTGGGCGCACTGGGCCGCGGCGCTGGCGCTCGCCGCGGCGCTCCTCGCGTTGGGTTTGCTGGTCCACGGGCCGGGTCTGGGGGGCGGCGAACTGCACCACGAAGAAGGCCGCCGCGCGCTGCCGGCCCGAGCGATGCTCACGACGGGCGATTTTGCCGTGCCGCGCATCTTCGGGCGCCCCTACCTCGCCAAACCACCGCTCTATTTCTGGAGCGTCGCGGCCGCGGCGGTGGTGTTTGAAGAGGGGCATGTCACCGCGTTTGCCGCGCGTTTGCCGGCGCTGCTGGCCGTCCTTGGACTCAGCGTGCTCGTGTTGGCCGCCGCCCGGCGCACGGCCGGGAATGGGCCTGCGGCCGCCCTGGCGCTCGGCGTGCTGATCGCTCCCGAACTTGCCGCGAAGGCGCAGCTAGGAGAAATGGACACGGTTTTTGCGCTGCTCGCGTTTGCCGCGGCCAGCGCGTGCCTCGCGGCGCTTCGCGCGGACGGCGCCGTGCTGGGCGGGTCCGTTGCCGCGGGGGTATTGGCCGGGGTGTTCGCCGGGCTGTTCGCCGGGGCAGCGCTCCTGACCAAGGGGCCCCTCGGCCTCGTGTTCGGCCTCGGGCCGGCCCTAGGGGCGCTCTTCGACCCGACGCGGCGCGCGCGGGCAGTCCGCGTGCTTGCCGTGTCGCTTCCCATCGCGCTGCTGCCAGGGGCGCTTTGGTACACGGTTTTGGTCGAGCGTTTGGGCGGCGGCGCGGAGGCGCTCGCAACGTTCGGACGCGAACTGGGCCGTGGGGGCGGCGGCGGTCTCGCGACGTATCTTGCGGACCGCGGGAAGTTCACGGCGGGTGTGTTGCTCGGCGGGTTGCCGGCGACGCTGCTGTTAGCGGCGGGCCTCGCGACACGGCACACCCGCGCCGCGCTTTTTGGCGACCGGGAGGCGAAGGCAGCGCTCCTCGGCCTCGTGCCGGGCCTCCTCGTGCTCGCGGTCTGGCCCGCGGTGCGCGCGCGGTACGCCCTGCCGCTATTGCCCCTCGCCGCGCTCGCCGCCGCACCGGTCGCTGCAGCGCTGTGGAACTCAAGCTCCGCCCGCGCCGCCGAGCCCCTCTTGCGCGCTGCCGTTCGGGCGGTTGCTGGCCTGCGCGCCGCGATGCTGGCGGGGGCGGCCGGCGCCGCTTTGTTATTCGTCGTGTCCGGCGCCGCGGCGGCCGGCCTGCCGCTTGCGTCAGCCGTGCCGCTGGGGGCACCCGGAGTTTTCGCGGCCGCCGCGGCGGCGATCTTCGGATTCGGGCTGTGGCGCACCGTCTCGGGCCCCGCGCGGCTGATTCTGTGCCTGTTGGTCGCCGCGGGGTTGACCGCCCTGCAAGCCGACGCTGGGCGAGAGCGCAACCGGTCGCGGCACGGCCGTGCGGAGGGCGCGCGGATCCTGTGGGACGCGAGTGCGGGCCAGCCGCTCGCGACCGACCGCTGGGGCAACTTCAACCTGCTGTTCGAGCTGCCGGCTGCGCCCCATTGGGCTGAAGCGCCGGACACGCTCCCCGCGGGGGCTTTGCTCCTGCGCGCGCGCGGAATGGGCGCCCCGGGGCCCGATTGGGAACCGCTTCCGGCGGCGCAGTGGTCGGATAGGGAGATCGCCACCTGCCCCGAACTGGCGAGCTTGGGGGTGTGGCTGCGCGTGCGTTGAGGTCCGTGCACACGACCAGCGTCCGCCGCCGCGGACCACGCGCCATCCTGCGCGAGCGGGCGGTCCCATTTGCGCGCGACGCGCGCGCCCGCAGGTCCTTCGGCGCGCGGTATTTGCGATCCTCTAGGCACAACCGTGGACACTTCCTTAGAAAATCGCGCCCTGCTCCTGCCGCGCGCCCTCGCGCGCCGCCTCGAGGGCTGGGCGATCGCCGCGCTGCCCGCCGAAGCCTGCGGACTGCTCGTGGGTGAGCCGTGTGCGCGCGGCGTGCTCGTGCGCGCCGTGGTCACCTTGACGAATGCCGCCCCCGGGCGCTGCGAGGACCTCTTCGAGCTCGATCCGCTCGAACACCTCGCCGTCGAGGAGGCCGCGGCCGCCGCGGGTGTCGCCGTCGTGGGTGTGTGGCACTCGCACCCCGATTCGGGCGCGGTCCCCTCTGCCGTCGACCGCAGCCGCGCATGGGAGGGTTGGAGCTACCCGATCGTGGGTTTTGCCGCGCACTCCGGTCGGCGCGAGCTGCGCTCCTGGCGTGTCCTTGCGGGTGTTGCGCGGGAGGAAACCCATCACGACGCACCCCTCGCGCCGATCGCGCTCGATCTTCATCCCCGCTTTTTCGAGGCCGCCCCCGCTCCCGCGGACCTCGCCCGCCACTTCCTTCCCGCCGTGCCCCAACGATGAGTTCCCCTGCCTCGACCGGTCCGGTCCACAGCTCCCGACCCACGGCGTTGACCGCCACCGTGCGCATCCCGACACCGCTGCGAAGCTTTACCGGCGGCGCGGGTGCAGTCGAACTCGGCTTGGCGCACAGCGGCGCGAACGCGGGCGCGGTCCTCGCAGCGCTGATCGATCGGCACCCCGGACTCGCGGGGCGTGTCCTCGACGAAAACGGCGAGCTGCGCCGCTTCGTCAACCTCTTCCTCGGCCAGAAAAACGTGCGCAGCCTCGCAGGGCTCGCGACACCGGTCGCGCCGGGGGACGTGCTTGCGATCCTGCCCGCCGTCGCCGGGGGCGCGGTGTGAGTGGACGGGACACCCGCGTCGCCGAGCTGCGCGCGCGCATCCGCGAAGTTGATCCCTTCGACGCGAGCGCGGGGTTGCGACGCGGCGCGGTGTTGATCGACGTGCGCGAAGCCGACGAGGTCGCGGAGGGTTCGCCCGAAGGCGCGCTGCGCATCAGCCGCGGTTTTCTCGAACTGCGTGTCGAGGACGCGGTGCCGGACAAGGACCGCGAGGTCCACCTGATGTGCGCGGGCGGCACTCGTTCGCTGTTTGCGGCGGAGGGACTTCTTGCGCTCGGATACACGCGTGTGCAGTCGGTCGCGGGCGGCTTCCAGCGCTGGAAAACGCTCGGGTTGCCGATCGAGCGCCCGAGCAACCTCGACCAGGAGATGCGCGCCCGCTACGCGCGCCACCTGATCCTGCCAGAGGTTGGCGAAGCGGGCCAGCGCCGCCTCCTGGCCTCGCGTGTGTTGATCGTCGGCGCGGGTGGCCTGGGTTCACCGGCGGCGCTGTACCTCGCGGCGGCGGGTGTTGGCACGCTCGGAATCGTCGACGACGACGTGGTCGATCGCACGAACCTGCAACGCCAGATCCTGCACACCGACGGACGGGTCGGGCGCGCGAAGGTCGAGAGCGCGCGCGAAGCGATCCTCGCATTGAATCCCGGAGTGCGTGTGGATGCCATCGGCGAGCGCTTGACCGCGGCCAACGCCGAGCGTTTGATCGGCGCGTACGACCTCGTGCTCGACGGCACGGACAACTTCGCGGCGCGGTATGTCGTGAACGACACGTGCGCGCGCCTCGGCGTGCCCAACGTGCACGGTGCGATCTACCGCTTCGAAGGCCAGGTCAGCGTGTTCTGGCCAGTGGAGCCCGCGGAATCGGGACATCCTGGTTATCCGGCCCGCCGCGGTCCCTGTTACCGCTGCCTGTACCCCGAAGCGCCGCCGCCCGAACTCGCACCGTCCTGCGCGGAGGCGGGTGTCCTGGGTGTCCTGCCGGGGGTGATCGGCACGCTGGAAGCCGTCGAAGCGATCAAAATCCTCCTGCGCATAGGCAATCCGCTCGTCGGGCGGTTGCTTGCGTACGACGCGCTCGAAGCGCGTTTCACCGAGTTGGAGATCGACGCCGATCCCGCGTGTGCGTGGTGCGCTCCGGGGCTTGCTCGACCCGCACTGGTCGATACGAACGCCGCGTGCGTGAGCACAGGTCCGTGAACATCGTCCTCGAACGTCCGGCGCCGAGCGCCGCGGAGCTCGAACCGCGCCTTGGCCCCCTCGGGGCCGCGCGCGCCGTCGAGCTGCTCAGCCACGTGGGCCGCACTCCGCTCGTCGAGCTGATCGGGTTGCCCGGTCAACCCGCGGATGTGCGCATCCTCGCGAAGCTCGAAGCGCGCAATCCCGGTGGATCGATCAAGGATCGGCCGGTCGCGCGCATGCTGCTCGGTGCGCTCGCGCGCGGCGACGTGACGCCGGGCGCCACCGGCCGCCGATTGCTGGATTCCTCGTCAGGCAACGCCGCGATCGCCTATGCGATGCTGGGCTCCGCCCTCGGCGTGCCGGTGACGCTGGTCGTGCCGGGCAACGCGAGCCGCGAGCGGCTGGAGCGCATCCGCGCGCACGGTGCGGAGCTCGTGCTCACCGATCCGCTCGACGGTTACGACCACGCGGTGCATACGGCCAAACGGCTGTTCGCCGAACAACCCGAGCGTTATTGGTACTCGAACCAATACGCGAACGAGGACAACTGGCGCGCGCACTTCGACACCACGGGCGCGGAGATCCTCGCGGGTTTCCAGGAGCGCACCGGCGCGCCGCCGGATGCGTTCGTGAGCGGCGTTGGAACCGGTGGAACGTTGACCGGTGTCGGCCGCCGCCTGCGCGCCGCGCACGCAGGGGTCCACATCGCCGCGCTCGCGCCGGATGTGTTCCCGGGCATCGAGGGCCTCAAGCCGCTCGGCTCGCCGGGGGACTTCATCCCGCCGATCCTCGACCAGACGCTGATCGATCGGCACATCCCCGTGCGGCAGGAGGAGGCCGTGCCGATGTGCCACGCCCTCGCGAAGCTCGGCTTTTTCGCGGGGCCCTCGTCGGGCGCCAATCTGTGGGCCGCCGTCGAGCTCGCGAAAACCGGCCGCTTCCGGACCGTCGCGACCCTCCTGTGCGACACGGGGGAGCGTTACGGTTCGACCGGACTTTGGGCGGTATCCGGCTGAGTTTTCGGCCGAGTCTCCGGATAAAACCGGCGCTCGAGAGTGGTTTTTGTCGACCTCCAAAGGACCCGATTGACGCCCTGCGCCATTTTCGGGGGACGCGGGTGGCCGCGCTCCAGTCGGCGGTGTCCGCAGGGCGAAGGAAGGTGTGGGCGTTGTTGGCGGTCGCCCGCCGCCCCCTCTTCCCGACCCTTTCCTTGAGAGCCCCTCCAACGTGGACGTCTATCTTGGACGACAACCGATCTTCGGGCGCAGGCTCGAAGTGCGCGGATACGAGCTGTTGTATCGCCAGGGCGATGTCGGGAGCGCGCAGATCCTCGAGGGGGACCGCGCCACCGCCCATGTGCTCTTGACCGCGTGCACGGAGATCGGGCTGGAACGCGTTGTCGGCGACCGCATCGCGTACATCAACTTGACCCGCTCGTTCATCCTCGGGCGTTACCCGATACCCCTTCGACCCGAACAGGTCGTGCTCGAGCTGCTCGAGGGCCAGTGCGTGGATGCCGAGCTGATTGCGGGTGTCACCGCGCTGCGCTCGAAGGGTTACCGGATCGCGCTCGACGATTTTGATCCCGACTCGGGGGATGCGGCGCTGCTTGGCCATACGGACATCGTGAAGCTGGATTGCCGTGCGTTGACCCCCGAGCGGCTCGAGCGCGCCGTGCACGACCTGCGCGCGCGGGGCCTCGAGCTGCTCGCGGAGAAGGTCGAGACGCAGGCGGACTTCGAGCGCTGCCGCGCACTCGGTTTCGACGCGTTCCAGGGTTACTTCCTGTCGCGGCCGAAAAACCTGCACGCGCGCACGCTCCCGCCGAACGTCCTGGCGCTTTTGCGGCTGCTCGCGCGCTTGCAGGACCCCGACGCCGAAGTCGAGGAAGTCCAAACGCTCGTCAGCCAGGATGTTTCCCTCAGCTATCGGCTCTTGCGCCACATCAACTCCGCGAGCTACGCCCTGCGCCAATCGCTCGGATCCGTGCGCGAAGCTGTCATGTACTTGGGGCTCGCCAAGGTGCGCAATCTCGCGAGCCTCTTCCTGCTTGCGCGCCTCGACGGCCGTCCGAGCGAACTCTTGGTCACGGCGATGCTGCGCGCGCGGATGTGCGAGCTGCTCGCGCTCGAGCGTGAACTCGCCCGTCCTGACACCTACTTCACAGTGGGACTCTTCTCGGCGTTGGACGCCTTGATGGAGTGCCCCCTCGACGTGTTGCTCGAGCATCTTCCGCTCGCGGAGCCCATCCGTGCCGCGCTGCTCGCGCGGGAAGGCCCGCTCGGCGAAGCCCTCGCCTGTGTCCTCGCCTACGAGGTCGGCGATTGGGAGTCTGTTCGCTGCGCAAACCTTTCCGCGGAGCGCATCCGCGGCGCCTATCTGGACGCGATTGCCTGGGTCGAGCGCACCCGGATGGACGCGATCAACCAGGCCGCGTGACCCTACGGGGGCACCGCGCCCTTCCCGACGCCGTCCCGCTCTCGAAGCCGCGTATGGAACGGACTGTCCCCTGGGACTAGTCTCATTGGGGGGCAACGGGCCTTTTGCCCGCGCGCACTCCCCCGCGACCCCACTCCGCCCGCACCCGTATGTCGCCGTCCCCCCCGCCCGAATCACCGTCCCGTCCGGAGGCGTCGGGCGCCCCGCTGTCGAGTGCGTCCGCGGAAGCCGTACCCAATCCCGTTTTGCCCAGTGCGGAACCCGCGGCGCGTTCCGGGCCGCGCCGCGCGCGCTCGCGGGGACTCGAAGAATCGCACACGAAAGTCGTGGCGACGATCGGCCCCGCCTCCGAGGGGCGTGTCGGTGAGCTGATCGACGCGGGCATGTCCGTCGCGCGGATCAATTTCAGCCACGGCGAGGCCGACGAACACCGCCGCCGCGCCGACGTCATCCGCAAGGAAGCGCGCCTGCGCGAGCGCGCCGTCGCCATCCTCGCCGACATCCAGGGCCCGAAGATGCGCATGGGGCGCTTCGCCGAAGCGCGCGTCGAAGTCGAGTTCGACGACGTGCTAACCATCCTGCAAGGCGATGGCGTGGCCACCGGCAAGGAGGTGTACTTCAACTTCGAGGGTTTCCTTGGCCGCGCACAACCGGGGCATCGCCTGCTGCTGGCCGACGGCGCCGTCGAAGCCATCGTCGAAGAGACCAAACACGACCGTGTCATCGCCCGTGTGGAACGCGGGGGTGTGCTGGCGGACAAGAAGGGCGTCAACTTGCCCGACACCGAACTCGCTATCGAGCTGCCGACCAAGAAGGACATCTTCGACATCACCGTCGCGCGCCAGATGGGTGTCGAAATGCTCGGCATCAGCTTCGTGTCGAGCGCGGCGGACATTCAACGGGTGCGCGACCTTGCGCCCGAACCGTTCATCGTCGCGAAGATCGAGCGCGCCATCGCGCTCGAGCGTATCGACGAAATCATGAAAGCGACGGACGGCATCATGGTCGCCCGCGGCGACTTGGGTGTCGAAGTGGATCTTGAGCAGTTGCCGATGATTCAAAAAGCGCTGATCCAGTCGGCGATGCGCGAGGGGCGCTTTTGCATCACCGCCACGGAGATGCTCGAGTCCATGATCTACGCGTCACGGCCGACGCGCGCCGAAGTCGCCGACATCGCCAACGCGGTGCTCGACGGGACGGACGCCGTCATGCTTTCCGCGGAGACCGCGGTCGGCAAATATCCCCTGGAAGCGGTTGCGATGATGACACGCATCGCGCGCGCCGTCGAAACCAGCCAGCGTTACCACGACCTGCCGCGCATCGAGTTCCGCACGTCGGAACCCACCTTTTCGAACGCTATTGCCATGGCCGCCGTTCAGGCCGCGGAAGCTCTGGGCCTGACGAAGATCATCGCGTTCACGGAAACCGGCAACACCGTGCGCCTGCTTTCGCGCTATCGGCCGCGGGCCGAAGTTATCGCGCTGACCCCGCACCTGCGCACGCTCAACTCGATGGCGGTGCTCGCGCACGTGCGACCCGTGCTCTACGGACGCGATCAGAGCCTCGAGGACATGCTGTGGAACGCGAGCCTCTTCCTGCAGGGCCGCGGCCTCGTCAAGGGCGGCGAGCAGGTACTGTTCGTCGCTGGCGTGCCCCCCGGGGTTGCGCGCACGACCAACGTCATGAAGCTGCACCGCATCGGCGAGCCGGTGCGGTTCCACTGATTCCCGCTGGATTGTCTTTCGGGCGGGGAGCGCGGGCCTCCAGGCCCGCCCGCGGGCGTCCCTCGCGAGTGCGTCTTCGCGGGACACGGTCAAAGGCGGGCCGGGAGGTCCGCCCTCCCAGCCCAGCCGGGTTACGCGGAGTAGATCCGGTGGCAATCGTCGTGGTCGTCGATCGCTTCCAAGAACGCATCGTGCGCGGCGCGGTCCTCGTCGCTGATCGTCGCAGGTTCCTTCGCGCGGTAACCCAGGTCCGACGCCGTCACGGACCAGCCCGACTTGCGTAGACTGGTTGTGACCGTGTCGAGGTCTTTGGGGTCGGTGATAAAACGCGCGGCGGAGCCCTCCTCGAGGCCCTCCGCCGGTTCGATGTCCTGGGCCCCCGCTTCAATCGCCGCTTCTTCGGGATCAAGCGCGCCATCCGCGTGCGTCGCTTCGATCAAGCCGACGTGGTCGAAGAAAAACATCACCTTCGTGCCAAACTGCCCGGCGCGGAACAGCGCGCGCATGTCCGGCGCCGTTCGGTTGCGGTTGTCGGTCAAACATTCGACGACGACCGGCACGTTTTGGGGTGACATCCCTTCGAACGTGATGAGCTCGAGCTCCATCGACTCGCCGCTCTCGCCGCTGCCTTTTTTGATCGCGCGCCCGATCACGTCGTTCGACACCGACGCCTTGCGCGCCGCTTCCACCGCCACAGCGAGCCGCGGGTTCATGTCCGGGTCGGGCGCCCCCATTTTTGCGGCGACGCTGATCTCGCGCACCAACTTGGTGGTCATGCGCGCGCGCTTGTTGGCGTTGATCTCGCGCTTTTTCTGGAGCCACTGGCGACCCATCGTGCGGCGGGGTGTTCGGGGTGCGGGGAAACGGGGGAAGGGCGGGCCGTGCCGGGGCGCTCCCATGGAAGGCATCTTACGGGCGGGCGCGGCGGCGGAAATCGCCGCTGGGGACTCCCGGGGATTGACGCGGCGTGCGACGGTATTCAACGCGTCTCCCGGCGCGCGGTGCGGAAGAGCGACGGGGCGTGAGAACCGGCGTGACACGGCGCAAACCCGGGCTAGCGCCAAAGCCCCTTCACTTCGGCCACCACCCACCTGAAAGACCCGTGGATCCTCTCGTCATTCTCGCGGCACTTTTGAAGGGCGAACGCCCGGCTCCCGGGACCCTCGACGGCGAATCGGTTGCGGCCGTTGGCGCGTGGTTGGCGCGACCGCCGGGGGAGCTCGCCCAGGCGCTCGGCGTCGGCGCGGATGCCGTCGCGCGGTTGCGTGCGATGGCCGGGGCGTTGGGTGCGGAAGCCGGGGATGGCGAGCTCATCCCGCAAGCGCGCCGGCCGGGTCCACCCCGGGGGGCCCCGCCGCCCGCAATGCACGGTCGGGTGCTGGGGGCGCTGGTCGGCAGTCTGGGGGGGCTCGGGAAGCTCCCGGACGGCCCGGAGCCCGAGCGCGACGGAGCCTGGCCGAAGGGCCTGCGTCGGGCGCTCGAGTGCGACGGGGAACCGCCCGCTGCCCCCGGCCCGGGTGGGTCTAACGGCGCTGAGGCCCTCGTGCCGGGGGCGCTCGACGGACTGAGCCCCCAGGTCGTGGAGGGCCTCCGCGTCCGTGGGGTCGCGACCCTTGGCGAGCTCGCCGCCGCGAACCCCCTGGACCTGATCGGCGTGGCGCAACTGCGTTATAGCGGGGCGTTTCGCCTCGTGGGCCTCGCGCGGCGCGCCCTGGGCACGGGCGCGGATCAGCCCCGTGTCTGAAACGGGTGGCGTGCCCCGTGCGGTATCCTCCTGGCCCCGAGCTTCGCCGCGCGCCCCCTGCGCGCCTCCCGTGCGGCCGGTGACAGGAGCGCTTCCTTTGAGCGACGTGACAAGCACCGTGAGCCCCGTTGGCACGCATTTGATCCCCGCCTCGGCCCAGCGGCCCGGCGACGACCCGATTTTTGCCCTCAACGCCGAGGCCACGCGCCGCGCGAAAGCGGGGGAGGACGTCCTCAACGCCACCCTCGGGGCGCTGATCGAGGACGACGGCCAACTCGCCGTGATGCCGAGCGTGTTCGAGGCGATGGCGCGCATCCCGCCGCGCCAAGCCGCCTCCTACGCGCCGATTTCGGGCCCGCCGACGTTCCTGAACGCGCTGCTCGACGACCTCTACGGCGGCTCGAGCCTGCGCCAGCAGTCGGTGGCGATCGGCACACCGGGGGGTACGGGCGCGCTCTACAGCGCGATCGTCAACTTCCTCGAGCCGGGCCAAAAGCTCCTCACCACGTCGTTCTACTGGAGCCCGTACGCGATCCTCGCCGACCATGCACGGCGCGGAGTCGCGACGTTCCGCATGTTCGCGGTGGATGGATCGCTCGATTTGGAGAGTCTCGAGCGCGAGGTCGCGGCGTTGATGGCGGCGCAGGGACGCGTGCTCCTCGTGCTCAACACCCCCTGCCACAACCCGACGGGTTTTTCGCTCGATGCGGACGAGTGGACCGCCCTTGAGGGCATTCTCATCGCGGCGCAGCGGCGTGGGAATGTGACGCTGCTGCTTGACCTGGCCTACGAAAAGTTCGCGCGCCCGGATTCACCCGCCTGGCGTCCGCACGTCGAGCGGCTGACCGAAAGTGGTGTGCCTGTGCTCGTCGCGTGGACCGCGAGCAAGGCCTTCACCCAATATGGCGGTCGCATCGGCGCGCTCGTCGCGACGCACCCCGATTCCAAGGAGCGCGAGCGCTACAAAAACGCCCTGGGCTATTCGTGCCGCGGGACGTGGTCCAACTGCAACCACCTCGGGATGTTGGCTGTCGGCAACGTGTTGACCGACGCGGGCTTGCGCGAAAAGTCCATGCACGAGCGCGAAGCGTTGCGCGACCTGCTCGACCGCCGTGTCGTCGCGTTCAACCGCGAGGCGGGGCGCGCGTCGCTCTTGTACCCGCGCTACGAAGGCGGTTTTTTCGTCTGCGTGTTCTGCGACGATTCGGCCGCGGTCGTGCGGCACGCTCAAGCGCGTGGTGTGTTTGTCGTGCCGCTGCCGGGTGCCGTGCGTGTTGCGCTGTGCTCCACTCCACAAAGCCAGGTGCCGCGTCTCGTCGACGCGCTCGCGGCCGCAGGGGCGAGTCGGTGAGCGCAGCGGCGGAAGCGGAACACGCCTACGGGCCGCGGGTGCGGATCCTCTCGAATCCGTTCCTGGCGACGGCCCTCGCCCGCCTCTCCAGTACCAACACGGCGCAGCTCGAGCTTTTGGGGCTCGTGCGCACGGTCTACACAGGCCTTTTGATCGCCGCGCTCGAGCGCGAGTTCCCCTGCGTGCAGGCGGAGATCGAAACACGCATGGCGCCCGTGCACGGCGCCGCGGGGGTTTGGCGCGGGGAAGCCCTCGATCCCGCGGTGGGTGTGGTTGTGTGCGACGTGGTCCGCGCGGGCATCGTGCCTGCCCAGGTGTGTTTCGAACTGCTCCTGCAAGTGTTGCCGAGCGCGCAGGTGCGACTCGACCACGTGAACGTCGCGCGACGCGCGGGCCTCGACGGTCGCGTGGAGGGCGCCGAACTTTTGGGTTCAAAAATCGGCGGGAGCGCGGCGGGCAAGCTCTTAATCCTGCCGGACCCGATGGGGGCGACGGGCGCCACCACCCAACGGGTCCTCGACCACTACATGGAGTTCCACGGTCGCCCCGCGGCGATCCTCGCCCTACCGATGATCGCCACACCCGAGTACCTGCGCGCCGTGCTCGCGCACGATCCTGCCCTGCGCGTCGTCGCGGCGCGCCTCGACCGCGGGCTCAGTCCACCCGCGGTGCTCCGCGCGCTCCCGGGTGTGCGCTGGGACGAGGAGCGCGGCCTCGACGAGACGGGTTACATCGTCCCGGGCGCCGGGGGCTTGGGTGAAGTCCTCAACAACGCTTGGTGTTGAACCCCTTTTTGCGCCCACGAACATGAAAACAGTCACCCTGCTCGTCCCCCTTTTCGCCGCGGTTGCTGTGCTGTGCGCCTGCGACTCCAAGAGCACCACGTCCAGACCCGCACCCGGGCCGCTGGGCGACCACGCTCCCGTAGCCGCGCCCGCACCCACCCTCGACGGCGGCGAGCTCTACCGCCGCTCCGGATGTATCGCGTGCCACGGCCCGACCGGCGACGGTGGGATGCTCGGACCGGCGATCACCGACCTCGCGCAGCACTGGAACCGCAGCGACCTGGCGGATTTTTTTGCGACGCCCGAGCGTTTCGTGAAGGACAGTCCGCGGCTCAACGAACAACGCGCCGCGCGCACCTATGCCATGCCGATGCCCGGTGTGCCGCACCTGTCCGAGGCCGAACGCCTCGCCCTCGCGGACTGGTCGCTCGCGCGCTGAGCAGTACCGATTATTGCCAACCCAGGTGCGGAGCGCAGCTTCCGCTCGACCTGCCGTTTTGTGGTACGACCCGACACAGATTCTGCGTTCCAAGCAGGTTTTTGCGCAAGCGAGGCTCTGGGCGCAGACACCCGGTTCAAAACAATCGCTCCCGCCGCGCACGCGTGTGAGCGCTGCCGACGGACGCTCCAACCTGATGCATCAGGTCTGGACCGTTTGGGATTGGGGAACGGCTTCCGCTCCCTCGCCCACGGGCGAGGAATACATCCCGATCGCCGCCGCGCTGGGACTGCACCGCGGCGCGGATCCGATCCAGCCGCGACCATGATCACGTCTGGAAGGTGGTCGCCGTCGTGCGCCTGCCGTGAGCGTACGGCGCCCGCGGCCGTGCCGACCCTCGACGCCCCGGAGATTCAGCAGTACTACACCACGGACGCCGCGGGCAACCCCGTGCCGCTTTCCGGCGCGGTTGGATTCCGGGATGGGATTCTTTTCGCTGTCATGCTTCACGAACTCATGCACGTCTGCATGGGCCCCTCCCAGAGCGGTCAGCAAGCCGCGGACTCCTGTGTGCACCTTTCGATCGACTACACGGTCAGCTCGCAGATCTGCGCAGCAACAACGGCGATGTTCCCGCCCGGAGCGCCGCCATATTGTGTCAGCGGATTCACGGCGGAAGATCGAGCCAAGTTCAAAGCGCTATGCACGAAGCAAAAGGAGGCGCAGGGCAAATGGAACACCGATGCGGGTCGAGAGCTCGCAGAAAGCTGCGCGACGGAAGAGAGCACCGAGGACCTCGACGATCTGGTGACCAAACGCACATCGGCGTGTCAAGTCGGTTATCCACCGCTGGACGAGTCCGACGGCTACGGCTCTGAGATTATCCCAGGCTGCGGGCTCTGCGACGCGGCAAGCGAATGCGAGGATCAATGATGGTCGCCAAGTTTGTGGGTGCGGCGCTTACGCTCGTTGCCGTTTGCGCCTTGGTTTACAGTGCCGTGCGAACGGATACAGGGAGCGGTTCGGACAGCTCCGGTGCGGTTCCGCCTGCGGTGGCGCAACACTCGGCTTGCTTTTAGTCCGCGGGCTCCGACGCGGAATCGATCGACGACCTCGGCCAGTCGGTCGTGTATTCCGCCCATTTTGAACGGCGGGTGGAGCGCGGCGCGCTGCTCGCCCCGATCCTCAGCATCGCCGTCGAACCTCATGGGCGTTTTGCGATGGTGCTCGGCGGGACGCCCAAAAATCTACGGGTGGTCGACCTCAATGCCCCGGAGTCCGCGCCGCTGCCGCTGCCGCTGCCGCTGCCGCTGCTGCCGGCGCTGGCGTTCGGAGCGTCGCTCGACATCACGACGGCTAAGTGGGTCGCGGCCGTGCGTCTCGCGGGCCATGGCCGCGCGTGGGACGTGTTCCACGCTCCTGCCGAGATGCCGGGCCAAAGCTCCTACCTTTTTGACCCGGACGACGACGGCTTCGTCGAAAACACGCTCACCCTCGACGTCGATCAGATGGAAACGGTGATTCCCTCGGACACGCTCGACTGGAGCGAGTTCCCGTCCCACTGGGTCGATTGACAGCTCCTCGGTCTCGTCAGCGCTCGTAGACCGCGTCCGCGTCGCCTTTCCAGGTGGCGATTTCGATGCGCACGCCGGGTGCGAGTCGGCGCAGGAGCGCCGCTTCGTCGCGCTCGACGCGCAGGACGCCGCATTCCTTGAAGCGGCCGCCCTGGAACAGCGTGTAGGTGCTGGCGCGGCCGAGGGCGATGTCCTCGAGGGTGTCGAGCGCGGCGGGCAGTTCGGTGTGCCGTCCGCCGTCGAGCGGGGCGTCGAACTCGCGGCTCCAGCGGCCAAACGCGAGCCGCACGCGGCCCATCTCGCCCGTGTCGACGACCAGCGCCAGGCCGTCCCCAACCGGGCGCGGCGCCCGCAGGTGGACATAACTCTCTGCGCCCCCCGGGCGGTCCTCGACGCGCATGTGGCGGGCGAGGCGCGGTAGGTTGCGTCGGATCTCCCGCGCGACGGCGCGGCTGGTGGGATCGAGCGCTTCGAGATTCATGGGGGAGAGCTGCCCTTATTGCCGACGGGGCACCGCGCGCGCAAGCGCGGGAGGCCTTTACAGCCCGGTTGCCGCGAAAAGAGCGGCAGGGGCGTAAAACGGCCAACCAACCGCCACCCCGCGGCGTTGAATGACCACCGGCGACTCGAGCGCCGCGCTCCCCCCCCCGATCACGCCATGAAAACGATTCACTTCCTCCTGCCGTTCGCGCTACTCGCCTTCACGCCGTTCGCGCCCGCGCAAAACGGCGCCGGGGGCGCGGCTGCCGCCGCGGCGGACAGGGCGCCCGCGCCGCTCGAAACACGGCTTGACGCCGTCACTGTTTATCCCGACGGCGCGCGGCTCGTGCGCCGCGGCCAGGTGCCGGCCGGGGATGGTGTGTTCCGCATCGAAGGCCTTTCCCCGCGGCTCGACCGCGCGTCCCTGCGTGTTGTTGCGAGCGGTGCGGAAGTGCTGGCGGTGAAGCTCGAGGAACGACTGGTGGAGGAGTCGCAAAATCCGCGGATCAAAGCGCTGGAGGAGCAGCGTGCCGCCGTGCGGCGCAGCTACGACGAACTTTCGGCCACGCGTGATCAGGCGATCGCCGTGCGCACCGCGTGGGATCAGTTTCTCGCGCGCCCGATCGAACCCGACGTGTTGCTCGCGTCGCCCGAGGCCTTTGCACGTTGGCGCGAAACGCTGCCCCAAGCACGTGCCGCGATCGCCGAGCTTGCCGCGGAGATCCGCGCCATCGAAGCCGAGCGTGATGCCGTTTGGGCGCGGCACGACGCGCTGCACCAGGAGATCACGGCGCTGGGGCAACCCGCGCAACGGCGGGTTTTCGACTGTGTGGTGCACCTGCGGACATTGGCCGAGGGTGCCGTTGAGATTGAGGTCGAATACCTCGTGCCGGCGGCGCGCTGGGAGCCGTTTTACGACCTGCGTGTCGAGAGCGACATGGCGGCGTTCGACCTCGTCCACCGTGCGCGAGTCTGGCAACAAAGCGGTGAGGATTGGAACGCTGTCGAGCTGACCCTTTCGACGGCGCAACCTTCCACGGTTGGCGCAGGGCCGACACCGCGGCCGCGCTGGCTGGATCTCGAAAAACCGTCGTCCTCTTACTACGAATCCGCGCCAGCCCGGCGGCTCGAAAGCCTGGGTTACTCCGATGACAAGCGCACCATGGCGACGTCGATGGGGCCGGTGGAAGTGCTCGACCAAGGGCTCAACCTCGCGTACCGCATTCCACGTCGCGAGTCCGTGCTCGCGCGCGGCGAACCGACGGACATGCTGATTGGCCGGGCGCGGATCGCGACGACCCCTGAGCGTTACGCCGTGCCCGCCGACGACTTGCGTGTTTGGGTGCGAACCAAGGCGCAAAACACGAGCCCCTGGACGCTACTTGCGGGACGCGCCGCGGTGTTCATCGGGGGTGCGTATGCGGGCGAAACCGGGATCGAGCGCACCGGCGCGGGCGCCGATCTCACGCTCGAACTCGGTCCGGATCCCGCGTTCACCATCGAGCGTTCGCAACTCGTCGACAGCAAGCAGGAGCCCGGTTTTTTCGGCAACCGCGCGGCGCGCATCGCAGGTTGGCGCGTGCGTATCAAGCATGACGTGGCGCCGTCCGGCGCGCAGGCGACGCCGGTTCGTGTTTTCGAGGCCCTGCCGCGGCCGCGCGATCAACGGATCGAGGTTTCGCTCGAATCCACGACACCGCGGCCCGACCGCACGAGCGAAGACGCAAAACAGCTGGAGGCCGAGCAGGGGATTTTGACCTTCGACCTCGCGGTGCCGCCGGGCGGCGAAACGACGCTCGAGGTTCGCACGAAGGTGACGTGGCCCGCGGACTTCCGCATCGGGCGGGAATAGGCGCCGCGCGCCGTTGCGCCGCTGCGCCGCGCCCGTGTGGCGCGGCCCGCGAACGTTCAACCGCCCGCTTCGGCTCCCGTCGTATCCGTCGGCGCGTCAACTGGCGCACCTTCGGGCGTCACAGCCGCCGTTTCGGGGGCAGCGACGGCCGGGCGCGGCAACGGGCAGTCGGGCCACCAAGTGTGGAGATATCCCAACCGCCAAAAACCCCAACCGAGCGCCGCAAGGGCCAGCAGCGTCAGGATCACACGCGGCCAAGCGCTAGCCTTCGGCGCGTAGGGATCGCGCAGGGAGCGCTCCGAGCCCGCCGGAATATGGCGTGTGTCGGTCAACGAACGCCCGAGCGGAATATTGACCTTCGTGAGCGCGTTCACGGCCCAGCCGTTGGCGTCGAGGATCGGACCCAAGTTGCGCTGGCGCAGCTTGAGCCACGCGATGACCATCGAAGGCAGCGAGATCAGGAGCACGAGGCCGAGAATGCCGAGCGGCATCAGGTAACCGAGCCCAAAAAACGCTTCCATGATCTTCCCGACGACCACGGCGATGCCGCCGATCGCGACGCTAATGGCGGCCAGCACGCCGATGTCCATCTTCTTCGGCAGCGCGGGGACCATGCCGGTCGTCGTCGCAGTTCCCGCAACCGTAGCACCCGTTTGCAGCTTGGTGTTGGCCGCGTCGTCGGCGGCCGCCGCACGTTTGGCGACCTGCTCCTCGATCCAGCGCAGCAGCTTCTTGTAGGGCGACCAGAAGGCCTGCGCGATGCTGATCGGATTGTCGACGATCTTGGCGATCGTTGCGTCCCAGTCGCGGCCGCGACGGTCGTAGAAGAGGCCGTTGCGGCCAACAAACAGGTTGTCGCTGTCGCCCGCGGTGAACGCGGCTGCGATCTGCATTTTGGGCTCGCCCGGCCGCGTGCAGTCGACGTACGCGAGGAAACACTTCGACATAGGCGCAAGCGTCGCGTGTTTGCCCGCGTCGTTCACCTGCACACACAGGTCGAGGCTGCGTCCGTCGAGGTAGAGCGTGCCCGCCTGGAAAATCGCGCGGTCGCGGGCGTAGAAGTCCGCGAAGTTCACGAAGTTGTGCAGCAGGCGGTTGAAGTCCCGTGCGAGTCGCACTAGTTTTTCCACGTCTTCGATAGCGCTGATGCGGTCGGCCGCCGCGAGGTCGCTGGCGCTGGCGTCTTCAAGGATGGCGCGCTCCGCGCCAGCGACGATCGCGCGAACGCGGTCGATTCCGAGCACTTCGACACGCGCGCCGGCTTTGCTCGCGCGCCACGTTTCGAAGGGTGCCAGCGATTGCTGAACCGCGCTCCATTGCGCGGGGGTCAAGGACACCACGTCCTTGCCAAGGAGCGGTCCAACGGCGATTTCCTGCAATACGCGCAACGCGGCGGCCCAGGCCGGATTGATCGCGGCGACGAGGGGCAGCGGCTTTTCCGCTTCGATCGCGGCCAGCGGGAATCCTGCAACTTCGTCGGACGAAATCGACAGGTCCTGTGCGGCGATTTCAAGGTACGCCGTTTCCTCGCGGTTGAGCGCGGCTTGTGCGCGCGGATCGAAGGCGACAAGGCGGCAGCGCGCAAAGTAGTCGTCGATCTTCGCGCGGACGAGCGCGACCGCGTTCGCGGCGGCTTCAGTGGCGCCGCCGAGCGGCAGAATCGATTTGGCGTTCCGCGCGCCGGTCGCGTACCACGCGGCATAGGCGACGGCATCGGTGTAGAACGCGTCGAGCATGGCTTTGTCGAAGCCCATGCGCCCCGATCGGTCGAGGACTCCGCCGCCCGTGGCGACGATGTCCTCGGCGACCTTGCGCGGCGCACCATCCTTCAGCGCGGCGGGCACGACGACACCATCGCCGTTGAACTCCGCTTTCGTCAGGATTTCCGAGACGTGGGTGGCCTCGTCGACACTGATTTCCTTCGTATCCCGCCCGAGGCTGTGGAGGACGTGTTTCGCGCAATCGAGGAGGCGCGCTCCTTCCGGCGTGTTGGCCGCGATGTCGGCAAGGGCCAATGCCTCGCGCCCTTCGATCAGCGCTGCGGGTCGGCCAAGCACACGCTTCAACCACGCCACGGCCTCCAGGATCTCGGGCGCGCGCACGCGGCCATCCTTGTCGATGTCGAGCAGCGCAAGGGTGCGCTCGTCGAACTCAAGCCCGTTGACCGGGCAGCTCAGCGCGACCCACAGCTTCTGGTCGAGGGTGTCAAGGTGCAGGATGTCCTCGGCGCTGTCGAGGCGCACCTGGTCGACGCCGCCGGCGCGGAAAAAGCGCCACGTGTGGGCGGAAGCGGGGGATTTGGCACTGGCCATGGCAAAGGGGGGGGGCGGGGGACTGGCGCGGGCGCGGGCGCGGGCGTGCGGCGCTTCGCAGGTGTCGGGGAGTGTTCGGTCGTGCCGCACCCCTGTCAACGCGCGGAAGTCCCGGGTTCGGACGGGGATCGGGAAACCGCCCCGAGCGTGCAGGCGCACGGCGCGGGCGCCGTGGGAACGTCGCGGCGCTACCCGGCGCGCGGCTTTCTCGGGCTATTCTCGGGCGGTGGGCGAAACCTGTTCCACTGGGCGGCGTCCTAGGTTTGCCATGGGCACTTGCCGAAACCCGACCCATCCTTGGAATTCCGGAGCACCGCCGCTTTCGCGCGCGGTGCTCACGATCCTGTGTGTGGCCGTCGCGCTCCTTGCGCCCGCCGGTTTGGTCCGCGCGCAGACGCCGGTGCGCGCGCCCGCCGACGCGGTCCACCTCGTCGTGCTGCATACCAACGACGTGCACGGCCAGGCCCTCGCCCGGCGCGCCACGTGGATCCAAGATCGCGAGGTCTGGGTCGGTGGGCTCGGCCGCGTTGCCGCCTACGTGGCTGCTGTGCGGGCAGAGCACCGCGGTGAGCGCAAGGGTGTTCTCGTTCTCGATGGCGGCGACTGGTTCCAGGGCACGCCCGAGGGTCAGGTTGACGGCGGGTTGCCCTTCCTGGAACTGATGCTCGAGGTCGGGTACGACGCTCTGGTCGCGGGCAACCACGAGTGGGATCTGGGCGCGGCGAACCTAAAACGCCTCGTCGCCGCCGCCGGAGGGCGCGCGCTGTGCGCGAACGTGCGCGAGCGTGTGCCCGCCGGCGCTGGAACAGAATCCCCCGGGCCGCGGGCGCTGGAACTCGCGCCCTTTCGGGTGGTTCGGCGTGCAGGTCTCGACATCGCCATCGTCGGCCTGGTGGCGCGGGAGACACCCTTCATCACCCACCGCGATGCGCGGGATTTCGATTTCATCGAACCCGTGGAGGAGTTCGGCCGCGTCCTCGGGGAACTGCCTGAGGGCGTGGACCTCGTCATCCCGCTTAGCCACTGCGGCGTCGACGCGGACCGCGCGCTCGCCAGCGCGTTTCCCGACCTGGCGCTGATCGTCGGCGGCCATAGCCACACCTTTTTGCGCGAGCCCGTTCGGGTTGGGGCGACGCGCCTTGTGCAGGCCGGTGCGAAGGCGACGGTGGTCGGGCGTGTTGACCTGTGGATCGATCCGCGCACGAAGCGGGTGGTCGAGGTTGCTGCGCGGCTCGTCGACTTGGAGGAAGAGCCCGCGGGTCAAGCGCGGGTACCGCGTGTTGAGCGGGGGATTGCGGCGCTCGTGGAGCGCGCGGCGGATGCCCTCGACGAGGTGGTCGCAACGCTGGTCGAGGCGCCTCATCCCGGGGGTCCCCTGCGCTCGTCGGGGCTTGGCAACTGGATCGCGGACACGCTGCGATCGACGCTTAACGCCGACGTGGGCATCCACAACAAGGGCGGGATCCGAGCCGGTCTTGCTCCCGGACCGATCACCCGCCGCGCCGTGTTCGAGGTCGTCCCCTTCGAAAACACCGCCGTCGCTTTCGACCTTTCGGGGGCGGAAATCCTTGCGCTGGTGCGGCGCTCTTTCGAAGGTCAAGGGCGGCGCGGATTCGAGTTCAGCGGCATGACGGTACACCTTGAATCCGGGCGCGCGGGCACCAAGGTTTCGGGCGTGCGTTTTGGCGTGAACGAACTCGATCCGGACCGAACATACCGCGTGGCGACCAATTCGTTCCTCGCTACGGGTGGGGACCGGCTTTTCGAGATGGAGCGGCCGCTGGTGCTTGAGGATTCGGGGATGGTGATACGCGACATGCTGGCGCAGGACCTCGCGGCGCGGTCGCGTTTCACACCCTCCAACGAAGACCGAGTCGTGCTGCGGGGGGTGGGTCGATGAGCGCGACGGTCGGTGGGTGGGCCGCCTCGGCTCTACTCGTGCTCTGCGCGTTCGCTCCGAGCGTCGACCGGAGTTTCGCTTCCTCGCGCGCCCCGGCGGGGGATGGGGGGCTCGCGGAAGCAAAGCGCGATCTTGTGGACCGCTATCCCGACAAACGGCGCAGCGCGGTGCGGCGCCTCGTCGAAATCGGAACCGAAGAAAGTTGGACTCTCGTGGTTCCCGCGCTGCGGGATCCGGATGCGCTCGTTGCGGACGAAGCGCAGTTGCGACTCGCCGCCGTGCCGCATGCGAAGGTGTGGGCGCGGGTGCTCGGCTCCGATGCGCTCGGGCACAAGAATGCGCTCGTGCGGAAGCGGACCGCGGAACTTATCGGTCGGCGGCCAACCCCCGCACACCTTGCGGACCTGCTGCGCGCCGCCGGTGACAAGGACCCGGGTGTTCGGCGCATGGCAGTGTGGTCCGTGGAGCGCCAGGCCGCCGCACAGAACCTTGAGTTTGGCGACGAAGCGCGGCAGCGCGGCGCGCTCGCGGCGATCGGGGAGCGGGATCGCGACCCGTGTGTGCGCGGTGCGGTGCTGTTCGCGCTCGCGGCGCTCGCGCAGTCCGGGCGATCCGTGCCCGAACTCATTCCGCGGCTTGAAAGCGCAGCGCGCTCGAAGGCCCGCGAGGAGCGCACCGTGGCGGCCGCCCTGCTCGCCACTCACCACCCCGCGCGCGCCGGTGCCCTGCTCGCGCCCCTCGCGCGCGACGAGTTACCCGTGGTTCGCGCCGCGGCGATCCGCGCGATCGTCGAATGCCGCGACCGCCGCGCCGTGGAGGTTCTCGTCGAGCGCCTCGAACACGAACCCCGCATACGCCTGCGGCGCATGGCCGCCGCCGGGCTAGAGCGGCTTTCGGGCCGCAAAGCGCGCCTCGACCACCGTCCGTTCCGCGATTGGCTGGCGACCCTGCCCGAGGATTGGCGCGCCGAGCTCGGCGCACCCGCCACCGCCGTCGAGGGTGGAACCACTTCCGCGGCGCTCTACGGGATGCCGATCCTCTCCGACCACTTTGCGGTGCTGATCGACATGTCGGGATCCATGTGGACGGCAAAAAACGGTGTCGTGCCAAAAACGCTGGTCGACCAACAGGTGCGCAAGCTGGTGGAGGGTCTGGGAGAGTCCGCGCGCTTCAACCTCGTGCCCTATGCCACGCAGCCCACGCGGCTTTGGGAGCAACTCGACGTCGCGTCGAAGCGCAACGCCGAACGCGCTGTCGAGTGGTTCGAGCAACTGACGTTGCGTGGCAAAGGCAATCTTTGGGACGCGCTCGACCTCGCGCTCGAGGATCCCGCGCCCGACACGTTGATCCTTTTCCACGACGGCGCGCCGACCGGCGGGCCCCACTGGAATATGGAACTATTGGAACCGTTATTGGCCGAGCGCAACCGCTACTCGGGTATCGTGCTCGACGTGGTGCTGACCGAGGGCGGAGCTCAGAAGCGCCGTTGGCGCTCGATCGCTGAAGCATCCGGTGGCGAATACTACGAGGTGAAATCGTGAAGGGACTTTACGCGGTGGGAGAAGGTCCCGAGTTGGGGCCCGGACGACGTGTGGCGACAGCGGCTCAGATGCGCACGATCGACAGTCGCGCGATCGGCGAGTTCGGCGTGAACATCGCGCTCCTCATGGAAAACGCCGGGCGCGCTGTGGCGACGGCGGCCGAGCATTGGATGGAGGAGCAAGGCAACGCCGGACCGGTGCTCGTCCTGTGCGGCCCCGGCAACAACGGGGGCGACGGTTTTGTGTGTGCGCGAACGCTGCGCGCCCGCGGCCACACGGTGATCCTGTGGCGCTTGGTGGGCCCCGGCGACGAAAAGGAGCCCGCACCCGAGGTCCAACTGCACCGCGCGCTGTGGGAGGGTGCTGGCGGTAAGACGCGCACCCTGGACGGGGGCGCCGGTGAGATGGGCAGCTTCGCCGACGGGTTCGCCGCGCTCGAGTCCGCGATCGGGAAGGCCGGTGTCGTGTTGGACGCGGTGTTTGGAACGGGCCTTTCGCGGCCGGTTGGCGCTCCGTTTGCCGAGGTTTTTGGCGCCATCGTGGCTTCGGGCAAACCGTGCATTGCTTTGGATGTTCCCAGCGGGATGGACGCCGACACAGGGGCTGCGCTCGGGGTGTTGTTGCCGGCCGTTCTGACCGTGACGTTTGGGGCCCTGAAGTCGGGCCTATTCCGCGGCGAAGCGGCGGGGTCCGCCGGCGCGGTCCTCGCTGCGGAGATCGGATTGCCCCCCGCACTGCTGGCGGACCTCGAGGTCCTCGGCGCGGGCCGCCCCGAGCGCTAAGCTGCCCGCGTCCCCCTGACCCCCTCACCCGCAGTCGGTCCCATGATTCTCGTCACCGGCGGAGCCGGCTTCCTCGGCTCCAACCTTGTCGCGGCGCTCGAGGAGCGCGGCCAACACGAGGTCGTGGTTTGCGATCGCCTGCGCGACGGTGTGAAGTGGAAAAACCTGGCGAAGCGCGAACTCGCCGACATCGTGCGTCCCGAGCGCCTCTTTGATTTTCTGGAGCGCCACGCCAGCGAGATCGACACCATTTTCCACATGGGCGCCATCTCGGCGACCACGGAGACCGACGTTGACCGCATTGTTGAAAACAATCTGCGCCTGTCGTTGGACCTGTGGCGCTGGTGCGCGGCACACAACGCGCGCCTGATCTATGCGTCGTCCGCAGCGACCTACGGCGACGGCGCGCAGGGGTTCGACGACGACGGTTCGGTCGAAGCGCTCGCGAAGTTGCGGCCGCTGAATGCCTACGGTTGGAGCAAACACGCGTTCGACAGGCGCGTCGCGCGCCTCGTGGCCGAGGAGCGTCCCGCCCCGCGCCAATGGGCCGGGCTGAAGTTCTTCAATGTCTACGGTCCCAATGAAGCGCACAAGGGCGACATGAAAAGTGTCGTGGCGAAACTCCATCCGCGCGCCCGTGCAGGCGAAGCGGCCGTGCTTTTCCGCTCGCACCACCCGGACTACGCGAATGGCGGTCAATTGCGCGACTTCGTGTGGGTGGGGGACTGCGTGAAGACGATGGTCTGGCTGTTCGAGCATCCGCGCGTCGACGGCCTGTACAACATCGGGAGCGGCACCGCGCGCAGCTTCGCGGACCTTGCCCGCGCCGTGTACACGGCTCTTGGGCGCGAGCCCAAACTCGAGTTCATCGACACACCGCTTGCGATCCGCGACAAGTACCAGTACTTCACGGAAGCAAACCTCGCGCGCCTGCGCGCGGCGGGCTACAGCGCGCCGATGACGGACCTCGAGGAAGGCGTGCGCCTTTACGTCCAGGATTTCCTCGAGCGCGACGACAACCACCGGTGATCGGGGGTTCGAAGGCACCCTCCGCTAGCCGGCTCGACGTGCCCGCGCCCGCGAGCGCCCGCGCCCCGTGGTGGGTGTTCGCGGTGTTTTCGGCGTTCGCAGCCTTGCACGCGCTCCGTCTGCCTCTCTTTGAGGGTCCGGACGAGCCCGGCAACCTCCTCTACCTCAAGTTCCTCGCCGACGAGCGCCGGCTGCCCCAGCCGAGCACGGTCGAAACGCGTGAACTCGAGGTCCTCGACCGCGGTATCGTTCCGCCCCTGTGGTTCATCGCGCTGGCGCCCGTCACCGCCGCGATCGGTGCTGGCGATTGGCACACGATCGCAGCCACGAACCCCTATTTCCTGCGCCGCGCAACCGCACCGCTCGCCGAAGCGCTCGCCGAACCGACCGGACGGCTGCACCACCGCCACGGCCGCGATGAAGCGTCACTGCTTGGCGGTCCGGCGGGTGTGCAACTGCGTTTGCTGCGGCTCACCGCGATCCCGTTTGCACTGATCGCGTTGTACGCGCTGTGGCGCACGGCGGCGATCGTCGCACCGCTCGTGGCCACCACCGCCGTCGGCCAAGCGCGTTTTGCGGTCCTCGCCACCGCGTTGCTCGCCATGATGTCCCAGTTCCAACACCTGAGCGGCACGCTCACGATGGACCTGTGCCTGGCGGCCTTCGGTTCGCTTGCGCTGCTCGAGGGTGCGCGCTGGAGCGCGGCCGCAGGTCCGCGCGACGCCCGCCGCTGCGCGGTGCGCGCGGGTGCTTGGGCTGGCCTCGCGGCCCTCGTCAAGCTGAACGGGCTCGTGCTGTTCCCCGCGCTCGCGCTGGTCGCCTGGGTGGCGCGCCGGCGAGGCCTACCGTTTTTGGCGCCGCTCTGCCTCGCAGCGTTGGGTGCGCTCGTGGTTGCAGGGCCCTGGTACCTGTGGGGTTTCCTAGAAACCGGCCATCCCCTGTGGGCCTTCGAGTATCAGCACATCTCGAGCTACCACAATCCACCGGGCATGGAGCCGCCGCCCCATTCGTTCGACCGCTGGTCCGCCTTCGTGCTGCTGCTCGTGCTCACCTGGATCGGCAACTTCGCATGGACGTCGGTGTGGTTCCCTCTGCCCGTCGTGGTTGCCGCGTTCGTGCTGATCGCGGGTGGCTTGGGAGCGGCAATCGCGGTGTGGTTGCGTGCATCGGGGCGTGGTGTTGCCAGCGCGGCGGCGGTGCCCGCGGTCTGTGCCGCCGTTCTCGCCGGCACCTGGGTGCTCCCCTGGGGTGAGCGATTCCTCGGTGGCACCGCCGAGGCGGTGCTGGCCTTTGGCGCGGTCGCTAGCGCCGCGTTGGCGGTGGTCGCGCGCGCGATCTTCGCGCGCCGCGGGACGGGCCCCATCGACTCCGAAGACGACGGCCCGCGCGCTTCGGACGATCGATCTGCGCGCGCCGCCCTGGGTGCGTTGGTCGCCGCCGCTCTTGTGATCCTCGTCGCCGAGGTGTACTTCAATCTGCGCTTTTCGCAGCCCCAAGCGCGCCACCTCTACCCGTTCCTGCCGGCGCTAGTGGTGCCGCTCGCGATCGGGTTGTGGCGTCTGCGGTTGCTCGCGGTCGCGGTCGCGTTGCAGTTGTTCCTGAGCGTCTTCGGACTGGTTTTGATCGAGCGCCACCTGCGGCCCGCGGGATGGAACGCGGATCCGCTCTACCACGCGACGGATGCTGAGCGACCGCGGGCGCCCGCGTCGGGGGATCCGCGGCTCATGCCACGGTGGGTGGAGCCCGCCGCGGACGCGCAGTTCCCCGCGGACCGCGTGCCGCGGTTCGTGTTCGACGGCCCCGGTGACGGTCCCCATGAGCTTTTGGTTGCGATCGAAAATCCGGAATTCGATCCGCGGCCATGGCGCGAGCAGGGTGTGCTGCTGCGCTCGGCCCGCGACCTGGGTGAGCGCCTCGTTGGCGGCCGGGTGATCCTCCCCGTGCCCGCCGGCATGTGGCGATCGCTCCCACCCGGCACCCGGATCGACGCGCAGGTCCTCGCCCTCGACGGTGACGGCCGCACGGCCGCTGCTAGCGCGGTCCGCACGTTCTACAAAGCGCCCTGATCGCGTGGCGCGGCTCCGCTGCGGCTGCGATCCTGTGCCCGGGCGCGATCTGCTACAACGTCGCCCCGCCCCCACACGCGGGCCAACCCCACGCAAACGGCGTTACTCCCATGGCCATCTTCGAATCCCTGAGCGCGCCACGCGCCATGCCCCGCGGCAAGGTCGAACTGCGCACGGGCGGCGGCATCGCGCTGCTGACCCTCACGAACCCGCCGGCAAATGGGTACTCCCACGAGATGATGCGCGACCTCGACGAGGCCATCCTCGATGCGCGTTTCGATCCGCAGGTCGAAGTGATTGTGATCGCAGGTGCGGGCGAGAAGTTTTTCTGCGCGGGCGCCGACATCGCGATGCTCGAGCGCGCCGACCCCGTCTTCAAATACCACTTCTGTCTGCATGCCAACGAGACATTGCTGCGTCTTGAGCACACGCCCAAGCTCGTGATCGCCGCCATCGGCGGGCATTGTGTCGGCGGCGGGCTCGAAATTGCCCTTGCCGCGGACCTGCGTTTTGCGCGGCGCGGCTCGGGGCGCTGCGGCCTGCCGGAGGTTGCGCTCGGAGTGCTGCCCGGCACCGGCGGTACCCAGCGCCTCGTGCGCATCGTCGGGAAGTCGCGCGCGATCGAGCTGATGGCAACCGGTCGGCTGTTTGACTTCGACGAAGCGCAGACGCTCGGCCTCCTCGACGGTCAACTCGATGGGGCCAGCGACGGCGAGTTCCTCGAGGCCGTGCTCGCCTACGCGAGCAGTTTCTTGAAACCCGGCAAGTCGTCCACGGCCGTAGGGCTCATTAAGCGCGCGGTGCAAGGTGGCGCAGACCTGACGCTGGAATCGGGCCTCGCGCTCGAGCGGGAGCTCCAGCAGCGCCTGTTCAACGGGCCGGACGCGAAAGAAGGGCTCGCGGCTTTCCTCGGCAAACGCCCCGCGAAGTTCGGGGTGCCGCCGGCGTGAAGGCGCTGCGCATCCACCGCCATGGCGGGCCGGAAGTGCTCGCGCTCGACGACATTCCCGAACCCACACCCGGCCCCGGTGACGTGCTCGTGCGTGTCCTGGCGGCCAGCGTCAACCACCTCGACCTGTGGGTGCGGCGCGGGATGCCTGGCTTCCCCGTCCCGTTCCCGCGGATCCTGGGTTGCGACGGGACCGGCGAGGTCGTGGGTTTGGGCGCGGGTGCGAGCGCCTTCAAAGCGGGGCAAAAGGTGGCGCTCGAGCCGGGTTACTGCGCCGCCGACGCGCGTTTTGAAGCCTATGGGCGCGACCATTTGGAAGCGGATTACGAGATCCGCGGCGAGCACTCCGACGGGTTCCACGCCGAGTACGTCGTGTTGCCCGAGCGCTACCTTTTGGCGCTGCCCGATGGCCTCGATCCGATCGCGGCCGCCGCCGTTCCGCTCGTTTTCCTGACGGCGTGGGGCATGCTCGACCGCGCGCAACTCGCCCGCGGGGAAACGGTCCTTGTGCTCGGCGGCGCGAGCGGTGTCGGGTCGGCGGCCATTCAAATCGCGCGCCAGCGCGGCGCCCGCGTCCTCGCGACGGCCGGAAGCGACGTCAAACGCGACTTGTGCCTCGAATTGGGAGCCGAGGCCGCCATCGACCACCGGTCCCTCGACTGGCCTAAGGAAGTGAAGCGGCTGACGGCGGGAGCCGGCGCGGATGTGGTCGTGGAACACGTCGGGCCCGCGACCTGGGCGGGTTCCATGCGCAGCCTCGCGCGGTGCGGCCGCCTGGTCACCTGCGGCGGAACGACGGGGCCGACGGTCGAGTTGAACTTGCCACACCTTTTCATCAAGAACCAGAGTGTGCTCGGATCCACCATGGGGCCCGCCTCCGCGCTGCCCGTGATCTTCGACCGGGTGGCGCGCGGCATCTGGCGGCCGGTCCTCGACTCCGCAATCAGCATGTCGCGGGCGTGGGAAGCACACGAGCGGCTGGAGGCGCGCGAAGTTGTCGGTAAGATCGTGCTTGTGCCCGGTCATTGACCGCGTCGGAACGAGCGGGTTTCGCCGGCCCGCACCGCTCACCCCGCAGAACCATTTTGGACATGGACGCAAATCGCATCGAACGGGCGCTAGTGATCGGCGCGGGCACGATGGGGCACGGAATTGCCCACGTGCTCGCGCTATGCGGCATCGAAACGCGCCTGGGGGACGTCTCACAGCCGGCCGTCGACAGCGGGCTCGCGAAGGTCCGCGCCAACCTGCAGAAGGGTGTGGAGCGCGGCAAGTTGACCGCCGAACAGCGCGACGCCACCTCTGCGCTGCTCTCGGGTTGGACGGACAACAAAAAGGCCGCGCAGGGTGTCGAGCTTGTCATCGAAGCCGTCCCCGAAGTGCTTGCGCTCAAGCGCGCCATCCTGGGTGAACTTGGGGCCCACCTTGCGCCCGACGTGCTCGTCGCGACCAACACGAGTTCCCTTTCGATCGAGGAGATCGCCGACGCCGTGCCGTACCCCGAGCGTGTGGTGGGCATGCACTTTTTCAACCCCGTCCACCTGATGAAGCTGGTCGAGGTCGTGCGGGCGCCCCGGAGTTCCGAAGGCTGCGTCGACCTGTGTGTGGCGTTGGTCCGCCGTCTGGGCAAGGAACCCATCACGGTGCGCGACCGGCCCGGCTTCGCGAGCTCCCGCCTCGGCATCGCCATCGGCATGGAAGCGATCCGCATGGTCGAAGAAGAGGTTGCTTCCTGCGAGGACATCGACAAAGCGATGACCCTGGGTTATGGCTTCCCCATGGGCCCGCTGCGGCTGACGGACCTCGTCGGCCTCGACGTGCGCCTGTCCATTGCGGAATACTTGAGCAGCAAGCTCGGAAACCGTTTCGCGCCGCCGCAGTTGCTGCGCGATATGGTGGCGCGTGGCGAACTCGGTCAAAAAAGCGGTCGCGGTTTCTACACCTGGACGGCCTGAACTCTCAACCCCTCCCCGATCCCATGGCAGAACGGTCTCTTCAAGACGTCCTCGTCGACGCGCCGCCCCGGCGCCGACTTCCCGGTTGGGTTTGGGGCTGTGGTGGTGGTTGCCTCTTCGTGGCGATCGCCGCGGTTGGAGCGACGATTTTCCTCGGCAACAAGTTGGCCGAGGAACTCGGACCCGAGAAGGCTTGGCCCGAGATCCAGTCGCTGTTGCCGTTCGAAGATCCGCCGCCTGGCGGCCTGACGGCGTTCCGGATGCCCATTGGCGGCATGGCAAAGAGCGTTGGCAGGCTCTTTGGCCAAACCGAGGAGGAGCTCGCTGCGGTCGGTGACGCGAACATTTTTGGCCTCATCCGTGCCAGCGACAGCGTGACTTTCACTTTCTCCCTTAGCTCGAACCCCAACTACGACCTCGTGCCTGTACCGGGCGAAGTCACGCGGGTTGAGATGGATCTTCAAGGAACCACCGTCACGGCACTGCGCTTCAACCCGGCGAGCCAGACGAGGGACGGGCAGCGGCTTGGGATACGAACCAACAACTCCGTGCTGGTCTTGGATCTCGGACTACGCCCGCCTGGCTTCCTGAAGCTTCTGGTCCAAGGTTCGGAGGGTGAGGTTTCGGTCGACGACGTTCAGGCCACGCTTGCGCCGTTCGACATGTGGAGCACGCGCATCCTCACTTCAGAACCGCCGCCGGTGTTGCCGGGCGAGCCCATGCCGCCCACGACAGGCGGCAGCGAAACAGGCGGTAGCGGTTCCGGCGGCCAATGAACTCAACTCCCGCGACCGGCGGCGCTCCGTCGCCGCTGTTCGTGACCGGCCTGCTCCTCGTGCTGTTTGCCGCGGCCGCGGGCATTGCGTTTGTCGGCCTCCGGCTGCAGCGGGCCGAGGGCGAGCAGTTGCTCGTGGAGGTGTTTGGCACCGATCCCGCCTTGCCGTTCGGCCTCGTGCCCACCGGCGCGGCGACCAATGCCAATCAACAGCGTTCGGTGCGCCTTGCGCGCCCTCTACCGGCGGAGGGCCTTGATGCGCCGACCGAACCCACCGACGAGCCCAACGAGGTGATCGTCGTCCGCTACGCGGGCCCGCGGCCCGTGGAGCGCCTGTTTGCCCCCTCGATGTCCAACGCCGAGGACGTCGCCCGCCGCGTGGAAGCGTGGCGGACCGAACCCACGGACGATTTCGAGGTCGTGGTTGGAACGGGCGAGATCCAGTTCGGCCGTTGGCGTGTCGACCACATGCACGTGCGGCTCTACTTCGCCGACGGCAGTTTCCAGGATGTCGTGCGCGTGAACGCGTCCATCGGCGATTTCGCTCAGGTGCTGTTCGCGTTCTGGCCGCGCGGGAGCGAGACCGCCGATCCCCAGCGCCTCGTGCCGCTGCTCGCCGCCATCCGCTTCGACGCGCTGTGGGAAGAGCACCAGGCGCGCAAATCCGCCGGTGCCGACGTCGAGCGTGGTGCGGACGCGGCAACGAACATCCCGCGTTGACGATCGCGCCCGGGCGGTGGCCGTATCAGCTGGGCGGCGCCGCGCTGCGCAACTGCATCGTGATGACGGCGAGGCGCTCGCGGTACGACCCGACCAGTTGCCCGTCGCCGTAGGCGTTGTTTTCGACCAATAAACGCCGCAGGGCCGGCATGTGGTAGTAGGGCACCGCCATCAGAAGGTGGTGCTCCCAGTGGTGTGTCATGTGGAACGGCGCGATGAAAAAGCGCTCGAGCGGTCCCGACCGGAACGAGTGGTAAAGCCGCGGCGGGGTTTCGCCGTCCGCGTGCTCCAGCGCCGTGCGCAGGGTGTTGAAACCCGCTCCAACTGTCGCCGCGGGCAGCGCCCACAGCACAAAGTACGCCCACCAGGCACCGCCGAGTGCCCAGAAGGTGCCGAACAGCACGGCCTGCGCGACAAGCACGGCAAAGCGGTCGTAACCGTCGCCCGGACCGGTCGGCATGCCCGGATCAAAATCGCGGTCGCGTTTGCCCGTCAGGACCTTGCGCACCTGCGGAATCAACAACCCGCCGACGCACGAGCTCAACAACCAGCGCCGAAACCGCGCGGGATTCCGCCGACCGAAGAGCCCCAGGTCGTAGTACCAGCGGTCCGAGTCGTCCGCCTGACCGACCCGCAAGTGGTGGCGCATGTGCGCGCGGTGCATCAGGCCAAAGGGCTGCCCCATCGGCGCGATCAAGCCCCAACGGGCGAGAGCGTCGTTGATCCGGCGAGCGGGATGCAGGTTCTGGTGGATGGCGTGGTGCCACAGGACGAGCATGCGGTTCTGGAGCGCACCGACCACCACGAGTCCGAGCGGGACCACCCAGAAGCTGCCGTTCGCCAGCGTGCTCCACACCACGACGAAGATCAGCGCCCAGGTCCACGCGAGGTCGAAGCTGCCGCGCCAACGGGAGATTGCCCGCATTTTCGGCGGCAGCTCCTGGCTGCGCAGGCGGCGCGACCCTTGCGCCGTGGCGTCCGCCGCGACTTGCGCTGCGGTTTCCATCAGCGCGGCCTCCGCAGGATGAAATCGAGGTGGCTCGTGTTGCCGAGCTTCGACTGAACCACCGCAACCGGTGCAAACAGGAGCATCAGGATCGGGTGCAGGGGCTCGCGCGTGACGCGGTACGGACGGCCGCGCCAGTTGGCCCAGGCCTTCAGCAGCGATCCGCCCCAGCAGACGGCCCCGGATGGGGAGCTCGACAGGTTCACTACTTCGAGGCCCGCCGCCTCCGCGTGCCGCGCCAGCGTCCGCTTGTCGAAGATCGCCAGGTGCCGTGGCAAGTGCCACTGCAGCCAGTTGTCGCGGAAAATCTTTTGCTCGAGGCAATCGTGGTCGGGAGTTTGCCCGACGATCAGGCCGCCGGGAACGAGCAGCTCGCGCAGTTTGCGCAGCAGCGCGAGGGGGTCCTGCACGTGCTCGATCACGTGGTGCATGTGCACCACGGCGACCGTGCCCTGCGCGATCACCTGTTCGATGTCCGAGTCGTCGGCGACGTGGCCTTCAAAACCCATGGCGCGCACGGCTTCGACGAGCTGCGGCGCGATCTCTGTGCCGACCATCTTCCACGGGGCATTCACACTTTGCAGCAGCTCGAGCCACGATCCGCTGCCACATCCGAAGTCGAGGAACAGGTTCGACTCCCGCGGCCGCAGCGCTTCGATGCGCCGCACGAGCCCGCGCGCCGTGAACTGCGCGAGGTAACGGACGATGGCACCGCGCTTCACGAGCGACTCGTAACAGTCGTACTCGCCGCCGTAGAAGTTCCCAATATGCTCGCGGCGCGGACGCTGGCGCTGGTAACGCAGTCCGCACCCGTCGCAGGCGACCATCTGGAACGTCATCGACCCCCAGGGCTCGGGCAGTGAATGGCACTCGCCATCCGGCACCCAACCC
>JBBRWC010000009.1:0-66062 GCA_038246255.1 Planctomycetota bacterium
CAGTTGGTTGTCGATCACCGACCCGTAGTCGTAACTGCTGTTGATCTGGGGTGTGTTGATGCCGAGCACCCGTCCGCCGGAGTCCGTGTGGCACTGCAGGCACTGCGCCGGACTCGGGAACTGCCAGTCGAAGCTGAGCACACCGCCCGGCTGCGACGCGTCGAACACCTCGAGCGCACGGGTCCCGGGTCCGGTCAGGAGCTCCGCGTCCGTCCCGGCTTCGTTCCAGCGGTAGGTCACACCCTGCCACGCACCCCGGTCGCTCCACAGCACCCGCGTCTCGAGCCGCGCGACGGTCGAGTTCGAAAGCTCGATCTCGAAGTGTTTCACGAACACCGAGCCGTCGGGGAAAATCCAGTTGCCCACGGGGTCAAACTGGATCTGCTCGAGCCCCGGCAATGCGATCCAACGGTCTTTCGCGGCGCCATCCGACCACAGCGGCGACACCACGTCGTAGGGAATCAACCCGGGGACGGTTGCGAGCGTCGCGAGGTCCGCGAAGATGCCCGTTTCCGACAGCAGGTTCGGAATCGTCGGTTCGCCGGCGGGATCCGACGCCTGGATGGCGAGCAGTTGGCCGCCGGCTGAGATGTAGAGCTCGCCGAAGTCGTCCTCCGCGAGCGTCACGGGGAAGTTGATTCCCGTCGCGAGTTCATCGACCGACACCACGGTCTGCGTCGCCGCATCCCACGTTAGGCCCAGCATCCGTCCCGCAACGAAGTCCGCGAAGATGTACTTGCCCTGCAGCGACGGATACTGGGCGCCGCGGTACACGTATCCACCGATCACGCTCTTGCCCGCGCTGTGCGGGTACGTGTGGACCGGCGGTTCGAACATGTCGAACGGCAGCCCTTGCGGGTTCGAAAGCTCCTGCGTGCCCTCGTAGTGCGGCCAGCCGTAGTTGCCCCCGGCGATGACTATGTCGATCTCCTCAACCGAACTTTCGCCGACGTCACCCGCCCACAACACGCCCGTCGTGCGGTCGAACGAAAAGCGCCACACGTTGCGGAAGCCGAGCGCATAAACGAAGGGGGCGTCGCCCGCCTGGCCTGCAAACGGATTGCCCGGCGCCGGGGCGCCGTCCCGCGTCATGCGCAGGATTTTGCCGTGGTGCACGGCGAGGTTTTGCGCTTCGTTGAACTGAGTGTCGTCGCCAAAGGATGCGTAGAGCAGCCCGTCGGGACCAAATGCGACCATTCCGCCGCAGTGGATGCGCTGCGTGCGCGGGCGCTCGAACAGCACCTCTTCACTCGCGGGATCTGCCACCAGCGGATTGCCTGCGCTGCGCGAGAATCGGGACACCACCGAGCGCAGCGGATTCGCCGCGACGTAGGAGGCGTACAGCGGACCGTTCTTGCCGCCCGAGGGGTCGAAGGCGAGGCCGAGCAGGCCCGCTTCCCCGCCGCTGTCAACCTTCGCGCTGATGTCGAGGAACGGCGTGCCGATCGACGTGGAGCGGTCGGTGATGTCGAACGACCTAACCACGCCGTTTTTGTCGGCGGTGAAAAACCTCCCGTTGCCATCGGGAGCCACTGCGGTGCCGCCACCGTCGAGGTTGGGGAAGATGTCGGGCAGCGTCACCGCGCCGAGGCCGGGGACGGTCGGCGGGAACGCGAGGCCCTCCACCACTTGCCGCTCCGCCAATCCAAAGGCGGGCTCGAACGAGCCGGATACTCCATCTGCGCCGCCCCCGCCGCATGCAACGAGGGTCGCGGCCAGGAGGGTGGACAGAACGGGCCCGATAGCGCGGCGGCGCGCTCCCGGGACAGGCGGCAATTGGGGTTTCATGGCGATGGCGAGCGTGGAGCGACGGCTCGCGCCGAATAGTCCACGAACGTCCGCGGGAGACGAAAAGAACCCGGTTTTGGCGCCTATCCTGACGGCAACCCAACAATTTCCGACGGTGCGACTCGCGAAACGGGGCCGGGGACCGCCGGCTCGCGCAGGGTCCACGCCACATAAACCCAATTGACAAGCAGGAGCCCGATCAAGAGCCAGGGGGCGAGCCGCGCCCGCCGGGGGGTCGTCAAAAGGACGCACCGGCGCCGCGCGACGACCCGTAGGGCCAGGGCGGCAGCGAGGGCGGCGAAAGCGGCGAACACCAGGGGGTTGAGCGCCGCCGCGCCGGGAACATCCCCCTGGGCGAGGGCCAGGACGAGCCGCGTGCTTCCGCAGGTCGGGCAAGACAGGCCCGTCAGGCGGTGCAGCGGGCACAGGTCGAAGGGGCCCGCCGACTGCGCCCACGCCACGCCGCCCAGGAAGGCCGCGAGGGCCAGGGAGGGCCCGAGGCCGAGTGCAGGCCAGCGTGTGGGGGTGGACTCGAGGCGCATCGATCGTCCTCGCCGCTCGGCACGCGGCGATCTTGTCAAGTCCCTGCGGGGGTGCCGACGGCGACCAGGTAGAACAGCATGGCCAGCACCCCAACGGCCGCACCGAGCCCGAGGAGGATGAATGCAATCATGCCCAGGATGCGGCCCACCTCGGTGTTGGACCGCCCCGTCGGGTCCATCCGCCCTTCATCCATGTCCCGCAAATCCCCGTTGGCCAGAACCCAGGCCACGATGCCCAGGGGCTGGCACATGAAGAGGGACAGAATGCCAAGGACGAGGATCAAGGTTCCGCGGTGGGGGGCGAGGCTCATGGTGTGGGGGGAGGGTTCCATCGAGCGAACGTTCGCAAAACGTCGGTGAGGATTTCGCCGCTCGAAGTTTTTCTCAAGCGGCGCGTGGGGGGAACACGTCGGGGCGAGCGCGGCCGCTAAGAAGCGCGAGGACCACGAGCGCCAGCGCGCCCCCCAGCGCCGCCAACAACCCGAGCCGCAGGGAGCGCGGTGCGTAGACCAGCTCAATGGTATAGGTCCCGGTCGATAGGGGCAAAGCGCGGAACACGCCGTTCGCGGTCCCGAGCTCGCGACGCTCGCCATTGACGCGCGCGTGCCAGCCGGGGAACGACTGCTCGGTCACGACGAGCACGCCGTCCCCCTCCTGTTCCACCGTCAGCCGAACGCGTGTGTTGGAAAACGTCGGTCCCGCAATCACGCGCGCAAAACGAAGGGGTTTGTCCGGTTGCCATTCTCCGCTGAACGCGACCAACGCAAACGGGTCGTATTCCCCGCGCTGAATGCGTGCGAACACTTCCCGCGGCGACGCGACCGCGGGCACAACGAAGGCGCGCGGGAACGGTTCGCGGTCGCGGTAGAGGTACGCCTCGGCGAACTCGGGTGCGTCCGCGTCCGGTCCCGCCACACGCTCGAAGCGCGGGTGCTCGAGCGGCGCCGCCGTCGCGAGTAGCGCGACACCGAGCATGCGGAAGGCCGGCGAGTCGAGGTCGACCCCGCGCGCGTTCCAACCCAGCAGAGGCTGTACGCCCGGTTGGAGCGCAAACGCGCGGTAGGCGTTGTAGCTCGCGACATCGAGCCCGTCGTAGCCATCGAGCGCGCGCAGTCCACGCACGAGCCCCGTGTCGGGCGGCAAAACACCCGGGTCGGCGAAAAACCGATGGATGCCGAGCTCGCGCGCGAGAATGCGCTCGGTCGCGGTGGGCGGGAATGCCTCGGCCGCGGGCGCACCGGGGTTCAGGCCGCGCGCGAACAACGCCCCGTCGATCGCCACCAACGCGACGAGCACGGCGCGGCCGATGCGCGCGCCTCTCCCCGGCCCAGCGCAGCGCCCGATCAAGAGCCACAACAACCCCACCGCGGCGATGACCACGGTCGCCGCGCCCGGCGCAAACGGCCGCGTCACTCGAACCACACCCGCGCGCCGCGTGCCGATCGTGCCGCCATCCTCGGCGAGCAGTTCGATCTCGACCCGCCACAGACCGGGCGCTAGGCGATTGGCTTGCAGATAGCGGCTGGAGAACCATCGAGCACCCCCGGGAGCGGCGGCGACGATCGCCGGTGCCCGCGCACGCGCTCCGGCGGTGGGGCCGGCGGCGAGTTCCGCGGGGGCGTGCATCACCGTGCCCGCCGCTCCCACGGGATTGTCTGCTGCGCTGCCCAAACGCACGAGCCGAGCGCGGGCGCGGTGGAACGGGAGCTCAGGATGGATCCAACCTTCGAGTGCCGCGCGGCCCCCCCGGCCGTCCGGGTCGGGGTGGTCGGTGAACGCGAGCAGCTCGCCGTTTTCCGGCGTTGTTTGCACACCCGGTGCAAGGACGGGTGCCGCAGGCGGCCGCCCCCATGCCAGCGCCAGCGCGATGAACACGAGCGCGCCCGCGCGGCGCGGATAGCGGCCCGCCGTTTCGAGCGCTTCACCCGCGAGGAGCGCGAGCATCAACCCCGAAACCGATGCGAGGCGCACGGTCGCGCCGAGCCCCACGACCGGCAGGCTCTGCTTGAGCTCCAGCAAACCGGGCGCGCGCTGCGCGAGCCACCACGCGCCAAAGCCGAGGCCGAGGACGAGTCCGCGGCGTCGCAGTGGCCCCGTCGGCGCGAGCGCAGCCGCAAACGCAAGGGCCAGCGCCGCGCTCGGCAACCACACGCTTGCCTCTTCGACGTGGGTGCCGCTGCCGCGGTAACCCGCGCCACGCCCGGGCGCGCCGAAGAGGTCGTGGAGCAGCGCCATCCCTGCGGTGTCGGGCAAACCGCGTCCAAAGAGGAACATGCCGAGCGCGAAAGCCCCGACCGCGACGAGGACCGCGGTGCCCAACCGCGCCGCACCCACAACACCCGCGTGGTCGAGGCGCCGGGCGGCGATGCGCACCACACCCGCAAAACCGATCAGAGCGCCGAGCGCGAGCGCGTCGAAGCCGCGCGTCGCCACGGAGGCTGCCCGCAGCTCCTGGGCGCCAGAGCGCGCCAGGTATTCGAGGAACGGCAGGACCGACGGGAACGCGAGCAGGCTGCCGCACGCGAGCCCGAGCAGGGCCACGGTCCCCGCTCGACGGTCGCTGCCGAGCAGCCACAGACTCCACAATCCCGCGGCCGCACCAACGTAGAACGCGGTTTCGGGATGTCCGCCGAGGACCGCCCCCGCGAGCAGCAGCGCGACACCAACGACCGCACGTCCGGGCCGCGGGCCGCGGCAGCCCTCCACCGCGTACAGCAACCAGGGCAAAAACGGCGTGACGTGGCCGAGGCTGAAGTTGAGCCAGAGCTGAACGAAACCGCAGGACTGGAAAGCGAGGCCCGCAAGGAGCGCTCCCGCGCGCAGGAGGCCCAGGCGGCGCGCCAGGCAGTAAGCACCTAAGCCCGCGGCGAACAAACGCGCCCACGCGAGCCAGCCCAAGCCGAGGTGGAAACCATCCTGGCCGAAGGCGCGCTCGAGTGGCCACAGGACCGCGATCTGCGGATCGAGCACGCCGTACTGCGGGTTTCCGACGCCGGGCGCGCCCAGGTACAGCAGAGGGTTCCAGATTGGCGGGTCCCCGGCCGTCCAACTGTCGAGCACCCAGCGGTAACACGGGTAGAAGCCGATGCCCTGGTCGGACAGCGCGGGGTTGCGCGGCCGCTCGATCGGTTCGCCGTCCGGGCCGCGCGGAGGATCCACCACTGCGGACCAGGGCAATTGGACCGACGCTGTGTCGACGGCGAGGGTGACCCAATCGGGATCGAAAAGCGGGCGTCCGACCGCCAGCGCCGCGAGCAGCGCAAAAAGCGCGGCGGCGAGGGCTCCACCCCGTCGGCTGCGCCGCTGCGAAATCCCAGGCCGCTGCGAAATCACAGGCCGCTCGGAACTCCCACGACGCTCCGAAAGATCGGCGCGGAACCCTGGCGATTGGGCCGGCGCTGCGGGATCGTGGGGGGGCACGGGATGGGGAGTGGGCAGGGATGCGACGCCCGGGGCCCCGGGCGAGGCAAAGTATAGGGCCCCATGCCGACCGACCCGTCCCACGCTCCCCCCCGCAGGGGTCCCCTCACCGGCGAAGTCGGCCCCGCAGGGCGGCCCGCCATCAGCGTCGTCCTGCCGGTTTACGACGAAGCCCAGGTGCTCGAGCGCAACCTGGCGGCGCTGGTCCAATTCCTCGAAACCCTTCGCCGCAGCTTCGAGGTCGTGTGCGTGAACGACGGGTCGAAGGACGCCTCGGCGCGCATCCTCGACGACGCCGCCGCGCGCGATCCGCGCATCGTCGTCGACCACCTTGCCAAAAACCGCGGCAAGGGCGCCGCCGTGCGCCGCGGGATGCAGCTCGCGCGGGGTGACTTCCAAGTGTTCATGGACGCGGACCTCTCGACGCCGCTCGCCGAACTTCACGGCTTTCTTGGAGCGCTCGAATCGGGGTACGACGTCGTGCTCGGCAATCGGCGCTCACCAGGCAGCCGCATCGACCGCCGCCAGCCGCGGCTGCGCGAATGGCTTGGGCGCGGCTTCACGCTGATCACGCGCACGTTGCTCGCTCCGGGCGTGCAGGACTTCACGTGCGGATTCAAGGGTTTCCGCCGCGCCGCATCCGAGTCGATCTTCGCGCGCTCCAGCTTGGACGGTTGGGCGTTCGATGCCGAGCTGGTCGTCATTGCCGACGTCCAGGGGTTTAAGCTCGTGCAAGTCCCCGTGCGCTGGCAGCACGAGGACGACACGAAAGTGCGGCTCCTCAACGCGGTGTTCGGATCGGCGGTCGAACTCGCCCGCATCCGTTTCAAGCGCCTGCGCGGCGACTACCGCTGACGCGAGCGCGCACCATGGATCCCGCGGCCTACGGCGAAATGCGCGAGCTCGAGGACCACCACTGGTGGTTCGCGGGGCGCCGTCGTGTCGCGCACGCGTTGGTCGACGGCGCGCTCCGCACACGCCCCGGCGCGCGGTTGCTCGAAGTGGGTTGCGGAACCGGTGGCAACCTCGCGTGGATCGAACGCACGTGGCGCGGTGTCCGCGCCGTGGGACTCGACGTCGATCCGCGCGCTCTCGAGCACACCCAGGCGCGCGGCCTCTGCTCGGGGCTCGTCGCAGGTGACGGACTGCGCCTGCCGGTGCGCAGCGGATCGGTGGATGTCCTGCTCGCCTTCGACGTGATCGAGCACTTCGCCGACGAAGCGGCGCTGCTCGACGAGTTCGCGCGTGTGCTGGCGCCCAGCGGCGTGTTGCTCGCCTCGGTGCCGGCTTACCCCGCGCTGTGGTCACCCCACGACGATTTCCTGCACCACCAGCGCCGCTACCGCACGGGCGAACTCGAAGCGCGCCTCACCGCCCGCGGCCTCGTCGTGGAGCGTTCCCACGGCTTCAACTTTCTGCTCCTTCCCCCCATCGCCGCCGCCCGCGCCCTCATGTCCCGCCGCAACGCCGGCCCGCGCAGCGACTTCTTCACATTGCCGGGCCCGATCAACCGCGCCCTCGGAGGCATCTTCGCCCTTGAGGCGCTGCTGCTCGCCGCGCTTCCCGTGCGCTTTGGGCTTTCGTTCATGCTGCGCGCGGCTCAACCCTCCGCCCCGCCCGCGCGCAGGGGTTAGGATTCCCCCGCCCGTCCCCCCCACTCGCGCCCCCTCCATGTTCCAGTCCCACTCCGTCGTCGTCGTGGTCCCCGCCTACAACGAGGAGGCCACCATCGCCGACGTGGTGAGCGAGTTCCGCGCCGAGAGTTGCGTCGACCGCGTGGTCGTGGTCGACAACAACTGCCGCGACCGGACAGCGGAGCTCGCCCGGGCCGCCGGCGCCGAGGTCGTCGCGGAGTCGGCAGCGGGCTATGGCTGCGCGATTCGGGCGGGTCTTGACCACGCGGTGCGCACCGGCGCGTCGATCCTCGTCGTGACGGAGGCGGACGGTTCCTTCCGCGCGCGCGACCTGTGGAAGCTGCTCTACTACCTGGTCGACTGCCAGATGGTGCTCGGCACGCGCACCACACGCCAGATGGTCCAACAGGGGGCCAACATGGACAAGAAGCTGCGCTGGGGCAACGTGGCGATGGCCAAGTGGCTGGAGCTGCTTTGGTACCTGCCGTTCGAGCCCCGCTTGACCGACGTCGGGTGCAGCTACCGCGCGCTTTGGGCGGATACCTGGCAAAAAATCGGTCCAGGAACCCGCGAGATGGGCCCGCAGTTTAGCCCCGAGATGATCTGCGAGGCCTACCGCCTCGGATTGCGGGTGATCGAGATCCCAGTCCACTACGGAGCGCGCCTGGGCGGCGAATCGAAGCACTCCGCGACGTTCTCCAAGGTCGCGAAGACTGCGATTGGGATGTTCAAGACGATCTGCCGCAAGCGCCTCGCCGGCCGTTAACCCCAAGGGCCCCCCCCGCCAGCGCGGGGCACGACGCGCGTTCGGGGATCGCTCCGGCGCCATGGGGTATGGACCCAAGGGCGCAAACCACGCGCGGGGACGATAGTCTTACCCCGAGGGGTCATTCGGCACGCGCGCATCCCCCCTGCGCCGCCGCAGAATGATCCACCCCCCTCACCCCCCACCCATCCGATGAACAGCCAAACCTCATCGACTTCCTCCGCCACCGGGCGCATCTTGATCGTCGAGGACGAAGAGCCCCTGGCCCTCGGCCTCCGCGACGCGCTGCAGCACGCGGGCCACGAAGTCGCCATCGCACACGAAGGTCCCAAGGCCCTCGAGATGCTTCGCAAGGATCCGTACGACCTCGTGGTGCTCGATCTCATGCTCCCGGGCATGAACGGCCTCGACGTCCTCGCTCGCCTGCGCGAGCAGCGCCACGACGTGCGTGTGTTGATCCTGACGGCACTCGCCGACGAGGACAGTCTCCTGCGCGGATTCCAGCTCGGCGCGGACGACTACGTCGCGAAGCCCTTCAGCGCACGCGAGCTCATGGCCCGCATCGAAGCGCAGTTCCGCCGCCGTAAGCTCGACGCGACGCCGCCGCGCATGATTGACCTGCCCGGCGACATCCGTGTCGATCTGGCGCGCCTTGAGGTGCACCGCGGCAAGGAAGTTGTGCCGCTCACCCCGCGCGAGGGCGACATCCTTGAGTACCTGATCACGCACCGCGACCGCGTGGTCACCCGCGAGGACTTGCTGCTCGAAGTGTGGCACTACCAAAATGCCAACATCGAGACACGCACGGTGGACATCCACATCGTCGGTCTGCGCCGCAAGGTCGAGCCGGATCCGGCGAACCCGACGCTGATCCAAACCGTGCGTGGCAAGGGCTACCGCTGGTTCATCTGATTGACCGATTGGGGGCCGCCTTAGGGCCCCCAGCCGCTTCCCGCTAGCGCCTGGCGCCTAGCGCGGTAAAGCACGGCGGCGCGCGGGAACTCCACCCAAGCTCTCCCCGGCGTGGTGCCGCCCCCACCACGCCGTCGCAGCCGCGCGGGCCGTCCACCTCGATCGTCCCCGCGATCCCCCACCCGCCCTAGCCCCCGAGGCGCCACTTGGCTCGCCCCAGCCGCAAGCGCACGGCCCTGTTGCTCTACGGCATCCTTCTTGTGCTGCCTACGGTGGTGCTCGGGGGACTGCACTGGCATCAGCTGTGGTTAGACCACCAGCTCGCGCTTGCGAACCTCCCGCTCGAGGCCGCGGCGGCGACCGAGCGCTTCGCGGAGCGCATCCGTGCGCCCCTCGAGGAGTTGCTCGAGGCAGAGGCCCAACGGCGCTTCGACGAGTACGCGCCGCTGCTCATCGACCACGAGTTGGCTCAAAATGTGCCCGAGTTTGCACTGAGCCCGCTCGCGAGCGCCCCTGCGAGACCGGGCATCCTCGGTTGGTTCGCGGCGGACATGCGGCCCTACGTGAACTGGAGTTCTGGCCCGCCCGCGTCGCCGATCCATGTGCAGTACGGCCGCGGGCCGACACCCGGCGAGCCCCTCATTGCCGAACGCATCGCCGACGCGAACGCGGTGCTCCTGCACAACGTCGAGATCGGTTTCCTCGCGCGCACGGCACGGCTCTCCAAGCACACCCTCGCCCAGGTGCCCTGGCAGGTGATCGCGGGCCACCTCGTCCAGTTCCACGCCGGCGTGGGTGGTGCCCAGGCGCCGTCCCCCTGCTTCGCCGAATGGGCTGGAACACTGGTCGACCGCAGTGAGCCGATCGTCACGACGGATTTTTTCCTCGAGATTGTGTCCGGCCCTGACGGGCGGCCGGTGGCGTCGGCGACGCGGCGTGTGCTTCCCGAGGACGTGCCACGCGGGAAACCCGAGTTGGGCGACTGCGGCGAACGGCTCCACCGCGACTTCTACGTCGTGCAGGGATTCCTGCTGGACATCGATTGGCTTTTTGGCAGCCTGCCGCAGGAACTCGCGAGCACCCTGACGCCCCGGGAGCGCTATCTCGCGCCCGGTGCGCCCCTAGCCGACGTGGACGCGGATTTGGTGCACCGCATCGACCTCGCCGAGCGCTTGGGTTTCGCGGCCCCCGCCGAACTTTTGAGAGAACGCCGCGTGCTCGGTCTCGTGCTCGAGCAAGGCACGATCGACCGCAGCTTCCGCGCCCAATTGCTGCGCTTCCTCGGGGTCGCGGCGATGCTCGTCCTGTCCCTCGGGACCGGCCTTGGACTCCTGCTCTTCAACGTCAACCGCGAGCTCGAGCGCGCCGAGCGCACACGCAACTTCGTCGCCGCCGTCACCCACGAACTGCGCACACCGCTCTCGACGATCGCCCTACACGTCGAAATGCTTGTCGAGGGCTGGGCCCAAAGCCCCGAACGCCGTCAGGAGTACTACTTGCGCATCGCGCGCGAGACGCAGCGCTTGACGACACTCGTCGAGCGCGTCCTTGAGAAGAGCCGCCTGTCGCGAACGCTTGCGGACAACCGGCCCGAGGGGGGCGACGAGGTCGGCGACCTCTCCCAAGCCGTTCGCACGGTGGGGCCGTTGCTCGCGGCGGCGGATCCCCGCGGCGTGCTCGACGTCGAATACGAACTCGGCGCGGACCTCGGGCTCGTGCGACTCAACCAGGAGGCGATTACGAGCATCGTCGTCAACCTCGTTGAAAACGCGCGCAAGTACGCACCCGTCGGCCCGGGCGGTGAACCGATCCTCGTCCGCACTCTTAGCGCGGGTCCGCACGTGTTCATCGAGGTCCTCGATCGCGGGCCCGGCGTGCCGGAGGCCGAGCGAGAGCGCATTTTCGAAGCCTTCTACCGAATGGGGAACGAAGCCACCCGAACCTCGACGGGGACGGGGCTCGGCCTGCACCTGGTGGACTTGCAGTCACGCGCGCTCGGCGGGCGTGCTTGGGTCGAGGCGCGGTCCGGGGGCGGATCGATCTTCAAGGTTCGGTTGCCCAAACGGGCCTAGCCCGCCGATGGGGATGGGAGCGGCGTCGCGCGCCGAAAGACCGTCGCGATCGAGCGGCCCGGCGTCGATTCCGGGATAGACTTTTGGCGCCCACGCAGCGGCGGCGTTCCGCCGGACCCCGCGCGGGCCGTTTTCGACTCCAAAAAGACGGATCTGGCTCGTCCGCAGCCTAATTCGCCCCCCGAGCGCCTTTCATGCACACCGTCGTCCTCGGAGCCGGCCTGGCCGGACTTTCCACCGCCTACGAGCTCGCCAAAGCCGGGACCCGCGTCACTGTCGTGGAGCGGAATGACTTTGCCGGGGGCCTGGCGTGCTCCTGGCAGACGGCGGGGTATTGGCTCGACCACGGGCCGCACCGCTTCCACAGCCGCGACGAAGAGCTCGTGCGCCACTTCTACGAAGTGCTCGACAACGAGGTCGTGATCCGCGACCGCATGTCGCGCATCTACATGCAGGGCAAGTTCTTCGACTACCCGCTGAAGGCGATGAACGTCCTGAAGAGCCTGCCGCCGCGGCTCCTTGTGCGCTCCTGTTGGGACTACGCCTGGATCCGCTTCACCCAGGTCTTCAAGAAGATCCCCGACGACAACTTCGAAAACTGGGTCCTCAAGCGCTTCGGGCGGACGCTCTACGAGATGTTCTTCGGCACCTACACGTCGAAGGCGTGGAAGATGCCCTGCACCGAAATCAGCGCCGACTGGGCGAGCCAGCGCATCAGCCAGGCGAACCTGTGGGACACCATCGTCAAGACGCTCAACCCGCCGCGCGAGGGTGAGGTCCGCAGCCTCGTCAGCGAGTTTTGGTACCCCGCCGACGGGGGCATCGGCCAACTCGGACGCAAGTACGCCGAGAAGATCCGCGCGATGGGCGGCGAAGTGCTGCTCGAAACCCCGCTCGAGCGCATCGAAGTCGAAAACGGCGTCGCGAAGCGCGTGATCTGCCGCAACAAGGACGGCAGCGAACTCGTGCTCGAGCCGACGGAAGTCGTCAACACGATCCCGCTCCAGCGGATGCTGGAAGCGCTGCGTCCGGAGGTCTCCGCGGAGGTCAAGCAGGCGATCGGCAACCTGCGCCACCTCGGCATCGTGTTTGTCTACCTCGAGATCGACAAACCGACGGTGTCCCCGGACCACTGGGTGTACCTGCCGGAAAAACACCTGACGATCCACCGCATCTGCGAGTTCAAGAACTTCTCGGACAACTCCGCACCGGGCAACAAAACCGTCGTGTGCTGCGAGATCACGTGCAACGTTGGCGACGAGCACTGGCGCTTGAACCTGGAAGCAGCGGCGAAGATCGCCGAGCAGGACCTGATCAAAGTCGGATTGCTCCAGCCGGGCATTTCGCGCGGCATCGACATGCACAAGCTGCCCTACGCGTATCCCGTGTACGACCTCACGTACAAGGCGAACCTCGACACGCTCAAGAAGGCGGTGCGCAAGGTCAAGAACCTGCGCACCACCGGGCGCCAAGGGTTGTACCGCTACAACAACATGGACCACTCCATCGCGATGGGCCGGCGGACCGCAAAGACGCTGCTGAAGGCCGGTGACGGTCAAGCGGACGAAGTGGCCGCCGGTCAGGAGTACTTCGGTTGATCGAGGTCCCCGGACTGGCGAATAGCGTCAGCCCGGAACGCTTGGCCGACGTCGCCTGCGGGCTCTGCGGTAGCCCGCGGCGCCGCGTAGACTTCACCGACGGGCCGTTCTCGGTCGTCATTTGCTCCGACTGCGGCTTGACCTACGTCACTCCGCGGCTCGCTCCCGGAGCTTTGATCGCCGAGGTCTACGACGAGGGTTACTGGAGCTCAAGCGCTGCCAAGGACCGCGGTTACTCGGACTACCGCTCGGATGCGCCGCTCTACCTTGCGACCTACCGCAAGCGGTTGAGTGTCGTGCGCCGGCACTTCGCGCGCGCGGGGCGTGTGCTCGACGTCGGCTGCGCCGCGGGATATTTCCTCAGCGTGATGCGCGACGCGGGCTGGGACGTCACCGGCGTCGAGCCCTCCGACGCCATCCGCACGCAGGCGATCGAACGGATCGGCGCCGAACGGGTCCACGGGGGCCTGCTGCAGGACGTACCGCTGGCGAAGGGCTCCTTCGACCTCATCACCTTCTGGGACGTGATCGAGCACATCCCCGATCCGGTTGCGGCCCTCGCTTACGCGCGCACCCTGCTCGCCCCCGGCGGAAAGCTGTTGGTCGAGACGCAAAACGTCAGTAGCCGCGCCGCGCGGATGCTGGGCAAAGCCTGGCAGCACTACAAACACGCTGAGCACATTTACCACTTCAACCCGCGCACGATCGACGACCTGCTGCGCCGGGCGGGATTCCGCATCCTCGAAAACAGCCCGCGCCTTGGCGGCAAGTACGTCTCCTTGGGTTTCGTGGCGGAGCGCGCCGCGCGATTGCACCCCGCGCTTTCGTTCCTGCTCGCGCCCCTCAAGCTGGTCTCGCGGGCGTCGGTGTACGTCAACCTGTACGACGAGATGATCGTCGTGGCCGAACCCGCTGGCGCGTAACAGGCGACGTGGACCCCAAGGCCTACCAACAGTTTTTGGAGCTCGAGCGCGACCATTGGTGGTTCCGCGGTCGCCGCAGCGTGTACTTCGGACTCCTGCGCCACGAGCTCGGATCCACGCGCCCGCGCCGCGTCCTTGACCTCGGCTGCGGCATGGGAGGCTTCCTGGATGGCCTGCAGGATCTTGGCGAGCGCGTCTACCCCAGCGACATCAGCGTTGAAAGCCTCGCGCGCTGCCGCGAGCGCGGCCATCCCGACGGCGTCGTTTCGAGCGGTTACGCATTGCCCTACGGCGACGGGGTTTTCGACCTCGTTTGCATGTTCGACGCCATTGAGCACATCCCCGACGACAACCGCGTCATGCGCGAGGTCGCGCGTGTGCTCGCGCCCGGGGGCCGGGTCTTCGTCAGCGTTCCCGCGTACCAGTTCCTGTTCGCGAACAACGATCGTGTCGCCCAGCACCAGCGCCGTTACACCCGCGGCCGGATTGCGCGGGTCTTCGAACAGGCCGGGCTCGAGGTCGTGCGCAACAGCCACTCGAACATCTTCCTGTTCCCACTGATCCTGCCCGCCGTGCTCGCGGTTAAGGCGCTCGAGACGGTTTTCCAAAGGGAAGCGTCGAGCGACCACACAAACCTCTCGTGGCCGATGCCGCGCATCGCCCACGACGCGCTGCACGCCGCGTTCGCCGCGGAGTTGCCACTGACACGTCGCTTCGATTGGCCCGCGGGCCACTCGATCTGCGCGCTCGCGCGCCGGCCCGGCTGATCCGCGAGCGCGGCGCGCGGCGACGCGGTGTTACGGAGCTTCCGGGCTCTGCGCCTTCAGATGGGCGAGCGGGTCTTCCTCGGGACGCTCTTGCGACGTGATGCGGATCTGGTAGCGCTCGCGCAGCTTGTCGTCGGAGAAGGGGTCGGCCCCGAGCATCCAGTCGAACTCCGCGCGCTGGCGCGCATCAAAGAGGATCGACGTGAAGTCGCCCGGCTTCATACGGTCCAGCGGAACTTCGCGCTCGCCCGCCGAACGGGCCAGGAGCACGTAGCGGCCATCCGGCGACGACAGGGGCTCGCTGAGCTCGCCCTCTCCGAGACCGAGGAAGCCGGCGCGGGTGCGCAGAATGGCGTGGGCCGGCGAAGCGGCTTCGGCGTCGATGTCCGGTGGCGCGCCGCTGTCGAGCCAGTCGCGTCGCCCGACGGTCAGTCCCGCGGCTTCGACGGTGCTCGTGAAGTCTTCGGCGGACGCACGCGGGGCCGGCGTGGAATCGTCGCCCACTGCGTCGGTTTCGCCTTCGGCGGGCGCGGCGGGTTCTGCGACGAAGCGTGCGCGCAGGTCGTTGAGCTCCTGGGTGGCGAGTTCCTTCGCGCGGGTGTCGGCCCAGTCGGAGAGCACCCGATCGCGGATGGCGCTGAACGCGGGAACGCTGGGCGGCAACTGCTCGTTCGTACGCGCAAGCGTGAGGCCGGCGCGCTCGACGATGATGCCGCTGCTGAACGCCCCCGCACCAAGGCGCGTGAGTTGGCCCGCGGCGTAGGTTCCCCCGAGGCCACCGCGCTCGCGCCACTCCAGTTGGGTCAGCGCCTGCTCGGGCGCGTCGCGCTCAAGACCAAGGCGCTCCGCTTCGGCCGCAAGGTCGATGGTTTCGCCCGCGGCGATGCGCGTGTCGAGGTCCGTCTTAAAAGAGCGCAGGGCGGCCAGCAGCTGGGCCTCGCGCACGGTCTGCTCGGCGACGTCCTCGTAAGGGCGATAAGCCGCGTCTTTGGAGCCCTCGGGTGCGAGAAAGCGTGCGTAGGCGAAATCGTCGTAGTACTTGCGACCGCGCGCGACCGGATCCACGTCGTCGCCATCGGGGTAGGCCAAGAGGAGCTCGGGATACTCTTGATCCCCGTCCAAAAGGACACCAACGAGTTCGGCGCGCGTGCGCGCGGGACCCTCGTAACGTCGGCGTTCGCCTTCGCTGAGGCCGTCGAACCAGGCCGACAGGGTGGCGTCGTCCGGGTTTTCGGCGAGCGCGGCGTCGCGGTACGACGCGGAGTCGACGAGCGTGTATTCGAAGGCGGTTTCCTTGCGGCGCTCGCGCCACAGGCTTTCGATCGAATCCGAGCTGGGTTGGGTGGCGAGCACCCCCATCAGCGAGCGGAAGCGCATCGCGCGCATCATGCGGCGCAGTGTGTCCTCGAACTCGCGCACTCCGATGCCCGCCATGTTCCGGACGCGGCTTTCGTACGCCGCGACACCGCCCATGGCCGCCGCGAACTGACGCAGTTGTTCGACGAGTTCTTCGTCGGTGGTGCGGACGCCCGCATCGAGGGCCAGTGTATCGAGCACGAGGTACCTGGCGAGCCCCGCGTCCTCGAGGTTGCTGCCACCGCCGCTCAACATGCTCTCGGTGAGGCCGAAGCGGCGCTTTTCCCGCATCCACTCACGGGAGTGGTATTCGACAACTCCGACACCGGGCCGCTGCCAGGACATCTCGAGCCGGTTGCCACCGGCACCGCCCGACTGGGGCAGGTAGTCGAGGACGACGAATACGGCCGTCAGGAAAATCAAAAGGAAGATGAGCAGGGCGTAGGTGGCCTTGCTGCGTCCACGCGGCACCTTGAGGATGTCCTCGGCCTCATGGAAGTCCTTAGCGGTCGGTTCCGCGTGCTCGATGTCGGCCGGGGCGCCGGAGCTGGCGGGCTCCGAGCCCGTGTTCGAGGTCGAGGGCACCGACGCGATGGAGTGTGCCGGGGGGGTGGTGTGCTTGCGGGACTTGGATGACATCGACGGGTTCCTGGGGCGCGCGCGTCCGGGCAGGGCGGCCGGAGGCGCGCGGCCGGCAAAGGGGCGGCGGATTGTAGCGGCCTGGGAGCGCAGGAGAGCCCCGCGAGCGCTGAGAAGGCCACGCAGAGCCCGGGAGGTTCAGTCCCGGGCGAGCTCGCCGTCGCGGGGCAGGTCCTCGAGGCGCGCAAGGCCGAAGCGGTCGAGGAATTCGCGCGTCGTCCCGTAGAGCAGGGGCGAGCCCGGCTGGTCTGCGCGCCCCGCCACGCGCGCGAGCCCGCGGTCGACGAGCGTGCGCAAGATCGGGCCCGCTTGGACCCCGCGGATGGCCTCGATCTCCCCTTTGGTCACCGGCTGGCGGTAGGCGATGATCGCAAGGGTCTCGAGGCCAGCGGGGCTGATGCGCTCGGTCTTGCGGGAGTTGAAGAGCTGCCCGACGAGGTCGCTGAGCAACGCATCCGTGGCGTAGCGCCAACCGCCGGCGATTTCCGCCAACACGACCCCGAGGCCCGCTTCGACGAGGCGCTCGGCGAGGGCCTCGAGCGCCCCGCGGACCCTCCCGTGGCTCGACTCCCCCACCAGCGCCGCGAGGCGGCCCGTGGAAAGGGGCTCGGGCGACGCGAGGACGAGCGCCGAAAGGGCGCGCAGCAGCGTGGCGTCGTCCAGGCCGTCGTCCTCCGCGAGCGCGGTGTCGACCTCGACATCGGGCGATACTTCGGCCTCGGCGACTTCGGCCTCGGCGACTTCGGCCTCGGCGACTTCGGCCTCGGCGACATCACAGGGGCCACCCTCGACTTCCTCCGCGGCGGGCGTTACCTCGTCCGGAGCGCTGTTTGCTGCCACTCGCCCCGCGTCCCCGAAAACGGCCGACTCCGCGGCGGCCCAGGGGTCCTCGGCGGCTTTGGGCGCGGTGGCGGGCTTGGGCTCCTTCGCCAAAACCTTATCGGGGCCCTTCGGCGCGCCTGTGCCCTCGCCCTTCACCGCGGCTTCGGCCTCGGCCCAGGGATCGGGATCTGCGTCGGATGCGAGAGCCATCGGCAAAGCATCGCGCCCGCCCCTATGCCCGGTCAAGCGCAACGTGGGGCAAGCGGCGCGGGGAGCGCGTGACGCAGGTTCGCCGTGGAATTCCACGACGCAGCCGCGTCTCAACTCGCAGCAGGCCTTCAGCGCCGGGTGCGCCTCGCCGGGCTCTGACCGCTGGGTGCGCGGCGAATGCCTCCGCGGTCATTGCGACGGCGGCAGGGGCTCGCCCACGAGGCGCAAGAACGGCGCCAGGTCCACGCGGAAGCGCCGTTCGGCCTCCACTTGCCACGCGACGAACTCCGCTTCGCTGACGGGCTCGGCCGCGAGCGAAGCTTCCACGTCCTCGGCGCGCTCGGCGTAGGTGCCCGCAAGGGGCGCGATCCGCTCCTCCACGCGCAGTACGACGTGGCGCGTGCCCACTTCGAAGGGGCCGTCGACGACCCCGACGGGCGCCGCAAACGCGAGGCGCGCGAGCGGAGCATCCGCCGCGAACGCAATCGGCGGGAGCAACCCACCCGCTTTGCCCGACGGATCGAGGCTGTGGGCCCGGGCGAGCTCCGCGAGGTCCTCCCCCGCCCGCGCCCGAACGGCGATGTCGAGCGCCGCTTCGCGGGTCGCAAGCGTGGCCACACGCAGGCGCGCGCGCTCCGATCCCAGCGACGAAAAACGCACCACACGTTCGGTCACCAACTCGCGCAGGGTCTCGGCCCGCAGCCGCGCGCGGAAACGCTCCGGATCGAGCTGCAGTCGCTCACGCAGCACTCGGTCGAACGTTTCGCTCGGATAGCGCTCGCGCCACAGCTCCGTCAACGCCCCAAGGTGCGCGGACAGGCGCCGGTCCGCCTCCAATGGGCCGATGTGCACGCCTAAGCGTTCCGCCTCAAGCCGCGCAAGCTCGCCGGCAATCAACAGGTTGAGCTGGTCCCAAAGTCCCGAGCTGTCGCGCTGCAGCCACTGCTCCAGCAACTGGGCGGCGCCGATTTCACGGCCCGCGACGCGTGCGATCACGCCGCCTTCCGCGCGCCGTACTGTGCTTTCCTCCTCTACTCTCTCCGAGCCGACGTAGATCCGCGGCGCGGGTCCGCGCGGCGGCAAGTTCCCCGTCCGCGCCGTGCCGCCGTCGAACGCGCACCCGGACAGGAGCGCAGCCGCGCCGAGCGCGAACGAGCGAACCACCGCGCTCATCGGTAGTGCACCCGGCGCACGACACCCACTTGGCGGCAGAGCGGGCACTTGTGCAGGCGCGATCCCGACGGCGACACCGAGTTGCCGGTGCTGTAGACCTCGATCACGCCAGTGCCGCCGCACGTGCGGCAGGGAGCGAAAGCCACGCGATCGAGTTGCATGTCGCCCGAGTTCTCCGCATACCACGCGAGCATCCACTGGGTGCGCGCGTTCGCGTCCATCGTTGCCCAAACTTCCGCCGGGTCCTCGGCATCCTGTGCACCAGAGCTCGAGCGGTTGGCTTGGACCTGGTTCTTGAAGTAACGCTGGATGCGGTCTTCGAGCTCCGCACGCTGACTGTCCTTCGCGCTGGGCGCACCTTCGGTCTTGGGCTCCGGCAAACCGGCGCGCGCGGCGTCCGCGCCGAGCAACCACGTGGCGATGCCGTAGGTCGCGCTGTGGCTGCGCCCGCGCCCGCGACGCTCCCACAGGGAACGCACGTCTGCGACCTGCAGACCCGGCGCGATCTCTTCCATGTCGAGCGCGACCTTCGCCGCGATGTCCTCGCTCACTTGCCCATCGAGCCAGGCGAGTGCCGCCTCATACGGCAGAGCGCGCGCGGCCTCGCGGATCAGCGCGGCGGACCAGTAGTGCCAGCGCTGGGGCACGGCGCGCTCAAGGGCGCGGGTCTGCTCGATTTGAACACGCGACACGAGCCGCGCGCGGTCTTCCAGCAGCGGACTGCGCGGAAAGCGGGTGCCGAAGGTTTCGAGCTGCGCGAACGCTTCGCCGAACTTGCCCCGCGCGCGCAACCGATCGATGCCGTCGAGGGTGTCGACCTGCTCCTGGACCGCGGCCTTGCGTTCGGCCTGGGCGAGCCGCGCGGCGAGGTCGTCGCGCACGAGGCCACCAGCCTGTGCAGCACGCCAATGCTCGAGAGCGCGCACATAGTCGAAAAGATGCTCAGCGTGCAACGCGAGGGCTTCGTGCGCTTCGACGGCGCGTGTGCCGCCCGCGTCGAGGGCTTGCGCGAGCTCCGCGCGGCGCTGTTCGAACAGCTCGTCGCGGGTGAAGATCTCGCGCGCGGAAACTTGGACGTTCGCAATGCCGGTCGCGATGCGCGCCATGGGCAGCACCATCAGCGCTCCCGCGGTTTTGACGTGGAGCGCGTCGTCCGTGCGTTCGACGATCAATCCGATGACCTCGCGCCCGTCGGTCAGCGGGATGCGCTGCGCCGTCGTAAAAATCTCCTCAGCCTCAAGCTCGATCAAGCCAAACCGCAGACGCAGCTCGCGTTCCATCGTGGGCGCGAGCATGCGCCAGGGCAGATCCACGAGCCCACCCTGGTCGAGCCGCCGCAGCTCCACACGCTCGTTGTCGGCCCCGAGCACTTCGGCCCACAGAAGCGCGCCACCGTGCAGTTGGAGCAGATCCATCGCGGCGGGATCCTGCGGCGCCACACCGAGTGGCGCACCGCGCCCCGGCGCGCCACCCGACTGCCACGACCCAGCGGCAATCGGCGCGGCAAGCAGCGCGAGGTTGAGTAAGGCAAAGCGCGTGAAGGGTTGGGCTTTCATCATCGGACGTCGTTGGACGTTGCAGTAGCTGTAGGATCTGGACTGGGAACGGGGGCGGCGGGCGGCGGCGGCGCGCCGAACAGGTTGCGGCGCAAGCGTTCCCCAAGGGGCACCGATCGCGGCATGACGGTCGTGAACTCGACCGCTTGGCGCGCTCCGCGGCCGCGCCATTCGATGGCGATGTCGACACGCCACAGCTCGATCGGCCCCGATCCTTCAATGGGCAGCGCCGCGACCGAATGGGTGTAGCCGCGATGGCCCGGCACGGGTCGTTCTGCAAAAACGTCCGCGGGGCCGACGCTGCCGTCCTCGAGCAACGGGAACAGTGTGGCTTCAACGTTCGGCAACACGGCGCCGAGGGCCGCGGCGGCGCCCGCGCGGCGCTCCGCCTGGTTCGCGAGCGCGGCTCCGAACGACAGCATCGTCAACACCGAGCCGATGCCAATCGCGAGGATACCGAGGGCGAGCACCACTTCGAGCAGCGACATCCCAGCGCGTCTCCGCGGTGCGTTCATCGGCGCCAGTCCTCGCGATAGAGGATCGGCGCGAGCTCGCGGAAAAATCCGCGGCCCCACTGCACCCGCACCCCTGGTCGATGGACGACCGCGCGCGTGCCGCGTTGGGCCCGCCGCACCTCGATCGTGTTGCCGCGCGTCGAGAGATGCTCGACCCACTCGTCCCCGATGAGCAGCAGGCCGCCCGGATCCGGGAGCCGCGCTGCGGCGTCGAGCACGAACGCCGTGGATTCCGCGTCGACTTCGGCGGCAAGGGCGGGTTTTCGGAGTCGATCGGAGGGACGCTCGAACTCGAGTTCGACGCGGATCCGCCGCGGCAAACGCAGGGTCGATCCGTCCCAGGGCGGCGCGGGAAGCATGGCGTTGAAAACGTGGCGTTCGGTGTCGGGGCGGCCTTCGCCGCGGGCGTCCCATGCGGCCGCGGTCTTGCCGGGCTCGGAGCCGAGCTCCCAACCGCGGTCCAAAAGGCTGGTTTCGTCGGCGAGGCGCACGTCGAACCAAAGCAGCCCGCGCGCCACCTCCGAAACCGCCCAACCGGGCGGAAAACCGCGCGGATCGAAGAAGCCCGCGTCGAAGAACGAGTCCTTTGTCGACCCGTCGACGATGCGCTCGCCGCGCAGCAACACCCCGTCGCCGCGCGGGCCCTCTTGGCCCTCGCGCACGGCCGGCAGCGCGAGCCACACCACTTCGACGAGCGCGTCGGCTTCCGCCCGCGCTCCAACGCCGAGCTCCGACGCAACGGCGTCCGTCGACACGTTGCGTTGTCCGAGCCGCACGAGGTCGCGGGGCGCCGCCCGGCGCACGAGGCGCAAACGCGGCCACGGCCGTGATGCGATGCCATCGGCGTCCGCGTCGAAGGCCCACCAATCGACGAGGAAATCGGCGTCCGAGCCCCCCACCAGGTTATCGAGGTCGCGCACAAGCCATTCGGACGCGACAAGTTCGAGCCCCAGATGGTCGCGCTGCACTTCCCCTGCGCCGAGCACACGCAAGCTCGCATCGAGCAGCCGCACCACCGCGAGCACCAACAGGCTGAAGAGCGCGAGGGCGAGCAGCAGCTCGACCAGGGTAAAACCGGACACAGCGCGCCGATTCGCAGTCTTCGCCTGCGCGGTGGCTTGGATGACGCTTGCCATCGGTATCACCGCGCCTGCGCCCGCAGGATGCGACCGGGTGCGACGAACTCCACACCCAGGGACGGCAATTGCGGCGCTTCCTTCCAACCGTGCGACATGCCGGCTTCGGGGTCGAACGCGCCTTGGTTGTATTCGCTGAAGACCCGCCATTGAGCGCGGGAGGTCTGCACGGCGATGGTGCGGCCGCCGGAGCGCGCGGTGGCGTCGCTCAGCAACACGAGGCCCGCGACGCTGCCCGGCTCCGCATCCCAGGGCACGGCGGAATCCGTGCGCTGCAGCACACGCAAGGTCGCGCCACCAAACGCCGGCTCTTCCTTTTCGAACCACACGCGCAGCACGAACGCGTCCGGCTCGCGCAGGGCGAGGCCAAAGTAGTGCAGCTCCGGGACGTCCGCGCGGGGCGCAAAACGATCCCAGTAGCGGAAAGGGAAGAGCACGACGGGCGCGCCGGGACCGTGACCACTCGCCACCGTTCCGAAGCGCCCGCGGAACAAGCCGCTGCCCTTGCTGTCGCGTGCGCCCGGCTCGACGGAACGGCGCGGCATGGTGAGCGCCCCCGCACGGCGCGCGGTGTAATGGACCAACTCGCGACCGATCAGCACCGTACCCTCGTAGGGGAAATCGACGAGGTCCTCCAGCGTCAATGCGGCGTCTTCAGCGCCAACACCCCCGCTGAGCTCACCCACGGTCACGTGCGACAGGAAATGCACGGGTTCGCTGACCCCGTGCGGTTGGTTGAGGCTCGCCAGCAATCCGCGACCGCCGGGTGCGACGGTGACGGTGCCGCTCACCTCGTCGTAGCCCGCATAGGCGATCAGCTCTTCGCCGACCCGCAGGAGGCCCGCATCCGGCGGCAGGGGCGCAAGCGCGGCGGACGACGTGGGAACAACCCCTTGGGGCAGACGGATCCCGTTCGGGCGAACAACAAGGTCGAGCTCGTTCGCGCCCGTGGGGACCGCGAGGACGAAGCTTGCGCCCTCCGCTCCCTGACCGTAGCCGAACGACGCACCAAAGTCCGCGCCGCCGAAAACCACTTCGTCCACCACGACGGCCGGCGGCACGCCCGCGCCATCGAATTCGCCGCCGATCGCGACCGCGGTGATCGTGCGCGGCCGCTCGCCCGAGGGCGGCAGCACGAGGCGCGAAGTGGTGCGCGCGTCAAACGCACCCGGGGTGGCGTTGGAGGCGATGGGCACGCTCAGGGGCTCGATGAGGGCGACGTAGATGCGCTCGGTATCAAATCGCGTTTCGGGCTGCGAGACCGAACCGCCTGCACTCGAGGTCAACGGCCCCCCCGTCGCCATCCACGTATGGATCAGGAGGTTCTGGGGCCGATAGGCGCGGTGCACCACCACGGGCCAGCCCGGGTCACTCGGACTCGCATCGACGAGAAACGCGTGGTCGAGCCGCCCAGGCCAACCGGCGGACGGATCGAGCGCGGCGCTATCGGCGAGCGCGAAGACCGGCAGCACCGGCGTGCCGGCCGAGTGCGGGTGCGAATGTGTGCCAAGCACTCCGCGGAACTGGAACGCGGTGCGCGCCGCACGCGTGAGTGGATAGAGGTCGTCCGTCGGCAAACCCGCATCCGGTTGCCAGTAGGGGCCCGCGAGAGCCGCTGAAACTGGTGCGGCGGCGAGCGTCGCGGCGATCGACATCGTCGGCGCGACCGGCCCGGATCCCGGCGGTGCAAAGGTCGACGGGTCAGGCGCTGCCGGCGGGCCGAGCAGCAGCGTGCTGCCGCCGCCGCCAAGGGCGCCGCCGCCGCCAAGGGCGCCGCCGCCGCCGGTCACCGGGCCGCCTTTCCCCGGGCCGCCTTTCCCCGGGCCGCCGCTTCCGGGGCCGCCGCCGCCGGGGCCGCCGGGCTGCTCGCCGCTCGACACGGGGATCCCGATCCCGCCGGTCGCCGCGAGCCAGAGCGCTTCGATGGCGAGCGCGTCGTCGCGCACGAGCTGGCCCGTCGCGATCGTGTCGTAGCGGACCCACTCAGTGAGCTCCGCCGCCTCGGTTTCGGTGATCTGCGCAAACTGCGACGCGCCCGCCGCGGCCGGCAGGAACGCGCCGTCCGCGCCCCCGATCGGCAGCGAGATCGGCACGATCAGCACCCGCTGTTCCAGGTTGTCCTGCAGCGACCCGGGGTCGCTCACGTTCCCACCCCAGTCCACGACGAATGCCCGCGAGCCGCCCAGCGGTCCGAGCACGTCCGTTTCGACGGCGAGCCCAGGGAGGTTCGACGCGTCGAGGCCCCACTGGGCAATCGAGAGCACATCGCCCGTCCGCCCCGAATAACGCACGACCTCGACCTCGAAGAGCCGCGTGCCGTCGATCGTTACGGGCTCTTGGGCGGTCTCGCCCGTCGACTGCAACGTGAAGCGCAATTTTTGCTGGAGGATCGCCGCATACCCGCCGCCCGGAGCAAACGCGGCGCTGGTGTCGGACGGAGACTGGCCGGGATCGGCGGGGCCGATGCGCAATCCGCTAATCCCGTCGAGCGCCCCTTCGAACCCGCGCCCGAGCGCCGCGCTCGGACCGGAGGGGAACTGGATATAGATCTCCTTGCCCGAAGGATGGCTGCCCCCTTCGACACCCACGACCCGCGCTACGGCGAATGCACCCAGGTCCGCTTGGATGGCGCCGCCACCCGGCGGCGCGTTGGTCGCGAGCGGGATGCTGTAGCCGTAGAGCGCCACCGGCGTCCCCGCGTCGTAGGACGCGGATTTCACGAGGCCACCGCTGATCGCCCCTGCGGGTTGGAAAAGAAAAACTTCGCGCGCGAGCCGCCCGCCAAAACCCGCACGGGGACCGTTGGTCGTGAACTGCGCGGAAAAGGATGTGGCCGACGTACGGACGGCTTCGATGAGCTCCGCGCCAATGCGCAGCACACATTCGTCGGGGAAACCCTCCGTCGATTCGACCGCGATCGTACTCGCCCCGTCGCCCAGCGCCGATGCAAGACGCGTGAGACCCGGCGTGCGCGCCGTCGCGAGTCCGTCGACACGCATGGCGATCTGGTCGGGGCGCGTGCCACGCACGTCGATCTCGACATGGCTCCACGTGTCGAGCGGCAAACCCGGCCCTTCACCGGCGGCCAGCGCGTAACGCACCTCGGCGCGTTCTTCGAACGCACTTGCGGGGTGGTCACCCACACCGTCGAGCACACGCAGCACGAGATCGCCCCCTTCGATCAGCAGCGAAACCCGATCGGATTCGCGGTTGTTGCCACCGACGTCGAAGAGGTACGCCCCCTCGGGCAGCGCACTCGGCAGCATCCAAAACGACAGGTTCAAGGGCCGCGCAAGGCCAAGATCGTCGACCCACGCGACGCGTCCATCGGCGGCGTCGAGACGCACCGCTTGATCGGACAGGAGGCGGCCCTCGGGATGGCTGCGCTCGCGATCGAAGTGCAACACGCGGCCTCGGCGTGGGCCCTCTTCGTCGACCCGCGACGGCCACGGACGCACCCACGCGCGCGGCTCGGCACTCGGCAGGATCGGCCGCTCGACCGCGAGCGGTTCGTCCTCGCGCTCGAGCGGCAGGGGGAACTGCGCGGGCCGGCGCGGCGGCGGCGATGCGCCAAAGCGCGTGTCGAACACGCTGGTGGCTTCGGGGCCAGTTGCCCAGCCCGGCGCGTCGCGGTCGATGCGCAGTTCCTCCTCGAAGTCAACCTGCCGACCCCAAACGCGCAAGAGACGGCCGCCGGGGGCGACGCGCTCCGTTTGAACCCGTTCCGCGAACGCACGCTGAACTCCGCTCGGCGCGTTCTGCGCAGCGCGCAGTTCCAGGTCGAACACATCGCCCGACACAAACGTGATCGGCGCCGTCGCGAAGCGCAGCTCCGCGTCGTTCGCGTTTTCGAACAACCGCCACAGGGCTTGCGCGTCGTCGATCGAAAGGAACGCTGTGCCTGCGACGCCAACCGCGGGTGCGGACCGCGGGCGAGCCCCGGGGCGATCCGCGTCGGGAGCGCGCACGGGCAAACCGGCGGCCGGGAGGACGATGCGCTCCAAAAGATCGCCAAATCCCGTGAAGGGCCGCCCCTCGACGATGCGGGTGGCGAGCTTGGCGGCTTCGCTCGCCGTCACACGCTCGTTGCGCCCCGCAAGGCTGATGTTCTCGAACAGCGCCACCAGCACCTCGGGCGCGGCGGTGTTGATGTTGACCGGGCGCGCGGCGAGCACGAGGAGTTCGGCCTCACCCCCCGTGTAGTTCTGCTGCACCGGATCGATGAGCACGACCCCAGCCGCGCCGGTCACGCGCGCAACGAGGGCGCGCTCGCTGCGTGTCCCCTGCCGCAACAGCACGGTCGAGCCGACCGTGACGAAGCGTGTTTCCGAGAGGCGCAGGACACAATCCGCGCCCGCGGAAACGTCCTCGAGCACGCGGACGGCGCGCTGCCACGGGCCCACCGCGCCCACGCCGCCCCAGAACGTGCCCATGCGCTCAAGACGCGCGACCTGCGCGGGCGTGAACGCACCCGCGAGCGAAAGGGTGCCGGCCTCCGCGAGCGCGCGAACGCTGGGCACACCTGCACCGTCGGCGGCGTCGAAGCCCACGCGCGCGCGCCACATGGGCAGCGCCCAGGCCTCTTGCGCGATCACCGGTGTCCCAAGGCCGTGCCCGCGCGCGCTGGCGGGTCCACAATCGCTGTCGGGCGTCGAAAGCACACCGCGGGTGAGCTCGCGAAATGCGCGGTCGTCGCGCTTGCCATAACGCACGATCTCGCCGTCGATCCACAGGTATCCCGCGGGCTCGAAACCGCGCGCGTCGGCGACAGGGATCGATTCCGCCTCGGGTTCGAGCGGTGCGAGGAGAAACGTGGCCGCGCCGAGTGCGTTGGCAATGACATGCGGCGTCGCGCTGCCAAGGTCGATCCGCGCCGCGACGTCCGCGGCGCGGAACTGCCACATGGCGCCGCGGTCGTTCATGGGGTCGAGGTTGCCAAGCGCGGAGCGGGTGGCTTGCAGCTCGTCCAAACCGTCGAAATCCGGCGTCGTGTCGATCGCCGGGTGGGATTGAGCGAGGGCATGGCGCGCCTCGCGCGCGGCGGAATCGAGTCCGTGCCGCGCGAGGGCCGAAGCCTCCACGCGCGCCGCCGCTTCGTCAACCTTGCCCGCCGTCCACAGGAACGGCGCGCACAGGACGAGCAGCGCGAGCAGCGCCAGCAACACGACGATCATCGCGAAGCCTGCGCGCAGATCGCCCGTTCGCTTTGCCGCGACCTGGATCCTCATTGCACGGCTCCGTAGGCGGTCACACGCACGGTCGCGCGCGCGCTTCCTTCGCCCTCCAGCACCACCTCGAGCCCCTGGGGATGGCGGGAGCGGTCCAGAGCGCCATCCGCCTCGAACCGCACCGACCGCGGGCCCGCGGCCGGCCAGCGCAGCGTCTCGGGCAGCATCAAAGGCTCGCCCTGCTCCGCTTGGAGGACGATCACGGAGTCCACCGATCCCGCGAACGGCCGCGGAGGCCCACCCAGCGCGAGCCGACCTTCCGGAGGCGCGACGGGCGCGTCCTCCGCGACGATGCCCACTGGAAAGTCGTCGACGACGAGGCGCAGCTCCACGCGGTCGTAAGTGAGCGCAACCCGCGTCCAGCGGCCAATCTGAAGGGTCTGCGCGCTCGCTTCCACGTCCCGGCGCGCGCCTGCGACCCTGCGGCCGAGCGCATCGATCCGCAGGGGTCGCATCCAACCGCGCAACGCACCATCTTGGAGCACATCCAAGCCTGCGATCGCGGCGAGGTCGAACACGCGGCCGGGCCGCGCGCCCTCGAGGCGCAGCGCCAGGTGCAGCGCAAAACCCTCGCTCGGGTCGAATCCCGCGCCCGTGCCGAGGCTGAGCTCGACGTAGGCGTCGTCGCGCGCGTCGCGGAACGAAAGCGCGCGTCCGAGGTGGCCGTCGTCGATGGGCAGTGCGCCGAAGTTTGCCGCGAGCAGACCGCGCCCGCCGGCGCCATCGTCGCGCTCAAAATGCCACGTTCCGAGCGTGCGCGGCGCGACCACATAGAGCGAGCGCAGGTCGTCCCCCACCACGAGCCGCGCCGGCGCGCCCGCGCGCATCGCGGCGTTCGCTGCGGCGGACAGCGCACTCCGTGCAAGGCCTGCCGATTGGCCGGACGTGAGGTCCAAGGACGCGAGGATGCCAATGCCTGCGCCGAACACGACCCCCAGGATGCCCATGGTCAAAACGAGCTCAAGCAGCGTCAGGCCCGCGCCGCCACCCCACGCCGCGCAGGGCGCACTTGCATGCGCGCTGAAAGCCGCGCGCGCGGGCCGTAACGAAATTCGTTTCACCGCTTGAAGTGGGTGATGTCGTCTTCGGTCCCGAAACGGCCGTCGACGCCGGCCGAGATCAACTGGTAACGCCCCTGCTGAAACGGCTGGCGGGTTTTCGGGTTGCCGAAGGCGCGCACTTCGCTTTCGACGAGTTCGCCCGTGTCGAGGTCCATCGTCTGGTAGCGGTCCGCGCGGCCGTAGTCCGCGTGGTGGAAGTAGGCGATGGAGTTGCCCCACAGGTCGACGATTTCAAAAAGGTCGTTCGTCGGAAGGTCGCTGACGGGTTTGGTCGACTGGTCACCGTCGAGGTTGTCGAGCCCGTCCGCATCGAGACCCATCCCACCGCGGCCCTTCGAAAACAGTGCGACCACGAGCGCTTCACCGCCAATATTGAGCGCGTTGGGCAAGCTGCCCTGTTCGGCGTTGAACGCGCTGGCTGGATAATCCCCTTCGCGGCGCTCGAAGGCATCGATGACCGCGGAGATTTCGAGCAACCGGGTGCGTGTGAGGCGTTCTTTCGCGGTGTCGTCGCTACGGCCGAGCTGCGTGACGAGGAACGTCACCAGCAAGCTGAGGATCAGCATCACGGCGAGCATCTCGATCAACGTGAAGCCGCCGCGGGAGTCCGGGGCGCGCCGCACAAAGATTCTGCGACAACGTCTGTCCATGCTGTCCACCCTCACGGCGCGAGGCGCCGCACGACCTCCACATTGTCGACGAGGAACGTCACCGGCCGGCCCGTGTCGCCCTCCGCGAAAACACCGATCCGCAGGGGGGTGGTCGCGCGTCCGAGCCCAGGCACGCGCACACCCTCGAGCACCGGAATCCCATCGAGCGCGACCGCGAGGATCGCTTCCGCACCCTCGCCGCTGCGCTCGATGCGCACACGCACCCAACGGCCCGCGGGGAACTCCGCCGACGGACTGTCGAGCCATTCATCGGCACCCGTCGAACCGCGCACGACACGCGTCTGCGTCGCGCCGTCGCGGTTGCGCGCGATCGCCACCTGGGCCTGGATCTGACGCGGGCCCGCGCGGCCGCTTTCGCGCCCGGCAAACACACCGACGCGGGCGGCGCTCGTCGGCTCGACGAAGAGATCGAGCTCGAGCGACTGGAACTCCTCCGCGGGGTATTCGCGCCACACGCGCGCGTCACCCGCGCGCGTGAACGTGCCGCCGACGACCAGCGCGCCGTCTTCCAAGCGCACCAGCGGACCGGAGGCGTCTTCCTGGGTCCACTGGTTCGCAAGCGTCGAGCGCTCGAACGCGTCGCTCCACGCGACCTTACGGCGGTGTTCGTCGAGGCGCGCGAGTTGCGCCCGCGTGTACACGCGCGGCGGGGCGTCTTCGGGAAGCGCGCGCAGGGAATCCTCGAGTTCGCCGAAGCGAACGATGGCCTGTGGCGCACCTTCCAACCGGTAAACACACCACGCCGCCACCGCACGCGCCGCGAAACGGTCCGGCGCGATCGCGAGGGCGTCGGCCGCGGCGTCGGCGGCGTCGAGGAACGCACCAAGTTGCACAAGGCACAGGGCACGCAGCTCAATCCAGTCGGCGCGCTCCGGCACGAGCCCTACGGCGCGCTCGAGGTACAACTCGGCGTCGGCGAAGTTCGCGCGCCGCCAATCGACCTCGCCGCGCCACGCAAGCGCGTCGGCGAAATCCGCCTCGATGGCGAGGGCACGCGCGAGGTCCGCCTCGGCGCCGTCCAGGTCGCCGCGCTCGAGCACGAGCCGGGCACGCTGGAAAAGCGCCCAGGGATTGCTCGGGTCCGCCTCCAGCGCGCGTTCGGCGAACGCGAGGGCTTCGTCGGGATAACCGTGAGTGTCGGCGAGCGCGCAGAGGTGGACGAGCGCGTGCGCCGCGCGCAAGGGATCCGCATCGAGGGCGCGCTGGAAGGCATCCCGCGCTGCGGCGGGATTGCCTTCCCGCTGCGCGCGTGCGCCACTGGCCAAGAGGAGTTCGAACCCCAGCGTCGGGGCCTCCTCGTCCGATTCTCCGCGCAGCCAACCGGGCAACGTCACGGCCGCGGCGGCCTGCGGAGCAAACGGCGCGAGCGCAACCATTCCCGCAAGTGCACGTTGCGAATCGGGCGAACCGCGCCACGCGACGAGGTGCTGATCAAACGCATCGGCGAGGCGACCCTCGGCCGCCAACGCCGCACCCAACGCGAGCCGCAGCGCGAGGCGCTCGTCCCGTTCGTCGGCTCCCTGCGGCGCGCTGCGCACGGCGGGCTCGAGCAGTTCGAGCGCCGCCGCCGTCCGGCCGCGGGAGATCAGGAACTCGCCCAACGCGAGCCGCGGGCGGTAACCCGTGTCCCGGGCGAGCGCGAGGCGGAAGGACGCCTCGGCTTCTTCGTCGAGCAACAGCCGCGCTTCGAGCCGCGCGCGCGCGAGGTGCACGTCCGCGCGGTGGGCAAAACGCGACGCAAGCTCGTCGTACAGCGCGAGCGCGCGCTCGATTTCGAACGCGAGCTCGTGCCGTCGCGCGAGGCCGAGCAGGGGCGCGGGCTCGTCGGGCATCTGCGCGGCGGACTGCTCGAGCAGCGTTTTTGCGATGGCGAGGGCGCGCGGAACTTCGAACGCGGCGTCGAGGCAGCGCTCGGCGAGGTCGAGCGCGGTAGCGAGGTTCGCCGGGCCGATGTTGCCGTCGAGGGCGCGGAATTCGATTTCCAGCCGGTTGTCGGGGGTGTCCGCAAGTCCGAACGCGGCGATCCGCGCGCGCTCGAACTCGATCGGCTTCTGACCGGGATAACGCGGCGCGCCGGTCGCAGGGTCAAGCTCCTCAAAACGGATCGGCGTGTCCGCGTGGCTCGGCTGGCGCAGCGCAAACCGGTCCGCGTTCGCGATGCGCCCAAAAAGCGGCCGTCCGGGGACGAGCTCGATCCAATCGTGCAGGCGGCGGTAACCCTCCTCGAGCACGGAGCGGTCGGCGGCCCCCAAACCCGCGGACGCCATTCCAACCAAAGTTCCGGCCCCCTCCGCGGTTGCAGGAACTCCGATCGAATCGACCACGTCGACCCCGCCGAACCCGGGCGCAGCGCCCGCGCCCGCGAACAGGTCGGGGGTCTCGATCCGCGCGGCGACGCGCGTGAGGTGCGGCGCAAAGTGGCGCGCGCGCGGTCCGGGCAACGGCGGCGGCGCGAGCGCGGCCAGCGGCTCGCGGGGCGGTTCCTCGAATCCCAGCGGCGCAAGCGGACGGGTGTCCGTCGGCGGCTCGAACAACGCGCGTGCAACACGCCGCTCGTCCCCGTCGCCGGGTTGGGTGATCGCGATGTCGGGCACCGCGGTGCGCAGCATCTCGAGCGCGTCCGCGCGGGTGCGTGTACGCGGCGCGGGGTCCTTCGAGAGCCGTCCCCAAAGGAGCCAACCCAGAATCAGCACCACGCCGAGGAAAACCCAAACCTCCTGGCGCAACTTCACGGGCGGGCCTCCTCTGAGGGTGTGGACCGCGCAACCCGGGGTGCGAGCAACACGAGTTCGAGCCGCGCTTCGTCCGCGCGCTGGCGCGAGGCTTCGAGGGTCGCGCGCTCCACGATCAACGGCCGCGGTCCCGCGCGCTGAGTGCGCTGCAAAAACGCGAGCAACGGGGCGCTCTTGCCGGACATGGACAGTTCGATGCTTGTGCGCTCGACGTAACCCGCGCCGTCGCGGCCAAACAGCGACGGATCGAGGCGGATGCGCAGGGTGTCGATGCGCTCGACCTGTTCGTCGAGGGCGAGACGCGCCGCGCGTTCCACGACGTCCAATCCGTCGAGGTAACGCCCGAGTTCGTCTTCGCGGGTCGGCGACTGCTCGGGCAGGCCGAGCGCGGGGTCGAGCGCCATTCCGCGCCGGCGCGCGAGCGGCAAGAGCTCTTCGCGGACCGCTGCGACGGCGTTCAAGTAGCGCGCGGTCGTCGCAGGCGCTGCGATCGGTCGGTACCCCCCGCGCGGCGCAAAGTCGACCCGCTGCTCGAGTTCCGCCAGCAGCGCGCCGAGGCGCGTGTGGTCCTCACGCGCGGCCTGCTCGTCCGCGGCCGTGTGTGCCGGCTGTGCGAGGCGTCGCTGCGCACTCGTCAACGCGGAACGTTTTGCGACAAGCTCCGACCCCACGGTTCCCGACACCACCATCGATCCGATCAGGAACAGGACGGCACCCGCTGCGACCCGCAGCACAAACGTGCGGTTCTCTTGCCAATAGGCTTCGAAATTCATCGGGGTTCCTCTTGCACGGTCGCCGCGTTGTCCGCGATCGTGGTGGCCGCCGGCGCGAACGCACTCGCCGCAAGGGTGAAGCGCGAGCCGTCGGGACTCAACGTCTGCGCGAGCCCCATGCCGGGGAGCACCGCGGCGAGCTTGGCGCACAGTTCCTGGAACAACACGCTGCGCTCGCGCACCCCTTCGCGGGCGCTGCCTTCGACGAACACGACCGGAGCTTGTCCCTCGCGCACGACGCCCAGGCGCGGTTCGGCCGCAGCGCGGGCGACGAGCGACGTCAACCAGAAGTTTTCCGGCAGCGCGCGCTCGAGTCCCTCCACCATCCGCGCCATCTGCTCGCCGTTCGCGGCGAGGCGGCGCAGCGTTTCGACCTTCTCCGCGATTTCCGCGTTCTGGCGCAACAGGTCGGTCGTCCGCCCGTGCGTGCGCGCATTCGTGGTCGCTTGGCGCTCGACACGCGCCACTTCGCCGGCCAGATCGGCCGCGGCGGCCCGCTTTGAGACGAAGTCGAATCCGAGGAAGCCGAGCGCTGCGACCCCAGCAGCGATCAGGAACAGGGTTCCGCCCACGAACTGACGTCGTTCTTCGACGGCCTCGGGGAGGATCTCGATGGCGTACGCCCCCGGGTCAGATCCTGCGCTCGCAAGTCCGAGCGCGACCACCGATTCTGCGCGGTGGCGCTCGAGTTCCGCCGCGGATTCGGGGTCGAGCGCGGAAACGTCGACGACGCGAAAGGGGTCAAAACGCTCAACCGGCACCGCGAGCGCGCTTGCGAGGTAACGCTCCAGCCCGCGCACACCGGCGCCGCGGCCCGAGATGAAAACCCGATCGAGCTTCAGGCTCGACAGCTTCACCTGCGTGCGCGCAAACATCGCGACGGACTGCAACAATCCGAGCAGTTGCCCGGCGGCGCCCAGGCTGGCGCGAGTCGCCTTCTCGCCGTCGGCTCCGTCTGCGCGCGCACCGGGCGAAAGGTCGACACCTTGGAAGAGCAATGCGTCGGCTTGGGCCGGTGGAAGCGAGAGGCGCTCGGCAATGGCCGCTTCGAAGAGCTGCGTGCCACCCGAAAGGTTGCGCGCGAACACGATGTCCGCGCCGCGCACGAGCACGACGTCCGTCGAATCGTGTCCGATGTGCGCAATCAGCACCGTGTCGTCCATGACGACACCAAAGCGCAACCACGCGTTGTAGAGGCCGATGGCGTTGGGCGAAAACGCATCGAGGTCGCCCCCGAGCGCTTTGATCGCCGCGAGCGGTGCAGCGAGGGCACTCGCACGCACCATGGCGAGCAAAACGACGTCTTCGCCCTCGATCTCGGGCAGCGCGGGCAAAAGGTTGAAGTCCGCGGCAACCGCGCTCGCGGAGCTGTCGCCGACCTCCGCAACCTCGAAGCGCATCAACTTCTTGAGTTGCCAATCGGGGAGGCGCGGCACGCGCGTGTAACGCAGATTGACGTCCTTGCCCGTCATCCCGACACGCGCATTTTTCGGCGCAAACCCCGGGTCGAGCTCGTCCCACACGTCGCCGGTAGCCTTCGCCGCGAGGGGCTGGAATGCGTACTGGGTCACCGCAAAGGTATTGCCCTTCACGTGCCCGCGAAGGTAGATCGCCGCGCGCGGTCCGACTTCGATGCCTGTGGATGACTTGGGCATGGTGACTCGCGGGCGGCGCTCAGGGGCGCGACGGGGAAATCTGTTCGACGGCCGGGGAGAGCTGCTCGAGAGACCGCGCGACCCGTTCCGCGAGTGCGCCGCGCTCGGTGCGCTCGAAGTAGGCGCGCATGCCCCCGAGCACCACGCGCCGCCCGAGGGCGGGATCACCGCGCAGCTCCAAGCGGCGCTCGGCTACCGTTTGCGCGAGCTCGAGCGCGCGCGGGGCGACCTCGCTTGCCCCGTAACGTGCGGCGAGGTCGCGCGCGGCGTCCTCGGCGCGCTGCAAGAGCGCGTCGAGGCCAAAAAACTCGGCGCGCTTCGCCTGCGCCTCGAGTCCGCGCAGCTCTTCGAGGCCGCGCTCGACCGACCGCACACGCGCCACTTCGGCTTCGCGCACGAGCTCGGCTTCGAAGGGAAAACGCGCGAGCAGCTCGTTCCAGTGTGCCAGCGCGACACCCACGTCGGCGGCCGCGCGCGCAGCTTCGGCGAGTCGGCGCGCTTCGACCCGCTCGTTCTGGAACGCCAGTTCGAGGGCGATCTCCCCGCTGGCGACCAGCGGACCCGCAGCGACGCGCAGCCAACCATCGGCGGGGGCCGCCTCGACGTCCATGGCGCTCGGCCACACGACACGCACGAGCTCGGCGCCTTCACCCAGAAGCAGCGCGCGGGCCCCGGTGCGCTCGAAGCGGGGTGCGTGGGTGCGAAAGCCACCCGCATCCGCCGAAGCCATCGTCGCCACACCCTTTTCGAAGAGCACCGCGGCAATCGCGACGTCGAGCCGCGCCCCCGCAGGCGCACCCTCGAACCGAATCAGGAGGCCGCGCCCGTCGGAACCAAGGGCCGGCGTCAGCACGGCCGCGGCGGCGAGCGGTTCGCGCGCGGTAGCGATGCGCACCCGCGCGTACAGGCGGTCGAAACGCAACAGCAAGAGCTCGTCGGGCACCACCTGGACAAGATGCCAATCGGCGAACAACGTGCGCGCGGGCGTTTGCGTGACGGAGCGCACGAACACGTCGTCGAAGGCGGCGGATCCCGGCGCCCCCTCCGGGTCCGCGGTCACGCCGCCCGCAGCAACGCCGCCCGCGGCGTGCAAAAGCACCACCGCGCGGTCGTAGTCCGCGGGCACCGTGAAAACGGCCCGCAGGGATTCGAAGTCGGTGCTTCCAAGGTGTGCGGGACCGAGCAAACGAGCTTCGGGCACACGGTCCGAGCTGCTGGCGAGGACGACACCCAAGCGCGCGCGGTGGGGCGCTTCGGCGAGCACCTGTGCGCCGAACTCCAGCACCTGGCCAGGGCGCACCGTGATCGGTGCAGACTGTGCGCCGCCCCATTCCCCCGCCGCCGCCCCGGCGAGGCCGACGCCCAAGCGCCCGGATGCGGCGAAGGCGGAGTCTGGCTCGAGCCCGAACGGCGCGCCGGCGGCCTCGCTCCAGCGCTCTTCGCCTTCGAACTGCCCCGCGCCGCCGAGCAAATCCCCCGCGATCGCAGGCACCGCGACAACCGCGCCGCCGCCCTCGCCTTCTGCGCCGGGGCGCGTGAAGTACCAGGCCGCGGCGGCTCCGAGGGCGAGCAGGGCCGCCACTGCGACCAGCAGGCCCGCGGGTCCACCGCGTTTGCGCGCACGCTCGATGTCGAGCGCGGAAATCTGAAGATCGCCCGGTGCGGTGTCGTGTGCCTCAGGCACGGGATCCGCGTGCGGGACGCGGGCTGGCGCGGCGCGCGGCGCCGGCACGCGACCTGCGGCGGGTGACGGGGCAGCCGCCGGGGCGGCCGATTGGGCGGGCATCGGCCGCGGCGCGGGGGCGCCACGCACCGGCGGGTCGTCGGCGTCCTCGAGATTGAGCTCGTCCGCGGCGGAAAAAAGGGCGGACGGAGCCGTTGTAGACGTCGCCTGGGACTGCGGCGCGCTCCCCGACCCGACCAGGACGGAGGTATCGGCCACGACCTCACATTCGACCGACCCGAACGTCACCCGGTCCCCCACGGCGATTTCGGTGCGCCCGACGGAGCGGCCGCCGAGCTTTGTGCCGTTGGTGCTTCCAAGGTCCTCGACCCACACCGCGCCCTTCTCCAGGCGCAGCAGCGCGTGGCGCCCCGAGACCGACGGGTCGGCAAGGACCAGGTCGTTTTCCGGGCGCCGACCGACGGTCAGGCCGGAGGCGGGAATGGGGAGCACCTCGCCGCGACGCTCGCCGGATTCGAGTCGCAGGGCGAGTCGGGCAGTGGTTTCGCTCAAAGGGGGCGGCCGGTGTCGGAAGGGGAACGGACGGGCGGACCGGGGGTCTCTACTCGGCGGCCCGGATCGGGTCACGCGCGGGGCCAAGGCAAGCGCCGCGAACCCGACGCGCGGTGGCGATGCGGCCGATTGGGGGCGGAGACGGCCGAAGGGGAGAGGCTACCCCTTCGGCGGCGCGCGCCGCAACGCGCAGGGGCTTGGGTTGCGGGCGCGGCCCCGTCAGGATGCGCGCGTGGAACCTCCGTTGAAACAGCCGCGCGACCTTTTGCCGCGGCGGTTTTTCCTGCGCGGGCCCGCGGGCGCCGCGCCGCCGGCGTTTGCGGACCAGGAGGAGGAGCACGCGCGGCGTGTGTTGCGCATCGGTCCGGGCGAGGTTGTGCTCGGGATCGACGGTGCGGGGGCGCAATGGCGCTGCCGCACGGTCGCCGATGGGAAGCGCCTCGGGCTCGTTCCCGACAGTGAGCCGGTGTTCTTGCCCGGGCCGGGCGAAGCGGGCGCGCCACTGCCCCACATCACCGTCGCAGTGCCCTGGCCCAAGGGCGAGCGCGGCGAGGGCATGCTCGACCGCCTCGTCCAATTGGGCGTCGCGCGAATCCAACCGCTCCTCACCGAGTGGACCGGGCCCGGGGAGCGCCTGCGGATGCCGCGGCTCGAGCGCATTACCCGCGAAGCGCTCAAACAGAGCCGCCGCGCGCACCTGCCCGAAATTGCGCGCGCGATCACCGTCGAGGCCCTTACGCAGGGTCTGTGGACGCCCGACGGTCCGATCGAACGGCTGACCTGGGTCCTCGACGCCGACGCGCCCGTGTCACTGGCGGAAGTAAGTCGCCCGATCGCCCCTCGGCCCGAATCCGCCCATGGGCCGCAAACACCGTGGCCGTTCAACGCGCTGATCGCCGTCGGTCCCGAAGGTGGATTCTCGCCGCGGGAGCGTGGCCTGCTCGCGGGCGCCGGAGGGCGCCCCGTCGGCCTGGGGCCGCACATCCTGCGGGTCGAAACGGCGGCTGAAGCGGGTGTGGCGATGCTCTCCGCCCTCTTCTGGACGCCGCGCTCGGCGCCCAAACGAGACGGGGCCGACGCCCCCCCGGGCGCCGGCCCCTAAATCACGTCCCAAACCCACAACAAGGAGGTGAGAGTCCTCGGGGCTAGCCGTGCCCTCACCACTGATGCGAGCCGAGAGCACTTACGGACCGAACGGACGCCCATTGGGATTTCTCGGGATTTCGAGCGAACCCGTCCCGCTCGCGACCCGACCCTTGCGAACCACGCAAATGGCTGCGCGGCATGGGTCCAAAGGCCCCGCCGACCCCCTCAGCCGAAGTCCAACCGGGTCCGAAGAGACAGGAAACCCCCGTCCGCGACGATCACGTGGTCGAGGAGCGGAATTCCAAGGAGCCGGCCCGCGCTGATCAGACGCCGTGTGACCTCCAGGTCGTCCGGGCTGGGCTCGGGGTCGCCGCTCGGATGGTTGTGGACCGCAATCAACGCGGCGGCCGACTCGCGCAGGGCGGGGCCAAACACCTCCCGGGGGTGCACCAGGGACGACGTGAGGGTCCCAACGCTGATCGTTTCCACGCGCTCGAGACGGTGTTTGCCGTCTAGCAACAGCGCGAGGAAGACCTCGCGGCGCGAACCCCGCAGCCGCGGACCGACAAGGCGATGGACACGCTCGGCGCTCCGCAGGGCGGGGCGGAGCACCCCCCGCGCGCCCTCGACCCGACGGCCGAGTTCGAACGCCGCCGCGAGGCGCTCCGCCTGGGCCGGTGTCAGTCCGACGGCACGGGTCAGATCCCGAGGGGCCGCGCGGGCGAGGCGCGGGAGGTCAGGACTTTCCTCCCAAGCGCTGCTGGCGGGCGCGTCGGGACCGGCCTGGGCCGCACCCCGGATGCGAGCGACCCCACGCCGAGACGCGTCCCCACCCGCGCGCCCGAGCACCCGGTCAAGGAGTGCCGGCAGGGCCAGCGTTTCCAGGACGGGACCCTCGCGCGCAGAACCTCTTCTTTCGTGCGCGCGGCCGCGATCCGTCGGATGAGCGCCCTGCCCCGGCGCGGCCAGCACTCCCCCTGCGTCGTCAACCTGATCCATGGCGCAGAAGGAGACGTCCGCCGAGCTCAGTGGTGTCATCCGGCTCCCAAGATGGGGATCTTTCCCGAAGAACCCCCAAAGAGTGCAACCGATTCCGGGGAGGAGAGTCGATGGGGTGTAAGAGAGGGATCCGGCCACCACCGGGCCCGATCCATCGAGGCTCGACCTGTGGTCCGCGCGGCGCTTGCGACGCCGCCCGTCCCAGCGGTCGCGCGATCCCGACGGAATGCGCCGATTGCGCGGGAAGACCACGACCCGCGGGCGGCGCCCCTGCGCGCGGGACTTGTGTGCATGGTCCCCGAGACCCTGCTCGGACCCCATGACCCACTCGATCGCGATTGCCGCCCTGATGCTGGCCGGATTGTGGGCTCTGGAAACGGCGCTGTTGCTGATCGGATTTCGCGCGAGCGTCCGGGCCGAGGCCGCTCGCCCGCGCCGCCCTGTCCAGGGCGGCTGAGAGACCGTTCAGTCCACGCCAATCCACGCCCTTCGCGGAGGGTCCGCGCACTGCTGCGCGGGCCCGTCCGCACTTCCAAGATCGTGAGCGCCGCCCGAGGCGCTCTGCGATTTAGCGCGCAAAACGCTCGTTGAACTGCGCCAACACGTCCGCCAGTTCGACACCCGCGAGCTCGCGGAACGACACTTCAACCGCCGCGCCGCGTCCCGCGCGCGCGACCAGTTGCAGCACGAGCCATTCGCCGTACTGCCCCATCAAGTGGTCGACAAAAGCAAGGGACTGGCGGTACGCGAGCCCGATGCGCGCGGGATCCGACAGCCGCGCGAGCGGCGCTGACAGGTCGTCGAGGCCCAGCAGTCGTTCACCGACGAGCGCACGGTGTGCGCGCTCAAGGTCCCGCGCCCGCGTTTCCTCGACCCACTGGGCGAGGCCCTCGTTCAACCAACCCGGCACCCGCGCGCCGCCGACCTCTTGGATAAAAAGGTGCAACAGCTCGTGCCGCAGCACCTGACTCCAGCCCTCGCGCCCCCCTTCGAAATCCTCGATGGGTAGCCGCAGGGTGCCGTCGAAGGCGCCCCCCGCCCAGTGGCCAAGTCCTGTGCTGCGCTCGAACTCCGCGCGTGTCGTCAGCACAACGCGGATGCGCCGCTGACCGTTTTCGAGCGGGTCGTGCTGAAACAGCGTCGTGAACTCGCCGTAGGCACGCTCGAGCACGTCGATCGCTCCCTGGGCACCGCGCAGGATCTCCCCGCGATTGCCGTCGAAGGCCAGCTCGAAGTGGTTGGATCCGTAGGCTGCAAAATCAGTTTCAACCTCCGCCGCCGCGCGCCAACGCACCAAGAGCTCGGCCAGGTCCGCGCGGTCGGTGTCGAGCGCCGCAGCGCGCCCAAGATCGGCCAGGGCAAAAGCCCGATCCGCATCCGGGCTCGCGTGGTCGCGCACCGCGCGCCGCGCGAGTGCCTCGGCGAGGTTTGAAGCAAACACCGGCTCACCGGGTGCGGCGGCGACGCAGGCTTCGAGCAGTGCGATAGCGCCATCCACGTCACCCGCATCCAAGAGCTCGACCGCGCGGTTGTTGTCGCGCGCGTGAGCGCCACCGACTCGCTGCACCGCGCCCCCCGAGCCCGTTGTTTCCACCGCGATGCGTCGGCCGGGACGCGCCTCGCTCGAAGCCGTCCAAACCTCGCTGTCGTCCCCAATCATTTCAGGCGACCGCGCCACGAGCCGCCATGTCCCGTACCCCAGGAGCGCCCCGAACACGAGCGCAGCGAGCCAACCGGGCAGCGTCTTCACGGCGTCGCTCCCGCAGAATCTGCGCGGTCAGCCCCACGGCCGACACCGCGCGCGCCGACCATCGCCGGAAAGCGCGCGTACGCGGTCGGATAACCCGTTTCCGCTTCGATCGCGCGCAGGCGTGCGAGAAAATGTTCGTGGGTGCGCGCGAGCGCGTCCTCCTGCGCGGGGTCGCAGAAGTAGGTGCGACAACCAAGGGGCCGCGCGGCGCGGGCCGTGCAGCGCCCCCCCACGTGGTAGGGACAGCGCCCGGGGCCGGCCGGCGCCGGGGCATGGGGCTCCTTGGCTGCGGCGAAGTCCGCTTCGAGCGCCGTCGCAAACAGTTCGTGTCCGGCGTCCTCGAAGCGACAGCACAACCCGCGCGCAAGGCACACCGCGTGGCTTTGCTCCACGACTCTGTCGACTTCGGCGTAGAGCGCTTCGACGCGCGCAAAAGCCTCCTTTCGCACCGCCTCGGGCACGACCGGCCGGATGCCGGGGCAAATGGCGCGCGCGCGTTCGAAACCTGCAGCGTCGCCCGTCACGCTCTCCCAATAGGGATAGTCGCGGCAATGCTGCGGCCGATCGTCGTACACCGAGCAATGGTGGCGGCCCTCAAGGAGACTGCAACGCCCGTTGCCTGCTGGCGCGTCGGCGGACTCACGCAGGGCTTCGCGCGTCGTACCGTCGCGAGGGTCGGGCGCCAGTGTCACGTGGCGCGCGCGAAACGCCGCGACCGCCATGCCGCGCGCCGCGGCGAGGCGCTCGACTTCGCCCGGTGCAAGCCACACGTGGCCTTCGCCGTGGGTGCAGCAGTTGCCCGAGCGCAGGCAATCGAAAACAAACGGCACCACACCGCGCAGACCCGGATCGGGATTCACAGCCGTCATCGGCGTGGCCTCCGGGGCGGTGGGTTAGACCGCGGTCCCGACCCAAAATCCAGCCCGCGCCGGCCATCCAGCGCGCCGCGCACTTGCGCGATCAACTCGCCGAAAGACTGGAAACGCTGGTCCGCGTCCTTGGCCGTCATCTTCTCGACGAAATAATGCAGATGCGGCGAGATCCCGCGGCGGCGCAGTTCGGGCGAGGACAGCTCGCGCTCGATGTGCTGACGCAAAAGGTCTTCGGTCTTCGACGCTTCGAACGGCAGGCGACCGACGACGAGCTGGAAGAGCGACACGCCGAGGGAGTACACGTCCGAACGCGCGTCCGCCGCCGCCCCGCCGCGCGCCTGTTCGGGCGACAGGTACGCCGCGGTCCCCACGGCCGAATCGGCCCCGCGGTCGACGGCACCTTGGTCCGCGGCAAAACCGAGGTCGATCAGCACGGTTCGCCCGCTGCGCGTCCGGACGATGTTGCCGGGCTTCACATCGCGGTGCACGAGCCCCTCAACCTCGAGGTACGCAAGCACCTCGGCCACGTCGAGCACGATCGCGAGGGCGGATTCCTCGCCCATCCGCTCGCCGCGCTCCAAAATCTCGAGCGCGGTTTCGCCATCGAGGAGTTCCAAGCGCGAGAGGTACAGGTCGCCCGAACGCGCGACACCCAAGCCCTTCACCAGACCCGGGTGGTCGAGCCGCTCGAGGAGCTTGCCCTCGCGCACGAACGCGCGCAGAGTTGGGGCGTGGAGCGCGGCTTCGGGGCGCAGCAGCTTCAGTGCGACGTCGCGGCCGGTGCGGCGCTCCCGCGCAGCCCAGACATCGGCCGTGCCGCCGCGGCCGACCCGGTCCAGTAGGTCGTAACCGGGCACGTCGGGGCGCTCCCCGGCCCGCGTCCGCCGCAGTTCCGCGACGCGGTCTTTGGTCCAACCGGGTTCCGCCGCGAGCAGCGTGTCGAGCGCTGCCCCCGCCGCGGCTCGCCGGGCGAGCTCGGCCGCCCGGTCGGTGGGCAAGTGCCCGCGGTGGACGAGCAGCGCGAGGAACCCCCCGTCGCCGAGCTCGGGCTCGCCCCCGCCCTCCCGCCCCGCCCCTCGAACCGCGCCCATCCGAAGAAGCTATCAGGCCCGCAGGCCAGCCGCGCAGATGGACCCCGCCGGCGCGGCAAAAGCCAGCCCGGGTTATTCATCAGGTTTTCGAGCAGACGAGCCCAAGTTGTCGTCGGGTGGTGCTTTGCGGCCGCGAGACCCGCAGTCGACCTTGAACAGGTCAACGAGGACGCCCGTGGCCGCAAAGTGCCGCCAGAGGGCGCAAGGCGGCCGAAGGCCGCCGGTTGGGCCGTCCGATCGCAAAGCTGGTGAATGATTCGGGCTAGCCCCCGTGCCGCGGTCCGGCGCGCCGACGCCCGCTCATTGGCGGCAAACTGCAAACCACCGTGCGGGCGACTCCCCCGGTTACGATCCTCGTCCCATGGCACTGTGCCCCGCCCTCGGTGTTGTCGCGTTGCTGCTGGCATCCTCGGCCAGCGCTCGTCCGCTCCCCGCCCGCGCGCCCGCCGCGCAGACCCTGCCGGACGGTTCCGCGCCGCAAACCGCGCCCGTCGCATCGCCGGTGGCCGCCCGCGCGGGTGGCGACATGGTGACCTTCGCCGAGCTCGACACCCTCATGCTCGAGCGCCACGGCGCGGCGCCCCGGGGCAAGGAAATCGCGACCTACCTTGCCCAGCGCGCGCTGATCACCGATTTGGCAAAAGACGCGGGTCTGCGCGTCACCGATGCGGAGCTCGACGCACGTGTCCTCGAACTCGACAGCGAGATGAAACGCGCCGGAGTCGAGGACGGCATCGCCGGCGAACTCGCCCGCGGCGGCATCGAGCGGGGCGAGTTCCGCGCCACGCTGCGCCTTGCGATCCTGCACGAAAGGCTGACCCGCCGCGCGCTCGGCCTCCCCGCCGATGCACAGGTCAGCGGAGACCAACAGCAGATCTGGATCGATTCGGAGGTGGAGCGCCGCGGGCTCCAAATGGCTACCCCGCCGTTCGAGGACGGCGTCGCGGCGCGCCTAGGTGCGATCGAGATCCAGGCCGCGCCGCTGGCGGAGCTGATCCGCGAGACTTTGGAAGAATCCGAAATCCGCGACGCGCTCACTCAGTTGCTGCTCCTGCGGCGTGTGGAAGCGCGTCTTGCGGCCGCACAGGTGTCGATTTCCGAAGACGCGGTTACGGCCGAGATCGAGCGGCGCCGCGCCGAGGCGGAATCGGACCCGCGCTACCAGGGTGTGCCGTTCGAAAACCTGCTGGCGGCCCAGGGCCTGTCTACCGCTGGCCTCGCGCGCGATCCGGCGGTGCGCATCGCGGCGCTGTCGACACGTTGGGTCGAGACGAAACATTCCGACCAGGCGCTGCGCGACGCCTACACGTCCGAGCAGGCGTTTTTCGAGAACCACTTTGGCGCCGCGGTCCACGTGCGCGCCATCTTCTTGGGAGGCAGCGCCAACCCCAACGAACTTGCCCGACGATCCGCCACCGAGGCCGAGCAGCAGCTCCGTGCGCTCGCCGAGGAAATCGACTCCGCGCAAGCCTTCGCGGTGCGCGCGGGCAGCGTCAGCGAGGACGCGGAAGCGCGCCTGCGCGCGGGCGAGGTCGGTTGGCTCGTGCGTGCATCACGCGCACTGCCCCGCGACCTGATCGCGGAAATCCATTCGGCGCCCGAGGGCCTTTTTGGTCCGCACCGCTTGCCCACCGGGGCGGTGCTCCTGTGGATCGGCGAGCGCCGTTCCAGTCCGAGTTGGGAGGTGATGCGCTCCCACGTTCAACGGGAGCTGCGCCGCCGTTTCCTGCTTGAATGCCTGCCCCCCGCCGAGATTTTGACCTACCTCGACGACAACGGTGTCAGCACTCCGGCGTCGGCTCCGCGCGCGCCCACGGGGGGCTGACGAGCTTCCCCCAACCTCAAAACATCATGTTGATCGGCAAAGTGGTGGGCAGCGTCGTCGCGACGCGTAAGGACGAGAAGCTGGGGGGCGCAAAGTTGCTGGTGGTGCAGGTGCACGACCACGAAGCCAAGCCGAAAGAGCAGTACGTGATCGCGATCGATGCGGTCGACGCCGGCCCCGGCGACATGGTGCTGTACGCCACCGGCTCGAGCGCGCGACAAACCGCGCAGACCGAGGGCCGCCCCTGCGATGCGGTGGTGATGGCGATCATCGATTCCTGGGACTTGGGTGGTGCGAACGTCTACGAGAAGTGGGCCTGATGCACCTTGGCCGCGTCATCGGTCGCCTCGTCGCGACGCATAAAACACCGGGCCTGTCCGGTGTGCCGCTGCAGATCATCCAGCCGCTCGACGAAAATGGTGCGCCGAGCGGGGCGACGCTGGTTGCGACCAGCGCCATTTCCAGCGGGCCGGGTGACGTGATCACGTGGATCGATGGCAGGGAAGCCGCGCTGACCTGTCCCGTCGCGTTTGTGCCGATCGACGCCGCCATCCTGGGATTCGCGGAGCAGATCGCGCGGCTCGGGGAGACCATCGCCCGCCAGGAGTCCTGACGTGTTCCTCGCCGACGTGGTGGGCACCGTCGTGACACCGATCGCGGTGCCGTTCCTCGCGGGACGTGTGCAGTTGCTCGTCCGCCCACTCGGGCCGCGCGGCAACGCAGACGGCCGCGTGCGGGTTGCACTGGACCTCGTCGGCGCGGGCCCGGGCGACCGGGTGCTCGTCATGGACGAAGGCAACAGCGGGCGCCAACTCTGCGACGTTTCCGACGCGCCGGTGAAAACCGTCATCGTTGCGATCGTCGATTCTCTCGACCTCGACGGCAAGGTCGTTTACGAACACACCCGGCGGCCGCTGCTGTCTCCTCTGCCCGCCTCCGCCCCCGCCCCCTTGCCCGCAGCGCGCGAGCGCAAATCATGAGCTACCAAGTTCCGTTCGAGGGCGAGGCCGCGCGCGGTCCGTGGAGCGAAGAAGCGACACGCCTGCGCCAAGCGCTGTGCCGCATCGGCGCCCTGTGTTACCAACGCAACTACATCGTCGGCGCGGACGGCAACCTGTCCGCGCGACTTTCGGACGGCACCATCCTGATCACTCCGGCGGGCGCGATGAAGGGGTTCCTCGAGCCGCACCACCTGGCCCACATCGACATGCAGGGCCACTCGATCGACGACGGCCCGCGGTGCTCCAGCGAAACGGGCATCCACCTCGTCGCGTACACCGAGCGCCCCGACGTGCGCGCGGTCGTGCACGCACACCCGCCGCATGCGGTTGCGATGACGATCGCGGGTGTCGACCTCTTGCTGCCGATCATTCCGGAGATCGTCGTCACGATTGGCGGCATCCCGACAACGCCGATGGCGACACCCGGCACTGCGGAGCTCCCCGAATCGATCCGCACGACGATCCGCTGCTCGGACGCGCTGATCATGAAAAACCACGGCTCGGTGTGCGTGGGCGCAAACCTGCTGGACGCCTACAAAAAGCTCGACATGGTCGAGCACACCGCCAAGATCCTGTGGCTCGCGTACATGGTGCGCGGTGGCCTCGACCCGCTGCCGCCCGAGGCCGTGGCCAAGCTGCTGGCCACCCGCAAACTGCTCGGTTTGTCGGGCCACAACACGCTCGAAAACAGCTGCGGGCGGTAGATCCGTCGTCCGCCGCGGGCGATCCAATCGATCCGCGGTCGACGCATTGAACACCGCCGCGATCTTCGACCTCGATCGCAGGTTGGGGCCGCAGCTCCCCGCGCAAATCGCCGGCACCGATCACGGCGATCGCCGATTCACCGCCGGCCCTTCAACACCGTCGGGTGCGTTCCGGGCCCGTGGCGAACCACGGCGCCGGATCGTACCGCGCGCATGTTTTTCCGCGGGCGTATTCAGTCCCGCGGCGCCTGAAAGTCGGGCCGGTGCACCTCGAACGCTTAGACCGCGTCGCTGTCAACAACTTCGATCGTGGTCACGGGCGGGGGCACCGTCCGCTTCAACCGGGGAGAGCTCGAAACGCGAGCGGCCGTCCACGGCGCGCACCGCGGCAGTGAGAGCCGTGGGATCCGTCGATCCGAGCCGCGTGAAGCGCAGACTGGGTGCGTGGTTTCTTGAAACGTCACGCGGGCATCACCGCCCGCGATGATTGTTTCCAAGGAGTGTTTACCGCCTCTCGTTGTGAGCTCGATCAGGTGGTGCACTCCAGATGTGTGCGGGAGCATGTGCCAGCCCTCGACAAACAACGGCTGGCGCCAGTGAAGTCCACCACCCGGCGCGCAGGTCCCGGGGGTCGAGATTCAGCGGTTCGTGTTCACGTACCGCAGGATCAGGAAGATCAGTTGGGCGACGGAGGCCGCCGCGGCGGCCACGTAGGTCATGGCGGCGGCGCCGAGCACTTTTTCGACACCCACGGCTTCCTCGCGGGTCGTCACGATGCCGGCCGTCGCCAGCACGGCCTTCGCGCGGCGCGACGCGTCGAACTCGACCGGCAGAGTGATCACCTGCAACAGGACGAGCGCTCCAAACAGGCCAATGGCCCCGAGAATCAGGGTCTGTCCCATAGCCGGCGCCGTGGTGTTGAGCACCACGCCGATCATGAGAACGATCCACCAAAGTTGGGAGCCGACCATGGCCACGGGCACCATCTTCGAGCGGAAGCCGAGCCAAGCGTAGGCATCCGCGTGTTGGATCGCGTGGCCGGCTTCGTGGGCGGCGACCGCCACCGACGAAACCGAGCGCCCGTCGTAAACGTCCGGCGACAGGCGGAGGGTCCGTGTGCGCGGGTCGTAGTGGTCGCTCAGGAAACCGTCGACACGCTCGATGGTGACCTCGGTCACCCCGGCGGCGCGGCACACCGCGGCGGCCGCCATGGCGCCGTTCATGCCCGAGCGCACGGGGACGTCAGCCCAGCGCTTGAACGTGGACTTCACCCGCCAGCCGGCCCACCCGGAAAGGGCGAGACCGACGATCGTGATCAGCATCCAAACGGGGTCGAAAATCATCGCGAGAACAACTCCTTGGATTTCCGGCTCAGATGTGCGAGCGCGGTGCCCGGGCCGGCGAGCACCGCGGCAACTTCTTACGATGAAGCGGCCGACGATTGCAGCGGTTTCCGCCCAAATCGGCGGCTGAGTGCATACCAGCGGCCGCTTTCAGCCCCGCTTTCAGCCCCTACCCGCGGCGCAGTCTGCCGTTCGACGGCGGGGTTACAAGGCGCGCACCGACCAGCGCCGGGCCACAACCTCGAGGTCGGCGGGGCCCTCGGCGCCGTCCGCGAAAAAGCGACGCTCCAGGGCCGCGATCTCGCGCTCCAGTTCGCCGCGGCCCGCCGCGTCCAGGCCGTTGCGGGCGTGCAGTGTGCGCAGGTAGCCCAGCAGGGTGAACGGCGTCAGGCGATCGGGCAGACCAAACGGGTCCGCATCCGGAGCGGCTTTGGGAGCCCGCCGGCGCAGCAGGTAAAAGCCGGCGGCGACGGCCACCAGCGCTGCAAGGGCCCAGAGCAACCACGGGCGCTTCACTGCGCCGTAACGTTGCTCAAGATCAACGATCGGCGCCGCGCTCACGAGGTCCGCGTCCGCATACCGCAGGTACGTGGCTTGCGTGACCTCGACCTTCGGCGCGGGGAAGGCGAACGTGTCGGGGAGTTCCTTCGCACCCTCGGGTCCCTTGTATTCGAGCGTCATGGTGCGCTCGACGAGCACCCCGCGCCCCTCCGGATCGAACTGCACGACCGACGGCCCGTTGTCCGTGACACCCCCGAGAACGAAACCCGGGGATGCAAGGTCCAAGAGGTCGGCAGCGGCGGGGGGCACACCCACCGACGTCGCTTTGACTTCGACTAAAAGGCGCCCCGACACCGCCTGGCGCTCGTCGAGCATCAACGTCAGGTCGAGGGCCTCGAACGGCCGCGGATCCCCCACCTCTGCGGCGGCGTCGAGCGGAAGCACCGCGCTTTCGACGGGCAACACGGCGTAACCTGACGTGTCGAGGAAGTCCATGTCGAGCCGCAGGCTCGGCACCGCGTCGACCTCGTGGCCCAGGGGCTCGAGCAGGATGTAAGCGTACGGCGTGATGCGCCAGCCGTAACGCGCATCCGCGACGGAATGCGCTTTGGGGTCGTTGAATGTGACCGAATGGACTTTGAAGTGCGAGCCCAGGGTCGCGCGCGCCGCCGTTTCGAACCGATCGCGGTAGTCCTCGGTCGGACGTCCGTAGTTGAAGCCGAAGTTGGCGGCGTTTTGGTTCGCGAGGTACTTCGAAAAACCGCCCGATTCGCGCTCGATCGCCGCGGTGTGCACGAGGTTTACCACGAGGCCAAACGATTGGCCCTGTCCGACTTTCGCACTGCCGTCGATCGACGTCTTGAGTTCGATCTCCGTGACCAGGTCCGCGTAGTAGTCGTAAAGGTCGCGGGCTTCGCGCGCGAGATCGTGTTCACCAACGAGGGCGAGCGCCGCGCGCACGAAGCGGAACTTCACGCCCGGATTAAGCGCGCTCATCTTCGCAAAAAGCTGGCTTGCGATGCGGTCGACGTGGCGCTGCGCACTAGCGCCAGGAAGGCCCTGCAACGCGGCGCGGACGTTTTCCACCTCCGTCGTCGCCAACACGTGTTCGGGTGCGATCGCCTTGAGGTCACACGCACCCAGGGCCGCTTGAAACCACGTGTCGTAGACGTCGACACTCTCGTCGTCGCGCTCCATTTCGGGAACGACGGCGGCATAGAGTTGTGCGGCCCGCGCGAAGTCCACGAACGCAGCCGCGCGGCGGGCGGTGAACTCACCGTCGCGCCCGATCGTGTGGCGGAAGTTGTTTTCGTCGTGCGCAAGCGCCGCCGATGCAAGCGCGAGTTCCCAACTCGCGCCATGTTCCGAACGCGCGCGATCGATCGTCGCGCGGGCGATCTCGTACCCGCGCAGCACTTCGGCTTGAATATCCTTCTGCCGCCGGTTTGTGCCCGCCGATTCCTGCTCGGCGGGGTCGCGCCAGATGGTGGCGAGGTTTTGCCGCATCTGCTGCATCAAACTCGCAAGCGTCGCGGGCTCGAGGGCGGCGAGGGAGCCGAAGATGCGCTCCAGAGTCTCGACGCGGTAGACCTCCGCGGTGCTGTGCGCCGCACGGAAACAGTCGACGACGAGCTTGTCATCCACTTCGACGGGCAGCGCGCGCAGCCGCTCGACCCATCCGGCGAGCGCGGTCAAATTGCGCTCTTGCTTCGAACGTGTCAGCGGAATGCCGCTGGCGCGCTCTTCGAAGCCGAAGAAAAACACGTACTGATTGGCGCGCCGCCCCATTTCGTTGGGGTTGTTGTTTTTGGCCCAAACGCGCAAAAACTCATCGACGAGGATCTGCGCTGAACGCGGATCACTCACCGCGACCTGCTCGATGTGCGGGAAAGCCTCTTCTTCTTCTGAAACCTTCAGCAAGAGCTGCGCCGTCACCATGGCGAGCCGCGGCCGCAAGGTCGGACTGACGGATTTGAGCCAGTCGTCGCCGGGGCGCAGCTCGAGCACCTTGCCCGTCGGGATCGGTTGCGCCTGGTTGCCGCCCATGTTGAAGCCGCCGTCGAAGTAGAACACGTTGCCGTAGGGGTCGCGCTGCATGCCCGGCCCGCGCTGCGTCGAGGTATCGAGCTGTTGGGTCACCGTGGCTTCGCGCAACCAGTTGCCCGCGAGGAGATCGAGCTGCGCGCCCCATTCGGACGCACGCTCCGGCGCCGCGGCGAGCAGCGCGTTCGCCGACGTGGACTGCAACCCCAAAAGCCGCAATCTTGCGTCCGGCTGCATCGGCGCGCTCGCGAGCGACTGAGCAGTGGCCGTGCCGATCGCCGCAAGGATCTGCATGCCACGCTCAGGGCGCGACGTGAAGCTGGTTTCGAGCCAAGCCTGTCCAAGGTCCGCGCGCAACTTCGGCGCAAGGTCCACGGCGCGGGTCAATGCTTCCTGCACCGCCAACCTGTCGCCTTCGCTCTCGTCGACGCCGAGTGCCGCAAGCGTGACTCCCCACGCGGCCTCGAGCCACGCGGTTTTGCCATCGTCCCCGTGCCGTGCCAGCGCGTGGCGCGCGATCAAATTGAGCGCGTCGCGATCCCCCGCCGCAGTGGCGTCGGCCGCGCTCGGCAACAACCCATCGAGGTACAGGGGCCGGTCCGCGGCGACGAGCACGCGCGCGAGTTCGCGCGCGGAGAGCGGCGCAAGCAAGGGGTCTGTGGGATCGCTGCCCAGCAACGGCCGGTAGGCACCTAGGAACGACTCGATCTGATGGCCTGCATCAAACGCTTGGGTGAGGAGCTGCCCGAGCAGATTGAGCTCTTGGAGCGCAATCGCCCCGTCTTCACCGCGGGGCGCCATCGCTGCGAGCGCCACGACATCCCCGGGCGCAACGCGATTGCGCTCCAGGTACGGCATGCCCTGGGGCATGACCTGCGGACGCTGGGACGGCCCGCGCTGGAGCGACGTGAGGAGCTGCTGGTACGCCGCCGCATGCACGTCGTCCTCGAGACCGACGAGGTACGTGCGGACCGCGTCCCAGTCGCCCAACGTCACATTGCGCTGGAACACGAGGATCTCGCGCTCGAGCGCCGCCGCCTCCGCAGCGGCCGCCGCGGCCGCCGCGGCCTTTGCCTCGACGGCGGCCGCAGCCGCCTCGGCGTCGGCCTCGCTCACCGCAGCACTTTCAACGCCTTCGTCGGTGACCGGATTGCGCGCGCTGGCGACCGGAGTGGGAGTAGCTGTCGCCGGGTCGCTGGGATCGAGCGCGACGGCCCCAGCGTCGGCCGGCGCCGTGGTGACCGCCGACGCCGCTGCGACATCGTCCCCCGGCAACGGTGGCAGGGGTGTCGACCACGCTGCGAGGATCGCCGACGGCCGCCGGTCGAACTCGAGCGCCTTCAACCTCTCGATGCGCGCGCCACCTTTCGCCCCGCTCGCCGCAGGCACTGCGCCACCCGCGAGTTGCGCGAGCATCGCGGCGGGAAACATGCCATCCATGTCGTCGTCATCATCCACGGAGAACGTGAATCCCCCGCCCTGCTGGATGATGATCTGCGCCGCCAACGAGGGCGCGAAGGTTGGCGCCACGACGATGAGGAACGGCGCGGCGAGGACGAGCGATTGCGGTCGAAGCTTCATGGCGTCGGGGAAGGGGGACGATCGAACGACGGACGTCAGGAGCCGCCGCCGTCAGGCGGCGGGCCAGAGCTGGCACCACGCGCGTCCGCGGGCTGCTTCCGGTTGGGTTTTTTGCCGGCGCGACCGCGCCCGCTGTTGCAACCCACTCACACCGAGGGCAGCGGAAGTCCCTGAAGTTCCGTCAAATCCATCCGCGCGAGGCGCAACGCCGATTCGAGGCTCTCGGTCGCCTGCGCGGCAGCGTCCGTGCGCCCTTCCTGCTCGGCGCGCTCGGCCAGCATGCGGAAGTTTTGGCGCGCCCCTTCGATCTCGGTCTCCCACACGTCACGCGGCTCACCCTCAAGGCGCATCAACCACGTCGTGAAGTACTGCGCATTGCCCAGCGTGTCGCGCGCATCGGCCAAGAGAGCCTTATCGCTGCCGTCCTTTTCGAGCTCGCGCACGAGCTGCAACAGCGCTTCCCGCGCAGCGGGAAGCTTGGACGCGTTGAGCTGCGCTTTGGCGCGCTCGAGCCGCAACACCCGCGCGTCGTGCACGCAGTCTTGGGGCATGGCCGCAAGAGTTTCGGCAAACGCCGCCTCGGCCTTCGCCCAAAGGGGGCGCGCCGCGTCGTCGCCGCGGGATTCGGCGGTGAAGCGCGCCTCCTGTGCGGCGGTGTACGCGGCGTCCGAAAGCCGCGCGGCGTCGTCGAGACGCAGGCGATCCTGCCCTGGCCCGAAGTGGTAGCCCAGGCCACCCACGGGAAGGAGCAGCCACAGCGCCAATGCAAAACGTTTCATGATGGGTTTCCCTTTGCGGTGGAGCGCGCGAACAGCGCCCGCGGTCGGTGTGCAGTTTGGACGCCCGAGCTCGAGCCCGCTGCGCCGGACGCTCGAATGGATGGACGCACACCCGGACGCACACCCGGACGCCACGTCGTTCCAAGATACTCGAGCAGGAACGGAACCAAGGCGAGCCACAGCGTTCCGAGCAAAAGCGCCAAAAGGGCGTACTCGCGGAGCGTGAGCCGTTCAAACGCGGAACTTTGGTCAAGTCCGGTCGCGTCGGCAATCAGGCGCGAGGCGAGGTGGTGCGTATTGCCGTTGTGGAACTCACCGCCAAGGCGTGCGGCGACTTGCTTCAGCGTCGCCACGTCCTGGCGCGACTGGCGGCCTTCGATGAACGTCCCGGCGTCGGGATCGCCGACACCCACCACGATCGTGCTGCGGATCGACGCGGGCATGCGCGGCATGCCGGTAGGCGGCACGGTATCGCCGTCGGTCAGGACGATCAGCGTCGCGCTGCTTGGGTTCCACCTTCCCGCGACCTTGGCGGCCTCCGCCAGTCCTTCGAAAAGCGCCGTCCTGCCCGTGCTGAACGCATAGTGCATCGGCAGATCGCCGAGGATGTTGCGCACCACCTCGAAGTCCTGCGTTTCGACGACCACAGGTTTTGCGCCCGTGTAGAACGCCACCACGCTGATGCGGTAACGCTCGAGCGGCACGCGGTCGAAAAACGACTCGACGATGGCCCGGGCACGCTCCATCCGCGACTTGTCGCGATCGGGTCCCGCGTCGACGAGCCGCATGCTCGGCGACACGTCGAGCGCAATCAAAGCGTGGCGCATGTCACCCGGCCGCTGGGATGCGCCGTCCACGGCGGAATAACTGCGGGGTTCGATCGCGCACAACGTCGCGAACCCCCACACAGCGGCGGCTGCGGCGAGCGGCACGAGCGCGGGAACTGCACGCGCCCACGCCGCAGGGCGACGTGTCGGACCAAACGCGAGGTAGGCGATGCGCCGTACACGCCGCTGGTGCAGCCATTCGGCGAGCGCTGCGAGCACGAGCACGAACGCCGCGGCGTACTCAGGCAAACGCGGTACTTCGAACAGCTCTACCACGGGTTGGGCCTCAATCCGAAGGACGCCGCGAGGATGAGCAGAACGAACCCGAGTCCAACCAACGCAAACGGCTGGAAATTGTCGATCGCCTCGGCGCGGGTTTTTTCGAGGCGCGCGAGCTGCATCTGGTCGATGCGTTCAAACACGCGCTCCAAACCCGCCGTATCTTCGGGTTTGAAGGCTTCGCCACCGGTCAGACTCGCCAGGCGAACAACCTGGTCCGGAATTTGGCCAGTCGCGATATGGACGGCGTAGACAACGATGTTGTCCTTTGCGAGCGTCCGCGCAATCTCCTCGTCCGCGCCGCCATAGAGGTCGGGGCTTTGGCCGTCGGAAACGAGGAGGATCATGCGATCGCCCTCGTCGCGCTCGTTCAAAACCTGGCGGCAGGCGAGCACCGCCTTCCCGATCAGCGTGCCGTTGAACCAGGGTGGAATCTTGTCGGGCTCCATGAACGGCGGCGCGTAGCGGATCGCAGAGACGTCGTTGGTCAGCGGCACCCAGTGCAGGACGTTGTGGCCAAAAAACGTCAGGCCGAAGGCATCGCCGGAGCGCGCTTCGACGAAGCTGTTGATGGCCGCCATCGCCGCGTCGTAGCGCGTTCCGTCGCCAAAGCGAGCCAGCATGCTGCCGGACACGTCGACGCAGAACTGGATGTTTGTCATCACGCGCTTCGAGCGCGGCGCGCCAAACGTCTGGGGCTCGGCGATCAGCAACAGCGCCACGGCGAGCGCCGCCGCGGGCAAACACGCCGCGCTGGCGAGCGCGCGCCCCACCCACGGCGAAGGTGTGCGCACGCCGCGATCGACAGGCAGGGCCACCGCGCGCCGCTTGGCGCCCCACGTCCACACCCAAAGCGCGGCCGGGATCACCAGCAACGTAAGCAGATGCGGGCTGCGGAACAGGTCGATGGTTTCGATCAGTTCCATCAGCGTGCGCTCCCGGCGGCGACGCCTTTGGTTACGGCCCCGTGCTGCGCGCGGACCTCGAACGCGTCCGCGGGGAGTGCGGCATAGGGCGCGAGCAGGGACTCGACGTCCACCGAAGCCGACCCCGGCGGCCGGTGGAGCCAGGACTCGAGTGCGGTGAGCAGCGGGCTCGCCTCCGGGTGCGCACGCAGGAGCGCGAGGGTGCGCTCGGGGCGTTCGTCCTCGAGTCCAAGCCGCCGTTGCCAGAGTGCGACGAGCGCCAACTCAAGCCGCGCGCGGTCCTCCCGCGACAGTTCACCCGTCCGCGCGCGCGCCACGAGCGGCCGAAGCACATCGGCGAGCGTTTGGGGCTCGCTTGCGCGCGTTGCGCGCGGGCCGCGTCGGCGCCAGTTGGCGCGCACGAGTGCCACGAGCCCGATGAACCACAACACCCCCACCACCGCGAGCAGCACGCGGTATCCACCCAACCGCGGTGCGGATCCGGCGGCGGGGGCGTTGGGAAGGATCTGGCCTGCCGGCAGCACTGAATGGACCTCGACGATGAGCTCGGGCACCCCCGGCCCACGCACCGGGGACCCGTCGACCCGCCGCACGTAGTCCAAGAGGTCGTAACGGCCCGGAGCGCGCCCCCAGTACTCGAAGTCGTAGCGGAACGCGTCCCCGTGGCGTCGCACCGCAAGCATCCGCAGCACGAGCGGCGGCGTGGTGTTAGCCGGCGCGACCTCGAGTTCCGGCCCGGGGACCACAACCTCGTTGAGGAGCGCGGAACGCCCCGGCGCGAGCGCGGAACCGCGCGGCGGTTCCTGGCCGCCGAACGCAACGGCCACCAGTGCGAACAACGCGGCGGCACACACGCTGGCCAGCGCCCTCATCGTGTACCCCTCCCGAGCACCCCGCGCGCTTTGAAGAGTCGACGCAGATCATGGGCGAACGGACGGTCCGTGTGGATCAAAAGATGGTCGATGCCCGCGCGCCGCATGGCGCGCGCGGCGCCCTCCGCGGAAACGTGGGGATGTTTTGAGCGCCCGAGCACCGCGCACCCCGATTCGGCCTCGCGCCCGCGTAACCAGCCCGCGCCCAAAATGCCGTACTCCGCGGGATCGCGAAGCTCGAGCACCACGACGTCGTGCACCTGACTGAGGCGCTTGAGCGCCGCGAGCGCACCCGCGTCGTGGAGGTCCGACAGTACAATCAGCAACGAGCGCTGCGGCAGCCGTGGTCGAAGTTCTGCGATGCGCACAGCAAGCCGCGTTTCTTCGTCGAAGCGGTACGTCCGAAGCTGGTGCAGCCACTCGAGTACCCGCCCTTGGGAGAGGCTGGGCTCGAACCGCAGCGCCCGCGTTCCGACGGTCACGAGACCAACCGGACTCACGCGGTCGAGGCTGGCGAGGGCCAGGCCACCCGCTGCGAACAGCGCAACGTGGTACTTCGACCGCGCGGTCGACGACACCACCATCGAGGCGGACGTGTCGACGAGAAAGTACGTCGGCACACTTTTCGGCGCTTCGTACTCCTTGACGTGCACACGCCCCGTGCGCGCCGTGATCCGCCAATCGATCGCGCGGATCGGGTCGCCCTCTTGGTACGCGCGCGACTGCACGTATTCGACGCCCGACCCCACGAACGGCGAACGGTCCACGCCGTAGGCGATGCTGTTCGCTAAACCGCGCACCAGGATTGAGAACTGGCGCGAATCCAGCGTTTCGAGGTCTTGAATGCGTCCTTGCATGGGGCTCGTCCGCGGCGGCGCGCGCCTTTGAAAGAATCAGCCCGCGTGGCCGTTCGCGTACGCCGGAGCGGAATCGTTGGACGACGCCGTTTGCCGCTGCGGCGGAACACCCCCTAGGGCGCGCAGCAGATCGTCGAGCACAGCGCGGCCGCTGAGTCCGTCCGCGATCGCTTCGTAGCGCAGCCGCATGCGGTGGAGCATCACGTCCTCGGCGAGGGCGAAGAGGTCGTCGGGGATCGCGTAGTCTCGGCCGTGCATGAGGGCGCGCGCACGGGCCGCCTTGAGCAGTGCAATGCCCGCGCGGGGGCTGCAGCCAAGTTCGACTGCCGGATGGTGGCGCGAGCGGTCGACGAGGTCGACCACGTGCTCGAGGAAGGTCTCGCTGATGTGCACGCGGTTGACGGCCTCCATCGCGCGGACCAAATCCTCGATGGCGCCGACAGGCTCCTTCGACAGCACGTCGAACTCCGTTTCGACGACCGCGCCCTTGTCGCGCTTGCGAACGCCCAAGGACGCATTGCGCACTAGAATTTCGCGCTCTTCGGCGCGTGTCGGATAGTTGAGCCGGTGAACGAGGAGAAAACGGTCGAGCTGCGCTTCGGGCAACTCGAACGTGCCCGCTTGCTCGACCGGGTTCTGCGTTGCGATGACGAGGAACGGCGCGGGAAGGTTGTAGGTCTCGTTGCCGATGGTGACGCGGCGCTCCTGCATGGCCTCAAGCAGCGCACCCTGCACCTTGGGCGCTGCGCGGTTGATTTCGTCCGCGAGCAAAAGGTTCGTGAAGATCGGGCCCTTGCGCGTGCGGAAGTCTCCCGTGCGCTGGTCGAGGATCTCCGCGCCCAGGATGTCCGAGGGCAAGAGGTCGATCGTGAACTGGACGCGCGCGAAATCCAGGTCGACACATTTGGCGAGCGACGAAACCAAAAGTGTTTTCGCGAGCCCCGGCACACCCTGCAGCAGGAGATGCCCGCCGGTGAACAGCGCGATCAGGAGCCGTTCGACGACGACGTCTTGGCCAACGACCACTGTCGCCACCCGCTGGCGCACGGCCTGCAAAAAGGCTTCCGTGCGGCGAAAATCCTCGGACGACAGCAGGGTGCGAGTGTCGGACATGGCGCGAGCGCTGCGGAGTGCAAATGGCCTACGAGGACGCGGCCCGCGGCGGCGGGCGGGAAAACGACCCACGCCGAGCGACGCCGCCGAGCGCTCCATCTTCCCCACGCAGGGCAAAACGGCAAGCTCGCGGGGGGCCTGTTACACGACGGAGGCCCGCTCACCCCTTGTACACGACACAGCGCGCCCGGATACCGATTGCCGCCGGCGATTTAAGCGGGTTGTGCCGAGCGCGCGGATTTCAGATGCCGACGATGCGGCCATCCGCATCGACGTCGATGCCCTTGTAGGCGGGTGTACGACCCATCCCCGGCATCGTCAGCACTTGCCCCGCGAGCGGGACCACAAATCCCGCCCCGGCGTACACACGCAGCTCGCGGATTGGGAACTCGTAACCCGCGGGAGCGCCCAGCCGCGCCGGGTCGTGGGAGAGGCTGTACTGCGTCTTGGCGATGCACAGGGGCAGGTGGCCAAAACCCTGCGCTTCTGCCCGTTGGAGCTGCTCGACGGCCCGCGGTTCGAAGACGACGGACCCGGCGCCGTAGTGGCGCTCGGCGACGAGCCGCACTTTGTCCGCGATCGATGCTTCGTCGGGATAGGTGAGCCGCACTTGCGCCGCGCCCGATTCGGCCGCTTCGACGACCGCGTGGGCGAGTTCCTCACCACCCGCGCCGCCCTTCACGAAAACTTCGCTGATCGCCACCGCGCGCGCGCCCGCGGCCAGCGCGAGGCGTTGTGCGAGTTCGAGCTCCATGGCGGTGTCCGTCGGGAAGCGGTTGATGGCGACGACACACGGCACACCGCAGGCGCCCAGCGCGCGAAGGTGCGCGGCGAGGTTCGCGGCACCCACCTCGATCCTCGGCAAATCCTCTTGCGAAATCGCCGCCGGGAGGGCCGCTCCCGGCTTGACCGCATAACGGCCCGAGTGGAGCTTCAGTGCACGCAGGGTGACAACCACCACCGCCACATCCGGGCGCATCCCCGAAACGCGGCACTTGACGTTCAAAAACTTTTCCGCGCCCATGTCGGCGCCAAAACCCGCTTCGGTCACGATGTAGTCGCCGAACTGGGATGCGATGCGATCGGCGATGATCGAGCAGTTGCCCTGGGCGATGTTCGCGAACGGGCCCGCGTGCATGAGCACGGGAGTGCCCTCGCTGGTTTGGACGAGCGTGGGATCGACCGCGTCCTTCAGCACCGCGCACATCGCACCCGCGACGCCCAAGTCCTCCGCGCAAACGGGCACTCCCGCGAAGTTGGTGCCGACCACGATGCGGCCGAGGCGCTTGCGCAAGTCCGCAAGATCCTTCGAAAGCGCGAGGATCGCCATGACCTCGGACGCGGCAGTGATGTCGAACGCGGCGTCACGCGGGATGCCGTTCGCGCTTCCGCCGAGGCCGGTGCGCACTTCGCGCAGGGAGCGGTCGTTCACGTCGAGCACACGGCGCCACGTGATGCGCTCGGGGTCAAGCTGCAGCGGATTGTCGAGCACGATCGTCGTGTCGATGGCCGCCGCGAGCAGGTTGTTGGCCGCGGCCACGGCGTGGAAATCCCCGGTGAGGTGCAGGTTGACCTCGTCGCGCGGTAGCACCTGGGCCGCTCCACCGCCGCTGCCACCGCCCTTAATGCCAAAGATCGGGCCCATCGAGGGCTGGCGCAGGGTCGCGATCGCGCGTTTGCCGATGCGGCACAGGGCCATGGAGAGGCCGACCGTGTGCACCGTTTTCCCCTCCCCGGCGGGTGTCGGGTTGACGGCGGTGACGAGCACCGTGCGGACGCCCGCGCGGGGCGCCGCCGCCCCCAGCCGGTGGTCGACCTTGGCTTTGAAGCGCCCGTAGGGCGCAAGGGCGTCGGCGGGGATGTCCAGGGCGGCGGCGACCTCCTGGATGGGGCGCGGGAAAGCGTGGGAACTCATGCCCGGCAGTCTGACCGCCGATGCGGGAACGGGAAAGGCCCGCGTTCGGCGCCCCGATCGGGAGCCCAGGAGGCCGTTGCGACTCGGGCTGGCAGTTTGCGTTAGAGTGAAGAGACGGTGAGGCCCCTTTTCCGGGCGCCTCCACCGGTCCGCGATGAATTCCCCCGAATCCACACCGTTCGCCCGCCTGCTGAAGATCGGCGACTTCGCACGCCTCGCTGGCACGAACCTGCGCACACTGCGCTACTACGAGGAGCTTGGCCTCCTGCAGCCCGCAACACGCAGCGAAGGAGGATTCCGCTACTACCGGCCGACGGACCTCAACCGGCTGGAGATGATCAAGAATCTGCAAGAACTCGGCCTGCCGCTCGAGCGCATCGGCGACTTGATGGACACGCGCAACCGGGGGTTGGAGCGCCCCGCGATGCTCGCCCGCGTCGCCGCTGCGCTGTCGGAACAGGACCGGCTGATCGCCCAGCGCATCGAGCAGCTCGAAGCTCAGCGCCAAAAGCTCAAAAGCGCCGCGTCCAAACTCAACGAGTGCGCCCTGTGCCCGCACAGCCCCGGCCACCACAACAATTACTGCGAGCCCTGCGAGCACACCGGCCAGCCCCTGCCGGAGCACCTCTCCGCGCTCTATTAAACACCGCCGCGAATCCCATCCGCGCGCCGCGGGTTCGCCGGGGCCGTGCTAACCTGCTCCGGCATGTCGCTTCCCCGCCTGGTGTATCTGGACAACAACGCGACCACCCGCGTTGACGATCGTGTCCTTGACGCGATGCTTCCGTGGCTCCGGGACGGTTACGGCAATCCGTCCAGCGCCCACTCCATGGGCCAACCCGCCGCCATGGCCATCGCGCGCGCGCGGGCCCAGGTTGCGCGGCTCGTCGGTGCGCAAAGCCCCCGCGAGATCGTTTTCACCTCCGGCGGGACCGAGAGCATCAACGCCGCCATCCACGGCGCGCTGGCCCTCGCCGGGGAGCGCCGGCGGCTCATCACGAGCCGTGTGGAACACTCCGCCGCATTCAACCCGATCGTCCGCCTCGGAAAGCGCCCGGGCTGGGAGAGTGTGCTTCTGGACGTCGACGGCGAGGGCCGCCTCGACCGCGGCGCCGCGCTCCGCGCAATCGATGCCTCGACGGCGCTCGTGTCCCTGATCTGGGGCAACAACGAGACGGGCGTGTTGATCCCCCGCGAGACCGTACGCGCGCTCGGCGAGCGGTGCCGCGAGATGGGGGCTATTTTTCACCTGGATGCGGTACAAGTTGCCGGTAAAGTCCCGCTCAACGCCGCCGACCTGCCCATCGACTTCCTTTCCATCAGCGCACACAAGTTCCACGGTCCGAAGGGTGTCGGCGCGCTCTACGTCCGGGCGGGACTCGAACTTGCACCCCATGTGGAGGGTGGAACGCAGGAAGAAGGGCGCCGGGGCGGCACCCTCAACACCCCTGGGATCGTCGGCCTCGGCCGCGCATCGGAATTGGCGGCCGAGCACGCCGCCGACAGCCGCGCACTGGCACACCTGGCCGCGCTGCGCGACCGCCTTGAAGCGGGAATCTTGGCCGCCGTCCCCGACGCGCGGGTCCACGGCAAGGGCACCGAGCGGGTCGCAAACACGACCAACATCGCGTTCCCAGGGCTGCGCGGCGAAGCGCTCCTGATGCTCCTCAGCGAGCTCGGTGTGTGTGTGTCCACCGGGTCCGCCTGCAGCACCCTCAAACGCACACCGAGCCGCGTCCTGTCCTCAATGGGCTGCTGCGACGACGAGGCGGGCTCGTCCCTGCGCCTGTCCCTGTCGCGCTTCAGCGAGGACGCCGATGTGGACCTCGCCCTCGAACGGATCGCCGACGCGGTCGCCCAGTTGCGCCAGCTACATCCCGACACCTCGCGCGCCTGATCCGCATGGGCGCCCACCCCCCCTCCGGCGGGGTAATCTAGCGGCGTCCCTTCCCGCAGCCCCCCCTCCGAACCCCGACCCCGTCTCCGCGATGTCCTCCACGCCGATCCAGGTCTTCGACGCCAAGGTGTCTGGGCTCGTCTCGCCCCGACACGTGCTCACCAGCGAGGGGGCACCCGTCGGCGTGCTCGAGGTCCGGCGCCAGCGCGGCCTCATCGTCGGTGGCGAGTTCCAGCCCGAAAAGGGCGAGGTCCTATCGATCCGGCGCGACCCAGGTCTTGCCCGCAGCCAGTTCTCGCTGTGGACGGACGGGCGCGAATGGCTGGGCTCGAGCCTGCGCTGGACGTCCTTCGCCCGCGAAGTGGCGATCTCCAACGGCAATAAGCCGTTCCGCCTGCTGCCGGTCGAAGGCTGGGGTTTCGGCTGGAGCCTGTACGCGCCCAAGTCCGGCGAAACGGCGCGGATCGTCGCGCAGCCCCTGCGCGGGACTGCGCGCCTCGAGGTTTACCGCCGCCTCGACTTCCCGCTGCTTCTGTTTGCCTACTTCCTTGGCACCCAGATCCTTTGGGAGTCTTTCCTACCGGGCCCCGAGCCCGAAAAGGTCAAGAGTTCCGCGGCCGCCACCGCGGTCTGATCGGCCTGCGGGTGCCGATCCGCTCGCGCGGGGTGGCCGATCCGCTCGCGCGGGGTGGCCGGGCCTCCTGAGCGGGGGTTGCGGGCCGCCCGTCCGGGCAGCCATCCCGGGCCTGGGCGAGCGCCCGCTCGAGAAACGCCGGAACCCGCTCGAGAAACGCCGGAATACGGGTCCGCGGGAAGATGTGCCGATCTTCAGCGTCGAAACCCGCCGGGCCGCTTGCGGCCTCCCCTAGTCCTCCGGCACCCTCCGTTCCCATGCGCCCCGCCATCGTCCTTTCCCTCGTGCTCGCCGCGGTCGCGGCCCTCGTCGCCGCCCTGTTCCTCCTGGGTGACCCCGCCACGACCGAACGGGGCGACGGCGTTGGCCCCGTGCCTGTCGAACCCTCTGGTGGCGCCCCCGGCGAGACGGCGCTGCAGCCCGCCGCGAACCGCATCGCGGCACCGAATGCAACCACCCCCAACGCCGGCACTGCTTCGGTTGCCGCCGCGGACGCCCCCGGGCGCGAGGCCGTCGGCGCGGGCAACTTCGGTGCGTTCGCGAACTCCCTGATCGTCACTGTCCTCGACCCCGACGGGCAGGCGGTCGGGGGTGCGGACCTGGAGCTGCGCGAGGACCGCGGGGGCGGCCCGTTTGCGGAGCTGAGCCTTTTGATGGCGCCGGACCAGGCCGCGGCCCAGATCCGCAAGGCCAAGACCGACGCCCTCGGCCGCCACGCCTTCGAAAACCTGACCCCAAGCAGTTACGTGGTGGCGGCGAGCCACGCGGCGTTCGCGCGCAGCGAAGTCGGGTCCATCAAGGTGGCCGACAGCGGCGAAGTTTCCGTAGCGGTGGCGCTTTCGCTGGGCATCGCGCTCGAAGGGCGCGTCACGGACACGGCGGGTGCGCCCATCGCCGGCGCGACGCTCTCCTTGATCCCCGTCATTTTTTCACAGTCGCCGGACCACCCCAATGCGCGCGTGACGACCGCTAAGACCGATGGGGAAGGCCTTTACCGCTTCGAGCGCCTCGACGGCGGGAGCCGCAACCTGACGGCCACAGCCCAGGGTTTCGGCGCGCGCACACAACCGAACCTTTTGATCGTGCCGCGCCCCGAGGGCCCGATGGTGCAGGATTTCACCCTGACGCCGGGCTTCGCGATCTCGGGTGTGGTGGTCGGCTCCGACGGAAGGCCGGTTGCGGATGCCGCGGTCCAGGCGCTGAACTTTTCGGCCACGACGACTTCCACCGGCAGGACCCGCACCCGTCCCGACGGGACGTTCGACCTGCCCGATTTGGCCGATGGCTCGTACCAGGTGATCGCCAGCGCCCAGGGTTGGCGCGATGGCCGCGACCCGCGCGTGCAGGCTGGCACCACCGGGCTGCGCATTGAGCTTGTCGAATTGGGGGGCGCCCTTGGCCGCGTGACCTCGGCGGTCAATGGTGAGCCGCTCACGAGCTTCGTGCTGCTGGTGCGCCGCGCCAACCTGCAAAACGGGTTGCTCGGCCGCGTCGAGCGCCGCGAGAATTTTGCGAGCAAGGATGGCACTTACCGACTGGCCGGCTTGGACGAAGGCGAGTTCGTCGTCGAGGTCGAAGCCCAGGGCTTCGCTAAAACCGCATCCGAGCGCTTCCGGGTCGAGCAGGGCATCTTCACTCCAGAGATCGACGTCGCGCTGACTCTCGGCGGGACGCTCCAGGGACGAGTTGTGTCGGCGGCGACCGGCGCGCCCATCTCGGGTGCCAAGGTCATCACACACGACGCCGGATTCGTGCGCCACCCGCTTTCGGAGATGTTTGGCAGCTTCACCGCGCGGGACACCACGGACCGTCACGCGCGCACGGGCGCGGACGGGCGGTTCTCGCTCGGCCTGTTGGCACCCGGCACCTACCAGATCGAGGTTGACCACCCCGAACACGTGACGCAGACCGTCAACAACCTGAATGTCGCCGACGGCAACGCTCCGACGGATGCGGGCGATGTGCGCCTCTCCAGCGGTGGCATTGTCCGCGGCACCGTCACCGACAAAGCCGGCAAACCCCTCCTCGGCGCCACGGTCACGTTGGCGGGCATGGAGCCCGGCCGCGTGTACAACGAGCGCACCGACGCGAGCGGGCGTTACCGAATCCGACGCGTCGCGATGGGTGGTTACCGCATCACCGCCCAGCGCGCAACCGGCTCGGGCGGCGTCGGGAATCCTTTCGAGGTCCTGCAGGACGTGGAGCAAACGAAGTCGCAGATCTTTGTCGGCGACAACGCAGACGTCGTGCAGGACTTCGAGATCGGAACCGACTGAACGGTCCTCGCGGATCAGTAAAGGACGAGGGTCTCCGCGCTTAGGTCGAGCGGAGCGGCTGCGCCCGTCGTGAGGATCCTGCGCCCGCCGTCAATCGCAACGGCGGGGGCGAGGGGCCGCACGCCGAGCGGCGCACCGATCGTGGTCCAGGTGCCGCCGGGGAGCGGAGCGGATTCGGTGGTGGTCGCCGCGGCGCCGCCGCCCGCTGCGAGGTCGATCGATGCAACACCACCGCTCGCCACCACGCGCTGGCCATTGCCTGACACCGTCAACTGAACATAGGCGCGCGCCGCGTTGAGCGCTCCGAAAGCGATCCACGTGTTGTTCGCCGGGTTGTACACGTGCGTGTCCGCGCGTGTGTTGAAGACTTGCGTCAGCACGTCGCCGTCGGCGCCGCCCGCTGCGAGCACACGGCCATCGGGCAGGATCACCTGACCGTGGAAAGCCCGCGCCCCGGGAACTCCCGCGGCACTTGAGAAGGCGTTGGTGGCGGGGTTGTAGAGGCGGCAATCGCCCGAGATCGCGGGAAGTGGGATCCCGAAGAAAACGTTGACGATGAGGCCGCCGCTCACCAGCACGCGACCGTCGTTGAGCCGCGTTGCCGCGTGCGCGATGCGGCGCGCAGGCAGGTTGGGCCCGGCCGCCCAGGTGCCGGTGGCCGGGTTCCAAAGGCGCGTGCTCGCCAATACGTCGAGCAGGCCCGCGAGCGGGTCCGAGAAGTCGAAGTTCTGGGTTCCGCCCGCGACGAACACGCGGCCGTCCGCAAGGAGCGTCGCAGTGTGGGCCACCCGCGGCTCGAAGAGAGCGGCCGTGGGTGTCGAGGTCCCCGCGACCGGGTCGACGACCTCGGCGCTCGCGAGCGCGGTGCCAAGGTCACCCGTGCCCCCGACGATCAGCACGCGGCCATCCGCGAGGCGCGTCGCCGTGTGGGCGACACGGCCCGTCGCGAGTGTGCCTGCGAGGGTCGTGAATGCGCCGCTTTGCGGGTCGTAAAGGTGCAGGCCGTCCGTGGGCAGGCTCGCGCCCAGCGCGTCCGAGGCGGCGCCGCCAGCGATCAGGACGCGGCCATCCGCAAGCAGCGTCGCCGAGTGTCCGGCCCAACCCGCGGGAGCTTCGAACGGCGTCGCGACCGACACATTCGGGGCGCCAAGCGCGACGGCGGTGCGGTCCGAGATATCCCCGACCGCCGTCGTCGCGCCGGGCAGCGCGATCGCCTGAGCAAAGAGGACGAGGCCGTTCAGCCCCACCACGGACGGCAGGGGGAACGGGACCGTTCGCACTCCGGCGCCGTCGTGCACGCCGACGCTCCAAAGGGCCGGCACGTCGATGCCAACCCCGAGCACACGCGGGTCCGAAGGATCGAGCAAGGCGAGCGGCGTCGGGCCCGTCTGCAACGAGGGCAGCAGGAGCGAAATCCCGAAGGGGTCACCGACGAGTGTGTAGACGAGGTCCGCGCCTAGGGTGCCGCCGGAGCGGGTCAGTTCGAGTTGGGCGCGGGCGGCGGGCGCCGCGGCGATCAAAAGGGCGCCGGCGCAGAGGCCGACGAGGGGATTCGGAATCGGACGCATGGTTCAAGGGGGGCTGTGGGGAGAACCTGGCCGGCAACCGCGCCGGTCGTGTTCGATCCTACTGGCACGCGCCCGGCGCCGCTGGGCGCCGCGCCCCCCCTGTCTGCCGCACTGGGCGCCCTGGGCTCCCCCCGCCGCCCTGGGCTCCCCGCGCCGGCGTCAGCCGCGCCCGCCGCGGGGTCCGTCGGCGCCGAGCACACACACACCCAGCACATTGCCTCCGGTCGTCTCGAGCAGCCGCTGCGTTTCCTCGACGAGGTGGCGCTCCGTGGTGCGCAGGCGCACGACGATCACGATGCCATCCGTCGCCGCGCCCAGCACGCTCGGGTCTGTCAGGACGTATGCGGGCGGCGAGTCGAGCAGGACGTAGTCGTAGCGCTGCTTGAGCTGATGCAAGAGCGAGCGCATGCGATCGACGTTGAGCGAGCGCGGGCGGTCGGGGGATCCACCCGCCGCGATGATGTCGAGCCCGCGCGCGGCGGTTTTGCGGATCGCTTGGTCGAGCGCGAGTTGGTTGTCGAGCACCTCCGAAAGGCCCTGGCGCCGGGGCAAGCCAAGGTAGTGCTCGACACCCGGCGAGCGCAGGTCCGCGTCGACGACGAGGATGCGGGACCGCGGGCGCTCGGCGAGGGCCAACGCGAGGTTCAGCGTCGCCACCGTCTTGCCTTCCCCTTCAACCGCGCTCGTCAGCATGATCGTGCGCGGCGCGCCGTCCGGGTTGAGTGCCACAAGGGAACTGCGCAGGCGCCGGTACTGTTCCGCGGCGGCGGAACGGGGCTGCGTGTGGAGGACGAGTTCCTCGTGGCGGATCGCGAGGTCGAGCCCCTCGTCGGGGACCGGGGGCTCGAAGCTCAACGGGTCTGCAAGGGTCGTCGGTGCAGGCATCGCAGGAGTGAGGATCGGGCCAACCGGTCGGCCGCGCCAAGGAAAAAGGCCGCAAGCCGCCGTGGGTCAGCCCGCGATCGGTGCCGGAAGGGCCCGCGCGCGGGCGGATGGGGGCGGATGGGGCCCAAGCAAGGGTGCAAAAAGGGTGCGTGAGAGGGCCATCACCGCGAGGTCACCGCGCCCATCACCGCGACGTCACCGCGCCCATCACCGCGACGTCAACGCCGCTGACCCCGGTCCGATCACCGCGGGG
>JBBRWC010000010.1:0-65107 GCA_038246255.1 Planctomycetota bacterium
CCGCGCAGGCCAAACCAGTGAAGAAGAGCAAAGCCCCCGCTGCGCGCAGCGCCGCGCGCAGCCCCGCGAGAAGCGCCGCGAGCAGCAGGCCGACGAAAGCTGTGGCACCCAAGAAGGCCGCTCCCGCAACCAAAAAGGCCGCTGCGGTCGTTTCCGCGGCGACCCATCCGTCCAAACCCGACGCCAAGCGCCGCGACGCGAAGCAAGCCGGCACCAAGGCCCCGCTCGGCGCGCGCGCGAAGCAAGCAAACCCGCCCCGCGCCGCGAAAAAAACCGCCAAACCGGCCGCAGCCTCTGCGTCCGAAGCCCAGCGCGCGCCGCGCACCACGTCGAAGACCGCCCCCATGTCGAAATCCGCTCCCGGCTCCACCTCCACCCGCGCCCAGGGCGCCGCGAGCTCCACATCCGATCTGACCCGGCCGTCCGGCGCCGTCGTGACGGCCGCGCCGCGCACCGCGCGCTCGACAGAACCGGCCCCGGCGCTTCCCACGGCGCGCCTGCCCGGCACCGCCGCGGAGGTCGTCGGTGCGTTCGCCGAGGAGCGCGCGCAACCGGCTCCTGCCGCGGCGGCGATATCGCCCTTCGACGTCGTCGTCGAAGGGCCGCGCGGTCCGTGGGCCGACCACACCACTGAGGACCTGTGGGTGCTCTACCGCAACGAAGCGGAGCGCCTGCGGACCGGCGACCAGCCCACCGCGGCGGATGGTGATGACGAGCTCGACGAAGAAGCCGAACTGCGCCGCTTAGAGGCCGAAGAGCGCGCCGAACGGGAACGCGAGGCGGCACTCGACCGCGGCGAGGACCCCGAAGCGTCAGCGCCGGCTCCCGACGTCGCCCCCGAAACGGTGGTGGTGCAGCGCACCAGCGGCCGCAAGGAGCGCAACTCGCCTGAGCTCGAGCGCCTGCGCAACGAGCTGATCGAACGCCACTACCCCCTGGTGCGCTACATCGCCGAACGCTTGCTCCAAACGCTGCCCAAGTCGATCGAGCTGGACGACCTGATCAGCGCTGGCCAATTCGGCCTAATGGACGCCATCCGCGGCTTCGATCCGACCCGTGGCATCAAGTTCAAGACCTACTGCTCCACGCGCATCCGCGGGTCGATCCTCGACCAACTGCGCAGCCAGGACTGGGTCCCGCGCCTCGTGCGCCTCAAGGCTACGCGCATCGACAAGGCACTGCAGCGCCTCACAGGCGAGTTTGGGCGCGAACCGACCCACGCCGAGTTGGCGCGGTCGCTCGAGCTCGAGCACGGCGACCTGTCGCGCGAGATCATGGAGAGTCAAGCGCGCACCATGTTCTCGCTCTCGGAAAAGTGGGACGACGACGACGAGGGCTCGGTCGAAAAGGTCGAGATCCTCGAAGACCGCGCCGCGGTCGATCCGGTGCACGAGCTCAACCGCCGCGACCTGATGGTTTTCATGACGCGCTCGTTGACGCACAAAGAGCGTTTCATCATCGAGCAGTACTACCAGTACGGCCACACCATGCGCGAGATCGGCGAGATGTTGACCCTCACCGAGAGCCGTGTGTGCCAGATCCACTCCAACGTCATGGGGCGCTTGAAAAACTTGCTTTCGCAGCGCGGCGACAGCCTTTCGAACTAACCGACCGCTCGCGCACCCGTCGGCCCGGCCGGGTTGGAATCGACCACAAAAACGCGTCCACGCGAACAGATGGGGTGCCGACCGGCATCCCTAACGGCCAACCTGCGCCTTACAAATGTACACCCACCGCGATGCTCGGGCCCGCCCGCCGCCGCGCAACTGCGAGGCGCAGGCTGGCAGAGGTGACGCGCCGCGCGGGCCGATCGGCCCTGCCTCCAGGACCGGTTTCATCTCCGGGTAGAATCTTGTTCGGATCCCATGAAGGGGCTGGCTTCTTGGGTTCGGCAGCTGATCCGGCCGATCCGTGGATTGCAGACGCAACGCTCGACGCTTGTCCCCGGGTCGATCATGCCATCCGCCCGCGCCCGGCCGCGCGACTTTCTCCAGCGCGTTCCACACCGATGAAAATCTACTTCGCCTCGGTCCAGTTCACGACGCCCTACACCCCCCAGCGCCGCTTCCTTGCGCTTGGGTACGTCCACGCCAACGCGCTGATGGACGAGGTGATCGCGGCGAACGCCGAAATGGTGCACCACTACTTCGACCCGTCGATCCGCAGCGCGGAACAGATCGCGCAGTCGATCGCGGACGATGCACCGGACCTGGTCGGCTTTTCGTGCTACGTCTGGAACACGCCTGACATCCTGCGGGTGACGAAGGTGCTCAAGCAGATCCTGCCGAAGGTTGAGATCATCCTCGGTGGACCCGAGGTGTCGTACCACCACCTGCACATCCTCGCGAAAAACCCGGAGATCGATTGGGTTGCGGTGAACGAAGGCGAGGAGACCTTCCGCGAGCTCGTCCGCGCGCGGCTCGAGAACGCGCCTGAGCGCTTGCCCGCCATCAAGGGGCTTGGGCAGCGCATCGCCGGGAAGCCCACGTCGCCCGAGTCCCGCCCCTACCTGAAGGATCTCGATCAGCTGCCTTCGCCGTACTTGACGGGGGTGCTGGACGTGTGCGACCTGCGCATGGGGGTCAACTACCAGACCGCGCGCGGCTGCCCGTTTGTGTGCACGTTCTGCGACTACGGTCGCAACCAGCCCTACTTCGAGTTCTCGCTGGAACGTGTCCGCGCGGAGTTCGAGTTCTTCAAAGCGCACGGTGTGCGCATCATGATGAACACGGACCCCACGTTCAATTACAGCCGCAAGCGCGCCGAAGCCATCCTGGGGCTTGGCATCGAACTGGACATCAAAGCAATCCACTGGTTCGAGGTGTTTCCGTCGCTCGTCAACGACGACCTGGTCGAGCTATTGAGCCGCACGTACTCCTCGTTCGTGGGGTGTGGCATCCAGTCGGCCAATCCCCGCGCGATGAAGGCGATCCGACGTGTGTGGAAACCCGACGTCGTAGCGCCGATCCTCGACAAGCTGGTCGGGCGTCGCAACGTCCTCATGAGCTACGAGGTCATCATGGGTCTGCCCGGCGACAGCATCGCCGACTACAAAAACACCCTGTCGTGGGGTTACGAGCGCAACCCGGTCGACCTCAAGACGTTCAACCTCGCGATCCTTCCGCGCACGCCGCTCGAGCAGGAGATCGCCGACGGCAAGTGGAAGATGGAGTACGACTCCGACGTCGGCCACGAGGTGCTGTCCACGGACCTGATGTCGCGCGACGACGTGTACGTCGGCAAGGGCATCAACGACTGGCACCGCATCCTGCAAAACTCGTTCTTCCGTCTGCACCGCGTCATCCCGCGTCCGGCAGCGGACCTGATCGAATCCTGGGGCTGGCGTGTGTGGACGGCGGGGCTGCACGACCGTATCCGCGACTTGCAGGTCCACCGCATCGACCCTGAGCTCGTGGAAGCGTTGGGCGAGCAGTGGCGTGTGTACGTCAAGGCGCTGTGCAACGAACAAGGTGTGCCGGACGTCTCCGAGCAGTTCCGCGATCTTTTGCGCTACCACTTCTTCCGGCGCGCACGCACGTGGGCCAGCACGTTTTTCGCGGACGTGCGGGACATCTACTTCAACGAGCCCTACCCGGAACTGCACCGCTTCTTCGACGCCCGCGGTCGGGCCCTCCCGCAGGCCGCGGCGAACGCCGAACGAGCGGTGCCGCGTTTTGGCGGCGAAGTGGGACTCGCGACGTTCGCGTACGACATGCACGAGCTCTTTCCCGCGTTGACCGTGGAAGATTTCGTCGCCGTCAAGCCGCGCACCACCGAATACGCCTTCTTCATGACCCCCGACACGGGCGCCGGATGCGGCATCCTCGTGGACGCACCGTCGAAGCGGTTCATCGAGCTGGTCGACGGCAAACGGACCGTCGCAGAGATCGGCGCGCTGCTCGCCGCGGAGCTCGGGATCGATGCCGCGCTCGCCGCCCGGATCCACACAGCCCTCACGAACTTCGGTGTCTTCGACCAGCCGCGTTTCCTCGTCGACTTTGAAGAGGGCAAGGTGAGCTGGCAGAGCTGCTTCCCCGAGCACTTCCGGGCCTACCACTGATCGCCTGTCCCGTAAACGGCGGGACAGGGCTGCGATGCTGAGAGCGTCACGTGATGCGCTCATCACGTGATCCGTCGGTCACGGCGACGGGAACTGTGGCTGTCGGAAGCGAAAGCCGCTCGCGAGCAAGGCGCGCGGCTCGGCACGGCGGCTGGCCGTCCAGGCCTCCGCCCAAAGGTCGCCCATGTGCGCGCGCGCGTCCGTCGCCTCGCCCGCACGTCGGCCGCGCGGGGCCGCCGCTCCATCGCCGATGCCCCGCATCAGCGCTTCGCGCGTCGCGGCCTGGGGTGCGCACACCACCACTCCGCGGTCCAACGAGGCGGTTTCGATCGTGTGGCGCAGGGCGGCGACGGCATCGTCGAGGGCAACCCAATCGACGGCGTGCTGCGGGTCGCCGAGCGCCGCATCGAAACCCGCGGCATCGAGGCTGCGCAGCGCTGCACCCAGTCCCGCCGTCGGCGACCGGCGCGGCGGAAAGACCGGCGCGAGCCGGGCCCAGACCAGCCGCATTCCGACCGCCTCGACCATCTCGGCCGCGAACTCCCACTCTTCGACGAACTCCGCGAGCGCGCCCTTGCCGCGTGGGCTCGCGCCGTCGACGGCCCCCGCGGGACACTCGCCGTAATACGCCAGCGACGACGCGCTGACGAACACGTCCGGCAAATCGCGCAAGCCGGCCACTCCCTGGCAGATTTTGCGCGTCACTTCGTAGCGGCTGCGCTGGAACGTCGCGCGGTCGGCAGCGTTCCACGCATGCGCTCCCGGGTCGGCGCCCGCAAGGTGCACGATCGCGCGACAGCCTTCGAGGCGCTCGGGATTCAGGAGATCGAGCTCGGGCACGTATCCCGCCTCGTCCGGCTCCTGGGCTGCCCGCCGCACGAGGCGCACGATCTCATGCCCGTCCACTCGCAGCGACGCCGCCAGCGCCGTCCCGATACACCCGCCTGATCCCGTCATAGCCACCCGCATGGGCGCCGATGGTAATCGATCGCACCCTGTCACTTCGCCGGCCGCGGTAGGAGACCTGGGGAGGCTTCCAAAAACTCGTACAAGCCGTACGCGAGCGCGCGATTGCCCGCAGGATCGTAGTGGCCGTCGTAGGCGAGCACCGGCAGGCGGCCAAGTCGCGCTGTGGCCGCGTGGATCGCCGGTCCGAGGTCGAGTGCGGGGATACCTTTTGAGCGCGCGAGCTCCAGCGCGCGGTTTTGCAAGACGGCCGCCGGATGGGTCGCGCCGGTCGCCAACTGAGCCTCGGGCATGACGGCTAAAGCGAGCGTTGCTCCGCGTTCCTCGCACCAGATCGCAAGGCGATCCAGATACCCGCCCAAGCGCACAAATGCCGCGTCAACGGCGGCCGCATCCGGGGGCGTGGCGTCGCGGGCTTTGAGGCGGTCGTGGAACTCCATCAGCAACGCGCTGGCCCGCAGCACCTGCAGGACGCGCCAGCGCCACCACACACGCCCGCGCATGGGCGCACCGGTGTCGAACGGCACAGGTCCGCTCGCAAGCAGCCGCGTGTGCGTCGCTGCGACGTCGCGCTCTTCGATGTCGTTCCAGTACCAGCACACGACGACCAGGTCAGGATCGATGGTGGGGCCAAGTTCCTCAAGCAGCGCCAGTTCCTGGTGCGTGGCGTACGCGCGGACGCCCCCGTTCACGGCCTCGAGCGCGCGGCCCTGTTCGCCCGCTGCGTCCTCCAGCAACCGCGGCACCGTGTCTGCGTCGGCGACACCCTGGCCGTAAATCAGGCTGTCCCCCAGCAAAAGCACCCGCACACGCTCGGACGATCTGGGCGCGAGCTCTTCACCGCGCAGTCCGAGCGTATTGGTGCGAGCGCGATGGAGGTACGTGTAGTGCTCCTGCTCGGGCACCATCGCGAAGCCGCGTGTCGGATGCGCTTCGATGGCGAGGATCGGCATGCGCTCCCGCAGCGGAACGCCGTACCGCGCCCGTGCGCCGCACTCGACGAGCAGCGATCCCGCCGCGAGGCCAAGGACCACGGCCGCGGCGCGCCTTCGCACCCGCCGCTTTCCCGTGCCCGTGTCGGTGACTGTTTTCAAGGCGCGTCCCCCCGCGGGCCGGAATCTAACCGCCCGCGCGCGCAGGTGGCAGTGTGAACTCGGCCTTGTGCGCGCGAGCGAGGGCGGCGATGCTCCGCGCGTGGAATTCCAAGTGGAGCGCGTCGAAAGTGTCGACTCGACCAGCGAGCGCCTATTCGAGCGTCTGCGCGCGGGTCGGGCTCGCAATGGCGACGTTGTGGTTGCCGCGGCCCAGAGCGCTGGCCGGGGCCGCCAGGGCCGTCGCTGGCACAGCCCGCCGGGCGAGGGCCTGTACCTGTCGGTCCTGGTTGTCCCGGGCGAACACACGCCGGCGATGGACGGGCCGGTGCCCCCGCCCGCGTGGACCCTGGCGGGGGGGCTCGCGGTCCTGGACCTCGTGCGCGAACTCGGGGTGCGGGGCGCGCGCCTCGAATGGCCGAACGACCTCATGGTCGCAGGGGCCAAGCTCGCTGGTGTACTGGCGGAGTCCCGCGCGGTGCCTGCGATGGCTCACTGCGTGCTCGGTATCGGTCTCGACGTACGCCAGCGGATTTTCCCCGCTGAGTTGCTCGCGGAGCGGCCCGTCACCAGCCTCTCCCTCCTGGGCGTCGACCGCGACCCCGATGACCTGGTCGAGCCACTGCTGCGCCTCTTGGGGCCGCGGCTCGAGGCGGCGCTCGCGGGTGGCGCCAGTCTCGCGAGCCCCTTCGTCGAAGCCCTCGATCTTGGCCCGGGCCCGGTGCGGGCGCTGACGCCGGACGGGGCGTTCACGGGTGAGCTGCTCGAGTTTGACCTCAAGCGCGGGATTCGTCTCTCCACCGCCCGCGGGGAGCGGCGTTGGCCCCTCGAGCACCTGCGCGACCTGACGCGGATGTGAGCGCGCCGGAGCGCCGGACCGGGCGCGCGCCGGGCTACACTCTGCGGCCTTTTGCGCCGGACTCGCCGGTCCCCCGCGAGACCACCGGGGCGACGGCGCCGCAGTCGCCGCAGTCGCCGCGCGGCGCCGCACCGCGGGCCCGCGCGGGCCCGCCGTCCACCGGGCGGCACGGCCATCGACTTGGCCACTCCAACCGGCCCGCTTCGGCCCCCATCCTCGCCCCACCCCCTGGAGGGCCGCCCATGCCCCGCTCCTACGACCGCTCACCGGACGCCCTGCGGCCCGTCGCCTTCCAGCGCCAGTTCACGCGCGCGGCGCCCGGCTCGGTGCTGACATCGTTCGGCGAAACCCGCGTGTTGTGCACCGCGGTCTACACCGACGGTGTTCCGCCGTTCCTCCAGGGGCGCGGCCAGGCGTGGCTGACGGCGGAGTACGGCATGCTTCCGGGTTCCACTGGCCAGCGCAAAGCGCGCGATCGGGCGGGCAAAACCGACGGTCGATCGATCGAGATCCAACGCCTGATCGGCCGCAGCCTGCGGGCTGCAATCGACCTTTCGCGCATCACCGAGCGCACCCTGTGGATCGACTGCGACGTGTTGCAGGCGGACGGGGGCACGCGCACGGCGGCGATCAGCGGCGCGTGGGTCGCGCTCGTCGACCTTTTGCGCCACATGGAGTCCAAGCGACTGCTGCGCTCCTGGCCGCTGGTCGGTCAACTGGCCGCGGTTTCCGTGGGTGTCGTGGGCGGCGAGGTTCGCTGCGACCTCGATTACGCCGAGGACAGCAAGGCAGACGTCGACATGAACCTGGTCATGCTTGGCCCGGGGCAATTCGTCGAGGTACAGGGTTCGGCCGAAGGCAAAACGTTCCCGCGTGCGACCTTGGATGGAATGCTCGACATCGGCGAAGCGGCGATCGCGCGCCTGTTCGAGCTCCAAAACCAGGCACTGGAGTTGGATCCGGGATGAAGCTGCTGCTCGCATCGAGCAACCGCAAGAAATTGCGCGAGCTTTGTGGGTTGCTCGCGCCGCTCGCCCTTGAGCTGTGCGCGCCACAGGACGTCGGCGGCATCGTCGATGTGGTCGAGGACCAACCGACGTTCGCGGGCAACGCCGCGAAAAAGGCGATTAGCGCGGCGCAGCACACCGGTATGTGGGCGCTCGCCGACGATTCGGGCCTCGAAGTGGACGCCCTGGGTGGCGCGCCGGGCGTGCGCTCGGCGCGGTTTGCGGGCGAACCCGCCGACGATGCGCGCAACAACGCCGAACTGCTGCGCCGCCTCGCGGGTGTGCCCGCAGCAGAGCGCGGTGCGCGTTTTGTCTGCGCCATTGCGCTTGCGCACCCCGGGGGCATCCTCGCGGCGACGTTCGAGGGCCAAGCGCAAGGACGCATCCTCGCCGAACCCCGCGGCACAGGCGACTTCGGTTACGACCCGCTTTTCCTGTTCACCGAGCCGGGCTATCCGCAGACCGGCTCGTCGTTCGCTGAACTCGACAGCGCCACCAAATCTTCCGTCAGCCACCGCGGACGCGCCCTCGCGCGTCTAGTGGCCGCCCTGCCCGCGATCCGATCCGAGTCCCTGGACTGAGCCCACACGTGGACCCCAAACTGATTCGCAATTTCTCCATCATCGCGCACATCGACCACGGCAAGTCGACGCTCGCGGACCGCATGCTGGAACTCACCGGCGCGGTCGACAAACGCGACATGCGCGCGCAGATGCTCGACGATATGGAGCTTGAGCGCGAGCGCGGGATCACGATCAAAGCGCGCGCGGTCACGATCTGGCACACCTACAAGGGCCAGAAGTACCAACTCAACTTGATCGACACACCCGGGCACGTGGACTTCAACTACGAAGTCGAGAAGTCACTGCAAGCGTGCGAAGGCGCGTTGCTGCTCGTCGACGCGAGCCAGGGTGTCGAGGCGCAGACCGTCGCCAATGCCTACTTGGCGATGGAGTCGAACCTCGAGATCCTGCCGGTGCTCAACAAGATCGATCTGCCCCACGCGCGCCCGGATGAGGTCGCGGAGGAAATCGAGAACAGCCTGGGCATCGACGCGAGCGAGGCCAAAGCGGTTTCAGCCAAAACCGGTCAGGGGGTCGCGGCTGTGCTCGATGCGCTGATCGAGAAGGTGCCGCACCCGGTGGGCAAACCGGACGAGCCCCTGCGCGCCCTGATCTTCGACGCGATCTACGACGAGTTCCGCGGCATCATCGTGTACATCCGGATCGTCAATGGAACGATCACCGAGCGCAACGACTACCACATGCTGGGCACCGAGAAGGTGTACGAAGCCGTCGAGATCGGCCGCTTCACACCCAAGATGTTGCGCACGAAGGAACTCACCGCCGGCGAGGTGGGTTATTTCATCTCGAACATCAAAGCGCTGGGTGACGTGCGAGTGGGTGACACGATCACCCTGTACAAGGGCCCCAAAGTGGCGATGCTGCCCGGTTACCGCCCGCCGATGCACATGGTGTATGCGGATTTTTATCCGACGAACACCGGTGACTTCGAGCAGTTGCGCGAGGCCCTCGACACGCTCAAGCTCTCCGATTCGTCGCTCGCTTTCGCGCCGGTGACCTCGGAAGCCCTCGGTTTTGGCTTCCGCTGCGGTTTCCTCGGCCTGCTGCACATGGAGATCATCCAGCAGCGGCTCGAGCGCGAGCACGACCAGGACCTCATCCAAACCGCGCCCACGGTGACCTACAAGATCGAGCTGCAAGACGGCACGCTCGAAGAGATCAACGCCCCGGGTCAACTGCCCGATCCGGACAAGTTCGAGCGCATCCTCGAGCCGATCTCGCGTGTCACCATCATGGTCCCGTCCGAATACATCGGCCCGGTGATGCAAATCGCCATCGACCACCGCGCGGTGTACGTGCGTCAGGAGTACCTCTCGGCGACGCGTGTGCAGCTCGTCTACGACGTGCCGATGGCCGAGTTGATCTTCGACTTCTACGACAAGCTCAAATCGGCAACCCGCGGTTATGGCACGATGAACTACGAGCTGCGCGCCTACGAGCCGGGCGACCTCGTCAAGCTGCGCATCCTCGTCAACGGCAAGGAAGTCGACGCACTTTCGAGCGTGGTGCACCGCGACCAAGCCGAGCGTCGCGGACGCAACGCGATCAGCAAGCTGCGCAAGGAAATCCCGCGCCACCTCTTCGAAATCCCGATCCAAGCGGCGATCGGCGCCAAAGTTATTGCGCGCGAGACAATCCGCGCCCTGCGCAAGGACGTCACTGCGAAGTGCTACGGCGGCGACATCACGCGTAAGCGCAAGCTGCTCGAGAAGCAGAAGGAAGGCAAGCGCCGCATGCGCTCCGTGGGCAACGTCGACATCCCCCAGAAGGCTTTCCTCGCCGTACTGGGCAGCTCCGAGGACGACAAGTGAAGGCAGGGTCGAATGCGACCGCCGCGCGCCGCACGCCTTGGCGTGACAACATCGAAGCACTGGTGATGGCGATCGTGCTCGCACTGCTGTTCAAGGCCTACATCGTCGAGGCCTACAAGATCCCCACCGGATCAATGCAGCCGACGTTGATGGGCGATGCACAGAACAAGGTGTTCGATCGCATCCTGGTGGACAAACTCGCGTACCGCGTGCGCGACCCGGAGCGTTTTGAAGTGGTTGTGTTCCGCTACCCGCTCGATCGCTCGAAAAACTTTGTCAAGCGCCTAGTTGGTATGCCCGGCGAGCAACTGCGCATCCGCCACGGCGACTTATGGGTGCGCGCCGACGAAAACGAGGAATGGCGCATCGTGCGGCGTCCCGCGAACGTCCAGACCGAGCACTGGAAGGCCCTCGACGTCAACGAGCCGCCCTCCCCGCGTTGGGTGTCCGTCGGCGCGGGGGCGGACACGTGGTCCTTCGGACCGCGTAGCATCGACGCCACCGGGCCCGGCCGCGCGCGTTACGGCAGGGACGGCGCTCCGATCGTCGACGACTACTTCGACGGTTACCCGGACGCCTTGCGCCCGCGCGGCATTTCGGCACACCCGCGCTCCCGGCAGTACACCGTCGGCGACCTGCGCATCGAGGCGCGTGTCACGGCGCGCGCGGACGCGAACGCGATCGTGCTGGAGCTCACCGAAGGTGCATTGAGCTACCGCGCGCACGTGCCGGGCCCCGCCGCGGCGGCGGACGCGCGGCCTTGGATCGAGTCGGGCCCCGCGGACCGCGTCCGGGCGCTCCCCAGCGAAAGCGTGCGTCGCGAAGGCGATCCGTTTCGCCTCGCTGCCGGGGATACCACGGCGCTCTACTTCGAGAACCTCGACGACCGGCTGACCCTCGGGACAGGCGGGCGCACCCTCGTTGAGCTCGACATCGAAAGCGCGTCTGACCAGCGAGCCCTCGCGTACCTGGCGGTCGAGGGCGGCGGCGCGCAGTTCGAGGACGTGGAGCTCGCGCGCGACATCTTCTACAGCCAAGGTCGCGAGGACGTCTACACGATCCCCGACGAGCAGTACTTCATGTTGGGCGACAACACCCAGGACTCGAGCGACAGCCGCGAATGGAGCTTCGTGCGCTACCGCATGGCCGACGGCTCGATCGTGCGCGGCAACAACCGGCGCGCCGAAAATCCACTCTTCGTGACGGGTGATCCGCGCGGGCCTGTCGTTTGGCTGCGCGACGAGTGGGGCGAAACACACCACTTCAACCAGCGCGACGCGGCGGTAGAGTCCCCCATCGACGCTCCTTTCGTCGACCGCTCACTGGTGCTCGGCCGCGCCCTCGCGGTGTTCTGGCCGATCCAGCCGACACGCGACATTTGGCGCGTGAAGTGGGTGCAGTGAGAGCTTGGGAAAAATTCGACTGAGCCAAAGCGAAGTCGCCGTCAGCTCGGATGCAGCGTGCCAACACGCTTTTTGCGCCCGGTCACTCGGCCGGGGGCCAAATGGACCGCGCGCGCTCGATCGGGAGCATGTAGCCGATTTGCGAGGAGCTCGCGTTAGGGTCGGCGGACTGCATGGCGGTGACAAGCCCCACGATGCGCCCCTGGGTATCGATGACCGGCCCGCCGGACGCTCCCGGATGGACCGCAGCGTCCACCTGCACGAACGGATCGACAGTGCGGCTGACGATGCCGCGGAACGCACTCGCGATGACGGTGTCGCCGACCTGGAGCACACGTTTGCCCAGGGGGAAGCCGAGCGCATAAACCTCGGTGCCGCGCGGCGGGATCGCGATTTCGAGGTCGATCCCGTCGACGTGCGGCAGACCCTCGAACGGTTCAATTGAAAGCAGCGCGAGGTCTTCGCGGGCGGAGCGCCGCAGGGCCAGTAGTTTCGCGGGGTGGCGGCGGTCGGTTCCGGAAAAAACGACGAAAAGCTCCGTTTTGGGCTCGAGCACGAGATCTCCGTTGATCAACGCGGAGGGCACCTGGGCGACACCCGCGACGACGTGCGCGTTCGTCAGGATGTGGCCGTCCTTGGAGATGCACACACCCGAGCCCGTCGATTCCCGCGCGAACAGCTCGCCGTCCTCGTCCAGGTTGAACGTCGACACACGTGCCCCCTTGGGCTTCGATGAAACGTACAGCGGCCGCCCCGTGACTGCTTCGACCAGGAGCTCGCGGGCTTCGATCAGCACCACGGCGCGTTCGACGCGCTCGATTTCGCGTACCCGTGTGCGCTGCAGTTCGATGGGGTCGAATTTGGCGAGTTCCTCCTGCGCGAGTTCGAGCCGTTCCTCAAGTTCCTCGAGCGCCTGCGTCGTCGCGCCCTCCTCCTCAAGCTGCCCCAAGCGCGCACGCAACTGGTCGCGCTCGACCAGCAGTTCGCCGCGCGACGTTTCCCACGCGACTCGTGCGCGCTCGAAATCCGCACGCTGGTCTTGCCACGCAGTCCGCTGGCGCTCGATCTCGCCTTCGGACTCGCCGAGTCGTGCGTCGACACTGCGCGCAAACGCGTCGGCGTCGAGCTCGCGCTCCCGCTGCTGCTCTGCGCTCAAACCGTACCAACGCACACCCGCGAGAACTGCGGTCGCGAGGATCGCCATGATGCCGATGACGCCAACGGCGCGCCACCGCGCGCGCGGCCGCGGCGCTGGAGCCAAAGGGATGGCTTCCGCGGGCTGCAGGCCGAGCTCACCGCGCACTTCCTCTAGCGTGCCCATACGCGAATCCTCGCGACCGACATACGCCGTCCGCGCGAGGGGATGGCTGCTCCCCTTTCCGATCGGCCGGCCGAGTCGCGGTGAGAGCACGGCGAAGCGCGGACCAGCGGGCCCGAGCTGAAAGACCTCGCCGTGGCCGATCGGGCGCAACTCCACGGGCATGCCGCCGACGAGTGTTCCGTTGCGCGAGGCCAGATCCTCGAGCACGAGGCCGTCGCCCTCGGGCATCAGCTTCGCGTGGCGTGCAGAGACAATCGGATAAACGTCGCCGACGAGCACAACGTCGCAGTCCGGATCGCGGCCGAAGAGGAGCCCCGTCTCGGGCACCGTCAACAGGTCGGGAAGCCCCTCGACGTGCAGGGGTTTGAGGCGCCATCGAGGCTGGGGTCCGCGTTCGCCTTCCATGGATGGATCCTAGCCGCGTTTCCGCGGCCGATTGCGGAGCGCGCTTGCGCTCACGGCGCGCTCGCGAAGAGCCGCACTCCGAACGAAGGCGGCGGGCCCTCGACCATCCCAGCGGCGCGCGCGAGACTCGCGGCGCGGCGGTTCTCCACGCGCAGGGGCACGTAGATCTGCGCAAACGGCCAATCGCGCCGCAGCCAATCCATCGTGGTCGCGAACAGGTGTTCGTCGATCCCGCGGGGAATTTCGCGCGCAACCACCCAGTAGGTGAACTGGACGGCGTGGCGATCCTTCTCCGTCGCCCGCGCCGGCTTCAGGAACACGGCGCCAAGGTATTGGTCGCCCTTCGCGGCGAGCACGGCGTACGCATACGCAGCGCGATCGCCGAACTCGGACTCGTGGCGCACGAGGTCACGCCTGTTCTGAGCGAGGTCGAAGTCGGGCGGCGGCCACGCGTCGAAAACCGTCGAGCGAAGGTGGTCGGCGCTCGAGAGGATCGCGGCGAACTCCGCGTCGTTGTACTTGGGACCGAGGGGCAGAAGCCGAATCCGCTCGGTCGCAGCGGGCGCCGGAGGCACAAAATCCCGCGTCCACGGTCCCGGAGCGGTCTCAGCCCCGGGGGTGCCCTGCTGCGTACCGGCGCAGCCGAGGCAGAGGGCGAGAAGTGCGAGCACCCCGACGCGCGCGAGGACCGCCGAGGCGAGGCGCTCGACGGCGCCCGCTGGCTGGCCCCGGAGTCGGGCGAGCAGGGACGCGGCCACCGGGGATGACTCCCGCTCGGGGCGGGTCAGAAAAGGGGCAGTTGCGTTCACTCGCGGGCGGGGATTTTGGAGTTGTCCACAGGCGGTCCGAGCGGATCGAGGGGCTCGACAGCGCCTACACGAGCCTTTCGACCAACGGGGGGCCGCGGCTCGACGCACACTTGGGATCGTGCCTAACCCTAGTCGCCAAGCAAGCTTGGATCCAGCACCCGGCACTGGGAACGGGAGTGCCTGTTACCCCGAGTGCCCGGATCGGCTCACCACCCTCGCGTCAAGAGTGTGAAGGCTTCCACAAGGGCCGTCGCCCGTCCACCGGTTATCCACAGCGCGGAATTTCCGACCTCGCGCTTGTGGCCCAACCGAGTCCCGATCTTCGGCCTGTCCACGCGGCGGCGGGCCCGCCCGCGCCCGATGAAGGACGGTTCACCCGAGCTCGGAACGCGGCACGCGGCCTCGTCCCGTCCCGAGGCGTCGGACGGCCGGGCACACGACGCCCGCGGACCCCTGACCGAGGCGCGCCGTTCCCGGCGCGGCACGGGGGCTACACTCCGCGCTCCATGGCCCAGGCTGCCCCCGCGACCACCGAACACCGCCTCTTGGAGGTCCGCGGACTCGTGAAGTCCTACCGCGGGCGCCGTGTCGTGGACGGGGTCAGTTTCCACGTCGACCCCGGCGAGATCGTGGGTCTGCTGGGTCCCAACGGCGCCGGCAAGACAACCAGCTTCCGCATGACGGTCGGCTTGATCCGCCCCGACGGCGGTCAGGTGTTCCTGCGCGGCAACGAGTGCTCTCGCCTGCCGATGTACCGGCGCGCGCGCCTCGGCATGGGTTACCTGCCCCAGGAGGCCAGCATCTTCCGCCGTCTGTCAGTGGAAGACAACCTGCTCGCGGTCCTGGAGACACTCAAGCTGAGCCGATTGTCGCGCCGCGCGCGCGCAGCCGAACTGCTGGCGGAGCTCGATCTCACGCATCTTGCGAAAAGCAGCGCCGACACGCTGTCGGGGGGTGAACGGCGTCGTCTCGAAATCAGCCGCGCGCTCGCGACCGAGCCCGCGCTCCTGCTGCTCGACGAGCCGTTCGCAGGTGTGGACCCGATCGCCGTCGAGGAGATTCAATCGATCGTCCGCAACCTGCGTCACCGCGGCATCGGAATCCTCATCACGGACCATAACGTGCGCGAGACCCTGCAGAGCACGGACCGCGCGTACATCATCCACCAGGGCTGCATCCTGCGCGAAGGCACCGCCGTGCAACTGGTCAACGATCCGCGCGTGCGCGAGGTCTACCTGGGCCACAGCTTCGAAAGCGGCTTCGGAGGCCTGCAACGCGCGACGGAACCCACGCCGCTTGAGCCGCGCGAGCCACTCACGCCGCCGCGCGAGCCACTCACGCCGCCGCGCGAGCCACTCACGCCGCCGCGCGAGTAAGCGCGGCGGTGGCGCTCGATCGAGTCTGCGCAGCTGATCTGGTTCGCCCTAACTCCGCGATCCCGCCGAGTTTGGACACGCGCGGTGAAACCTCTCGCCGTGAGCGCGGTCCACAGGGGTGGCTGGGCGGGGGTGGTGGGCCGAGGGAATTTTTTGAGCCGCGCGGGGAGCGCACATCCTCGAACCTCGCCAACCCGCTCAAACCCCGCGCCACGCGCGCTGGGCCCGCCCGCCTTGAGGCCCGCGGGAGCCGCGGATATCCTGCGTCCCCCCGCCCCGGCGCTCGATTGCCCGCGGGCCCGCGCTTCCGCTCCCACCTCCCCCGCGCCCCCCTCCGGCCATGAAAATCGTCGCTTGCCTCAAACGCGTTCCGACGACCGAGAGCACCCCCAAAGTGGCCGCCGATGGCACATCGCTCGACCCCGCCGGAGTTCAGTACATGCTCTCCTTCTACGACGAGATCGCCGTTGAACAGGCCATCCGACTGAAGGAACAACACGGCGGCGAGGTGGTCCTCCTCACGGTCGGCCCGAAGGATGCGCAAAAGGAGCTCCGCGACGGTCTCGCCCGCGGAGCCGACAGCGGTGTCATCGCCGTCGACGAGCAGTGGGGTCGGCGCGACGCGCGTGCGACCGCCGTCGCGCTCGTCGAACAGATCAAGCGCCTTGGAGCCGACCTCGTCCTCGCGGGCCGCGTCGCCACGGACCGCGACAACGCGGCAGTCGGCCCGATGGTCGCGACCCTGCTCGGCTGGGCCTGCGTCACCGATGTGATCGAACTGTCGATCGACGGGACGCGCGGCGTTGCGAAGCGCGAGTCCGACACCGGGCTCGAGACCTACGAGTTCAATCTGCCGGCCGTCATCACCTGCCAAAAAGGTCTGGCGGAGCCGCGCTACGCCGCGCTCAAGGGAATCATGGCGGCGAAGAAAAAGCCGATCGAAGAAGTCGCGGCCGCGGACGTGCCCAACCAAGCGTCCGTCGCGGGCTTGTCTCTGCCGCCCGCCCGCAAGGAAGGGCGCATCCTCGGCGAAGGCGCGGCCGCCGTAGCCCCCCTGCTGCACGCCCTGCGCAACGAAGCGCGCGTCCTTTGACAGCTTGAAAAGGCTCGACGGCGGGTGAGCCTCGGCCCAGCCTCCGATTTCCCCCGCGCTTCGACCCGCGCCGCTCCCCGCCCCTTAGCGACGAACGCCCCGCCCGCCTCCCGCCATGACCAAGATCGCCGTTTTTGTCGAGCAGCACGAAGGAGTCGCTAAGCGCTCGGGCCTCGAGGCCCTGGGCGCGGCGCGCGCCGTCAGTCAGGACGTGGTCGCCCTCGTGGCGGGTGCGGGTGCCGCGGCAGCGGGGGCGCACTTAGGTGCCCAGGGCGCGACTTCGGTGGTGGCGTTCGAGGGCGGAGCGGCGAGCCCCGACGCGCTCGCCGCGGACCTCGCCGACGCCGTCCGCGCCCAGGGCGCCAAGGCCTTCCTCGTCGCCTCCACCTCTGCGGGACGCGATCTCGCGCCGCGCGTGGCTGCACTGCTCGATTCGAACCTCTTCAGTGACTGCACCGCCCTGGAAGCTGGCGCCCAGGGCCTGCGGGTCACGCGTCCCTGGCTCGCGGGCAAGGTCATCGCGAAGATCGAATCCACGGGCCCCGTCCTTTGCGCCACGCTGCGTCGCAACACCTTCGAGCCCGCCGCGACGGCGGGTGGCAACGCCCCCATCGAGAACCAACCCGCACGCGCGGACTTCAAGGCGCTGCTCGTCGACGTTGCGGCGAAGACCGGTGGGAAGCTCGACGTCTCCGAAGCTCCGGTGGTGATCTCGGGCGGCCGCGGAATGCGCGGGCCCGAGCACTTCCACCTGCTCGAGGAACTCGCCGACGCCTTCGGCAACGCCGCCGTCGGCGCGAGCCGCGCGGTCGTGGACTCGGGCTGGCGTCCGCACGGCGAGCAAGTGGGTCAAACCGGCAAAACCGTCTCGCCGCAGCTCTACATCGCGGTTGGCATCTCCGGCGCGATCCAGCACCTCGCCGGCATGAAAACCGCGCGTGTCATCGTCGCGATCAACCGCGACAAGGACGCCGCGATCTTCAAGATCGCCGACTACGGCATCGTGGGCGACGCGTTCGAGATCCTGCCCGCGCTGACGCAGGCCGTGCGCGAGCTGCGCGCCCAGGGCTGACCGCGACCGACTGCGCCACCCCCGGCCGCGTTCGCGCTACCAGCGGTGGTAAGCCGGGTGGCCGGGCTTCACCGCGACGAACGTGCCGCGGCACGTGGCGGTGACTTCACCGTCCGCGAGGATCTCACCCTCGACGACTGCGCGGCTCCCCGCCGATTCGACGACCCGCGCCACGATGCGCAGCGGGCGGTCGGTCGGAGTCGGTCGCTTGAGCGCGATCGTGTACTCGGCCGTCACGGTGCACGGCGGCGCATCGAGCCCCTTCGTCCCCATCAGGTGGTGCGCCGCGGCCCAGTTGCAGTGGCAATCGAGCAGCGCGCCGCAAATCCCGCCGTTGAGGATGTTCGCGAAGGCCTCGTGGTGCGGTTCGGGATGCCACTTTGCAAACACGGTCCCGTCATCCGCGACGATGCTGCGGATGCGCAGGCCCTTTTCATTGGCCGGGCCGCACCCAAAACAGCGCCCCTGCGGCGCATAACGCTCCTGAAGGCTCTTCGTCATCGCTCGGAATGATCAGCCGCCGCTTCGAACCACACGACGGGCAAAGGTGATGGTGGGCCACACTGGACTCGAACCCGTAACTTCCACGCTGTGAAGGCCGTCGCCGCAGGCCACCTTCCCGGATTCTTCGGACGTCACGGATCGCGGTGTTGGTGAGGAGCGTAACACGACGAAGCTCTCGATCACGGCGTTGTCGTAGCAGTGGCGTCGCCTATGGTTCGCCATCGACAGTAGCCGTCACGGCACGCCCGCAGCCGGGACGCTTGGACCGGGCTCTGCGGTTTGGCCGCTGACCGCAGCGGCGCGGCCTACGCTCGTAGCTTCCCGACGAGTTGCTGGAGCACGTAGCTCCGCCGATCCGCGACCGCAGCGCCGTGGCGCGCTTGCCACTCGCGCGGCGTAAGGGTCTTTTGATCCTCGCCCTCCGCCAGGCGCAGCATGACGTCGTGGATGTAGAGCTTCGGGTCGATCCCGCGCGCCTTGCACGTCGCGACCAGGCTGTAGAAAACCACCCCCGTCCGTCCGCCGCGCTCATTGCCGAAAAACATCCAGTTCTTGCGGCCCACCGCCACGGAACGCGGCACGCGCTCCGAGCGATGGTTGTCCAACTCGAGACGACCGTCATCGAGGAATCGGTTGAGCGCCTCCCACCGACCCATTGTGTAGCTGATCACCTTGCCCAGTCCGCTCTGCGGCGGCACCTGAGTCTGTCGCACGTCGAGCCATTCCTTGAAGCTGGCCAAGATCGCCATGCACGATTTCCACGCGCAGCGCCTCGTGCACGGGCGCGAAGAGCTCAACCAACTTGATCGTCGAGCGGCACAGCACCGTGCGCGAGAGCGCGAGTCCTTCGGACGCGTACTTCTGCTCGAGCCGGTTGTAGGGCATGTGGTAGCCGAAGCGCTCGACCGCCAGGCTGGCGAGCCAGTTCGAGCCCAAGCGGCCTTTCTCGATCACGCGCGCCGGGCTGGGTGCCGTCAGCACCTGCATCGGGCGGGTGCGGCAGCAGTGCTGACGGGATCCTCGCGCTGTCACCCAATCTGGAGGGTGACCCCAGTCAGTTCGGAGGCATCCTCGTCGTCATTCTTCTCCACGAGTACGGGCACGCGGACGGAACCTACGTCAAGACGAGCTTGGCGGGACGCGCGTGTGATCACGTACAACTCGTTCATGAAGTCGCTGCGCGCAACTGCCAGCTCGTCTGGTTGATCTGCCACGAGATCCCCGGAGCGAACGTCGAGCCCCTCTGCACCTTCTACCGTGACATCCATGACGGATACAATAACGTGACGGACGGCAACCGAGGGGCATCGGCGGCGCCTTCGTCCGCGATAGTCCGTCTGCTGCGCCAGGCCCACGTCCTGGTGATCGAGGGGCACTCACACGGCAACCCACCCAGCCGCGGTCGCTGACGGAGGCGCCGGTGGTGGCCTTGCTTGGCCGATCTGTGGGACCGCGCCCCACAGATCAGGCGGCAACTACCCTGACATCGGGGGGGACTCGGGTATGGGCGCGTTTCGGGGTCGTCGTAGGGTCCGAACCAAACCTGTCGCCCATCCATGCGGGCGTAGCCGTGTCCAGAGCGCCGGTGGCGCCGGAGCGTGGGAGTCTTAGCCTTCATCGCGATCCTCAGGGGAGAACGGCGTGGGGGTGACCGATCCACACTTTTGTGTGGGTGGTCCACGCCTGTGAGGATCGCGCGGCTCACAGGAGCCCGTCAGCAGACGTCGCGTAAATCGGCTAAAGACAGCAAGATGGGAGTGGTGGGCCACACTGGACTTGAACCAGTAACTTCCACGCTGTGAACATGGCACTCTGCCAATTGAGTTAGTGGCCCCGATGGCGCCGGAGCGGTGCTCGCGAACGAGCGCGCACCGGCGTGTGCGGAGAGGACCCGAAGCCGAGTTGACACACGCGCGCGGGGGCGCGACGAGGGCCGGGCAGGATAGGGAGCGCCGCTGGCCCGCGCAAGGGCGAGCCCCTCGGCCTCTGTGGGTTGCGGCCGGGTTATTCGGCGGTGTCGAGCTTGAGCCGCACCAGCTTGCCGAGCCGAGCCTCGGCGCGGCGCAGGAGCATGCGCACCGCGTCCTCGGTGCGCCCTTCCATGCGCTCGCCTGCCTCGCGCAGGGACAGCCCCTGGAAAAACACCAGCGTGATCGCGGTCCGGTGTTCGGGCGAGAGGTGCTCAAGGGCCTCGCGAAGGATCGCAAACTCCTCCTCCCGCGAAACTTGACGGGTCACCGACAGGTCCTGGCTCGGCGGCTCGATGCGCGGTGCACCGCCTTCCGTATCGCCCGTTTCGATGGCCCTTTCGCGGCGAATGTCCCGTTTGCCGGCGGTGTAAAACTCCGCGCGGTCGCGGATCTTATTGTTGAGGATTTGGATCAACCAGCGCAGGAGCGACCCGTCCCCCTGATAGCGGTAGCGACTGAAGTCGCGGGTCGCTTCCCGAAAAGTGGTTTGCGCAAGATCGTCCGCGTCTTCCTTCTGGCGCAGCCGGGCACCCAGGCGCCGCCGCGCCACGTCGACGAGCAATCCGTAATAGCGGCGGAACAAACCGTCAAGCGCGGCCGGATCGCCGGCCTGAGCACGGGCGACGAGTGCCTCCACGTCCGCGCCCGCGAGCGCCTCGGGGCCCGGCAGGGTCTCAGGCCCCATCAGCGTCGAGGAGCGCGCTACCGCGAGCGCGTCGTCGAAGGCTTCGCCGTCCGCGCGCGAGTTGAGGTTTGCCGGCGCGACGACCGGGGTTGAGGCGGGCTTCGGGGCGCGGGGCTTGGGGGGGTCGTTCGGGCGCATGGGCGTGCGTCCCGGTCTGCGGTGGGCCGCGCGAAGCGGTGCAGCCGGGAGCCAGAAGGTCCCATCGGCCGAGCCCCCCCTCAGGTTCAAGGCGGGCTGGCGCTCCCAGTTTCTACCGCAAGCCTCCGCAGCCCCTCCTCGTCGAGGATCCGCACACCTAACCCCTTGGCCCGCTTGAGCTTAGAACCCGGGTCCGCCCCCGCCACCAAGAAGTCGGTTCGCGCGGACACATCGGACGCCACACGCCCGCCCAGGTCTTCGATCAGGCGCTTTGCCTCGGCCCTCGAAAGTGTCGCGAGTGTGCCGGTGAGGACAAAGGTCCGCCCGGCGAGCGCGTCGCCCGCCGGGGCCTCGGGCGGCGTGATCTCGACACCCCCGTCGAAAAAATGCTGCACGAGGGCGGTGTTCTGCGCGTCTTCGAACCACCGCCGGATCCTTCGGGCGACCTCGTCGCCGATGCCATCGATCGCCACGAACTCCGGCTCACGCGCGCGCGCGATGCTCGCAAGATCGGGAAAGTGCGCCGCGAGCAGCTTTGCGGTCGCAGGGCCAACCTCGGGCACCCCCAACGCGACGAGGAAACGCTGCAAAGGCACTCGCCGACGGGCTTCGATCTGCGCCATCAGGTTGCCGACGCTTTTCTCTGCCCAACGCTCGAGTTCGAGCAACTTCGCGGGATCGAGGTGAAACACATCGGCGGGGCTCGCGATCAACCCGTGCTCGACGAGCTGCATGACGAGTTTCGGACCGAGGCCGTCGATTTCGAACGCCGCGCGCGAGCACACGGTCTCGACGTGGCCGACGAGTTGCGGCGGACAGTTGAGTCCGTTCGGGCAGAACCAATACTTGCCGGAGGTCTGTGTTGCCGTGCCGCAGGCCGGACAGGCCGCGGGCATCGCAAACACGGCGCGCCATTCCCACGTCACACCCGAGCGCACGCTCCCGTCGGGCGCGCGCAGGCTTGCGGGCACACGGCTTTCCCAATCGTTGGGTGCCGCGCCCTCGGGCTGTTTGGCGACGCCGATCACCTGCGGTATGACGTCGCCCGCGCGGTAGACAAAAACCTCGTCTCCGATCGCGAGTCCAAGGTCCGCAACGTGGTCCGCGTTGTGCAGCGTGGCGTGTTGCACGGTGACACCCATCACTTCGACGGGGTCCAGGACTGCCCGCGGAGTCAAGCGACCCGCGCTTCCCACCTGCACTTCGATGGCCCGCAACGTGCTCTTCGCCTCCACGGCCGCGAACTTTTGTGCGTACTGCCAGCGGTGCGAGCGTGACGTGCGACCCAGGCGCTCCCGCAGCTCGATGGAATCGAGCTTCGCGACGATGCCGTCGACGTCGAAGGGCAGTTCGAAACGCCGTTCCTCGAGCCGGCGGTGGTAGTCAAGGCATGCGTCGAGCCCGCGCACGGTTTCGCCGTATCCGCTGTCCGGAAGACCCCAATCGCGCAGTGCTGCCAGATGCTGGGAGTGACTCTCGAATGTCCCTCCACCTTCGCAGCGGACGACTGCCCACGAATGGAACTCAAGTGGATACCGCGCGACCTCCGCCGGATCGTTGCGCCGCAGGGCACCTGCGGTTGCGTTGCGCGGATTTGCCAGCAGCGCCAATCCTTCGTTTGTGCGCACGCGGTTGAACGCGGCCAGTTTTTCGCGGTGGATCAACACTTCGCCACGCACTTCCAAGAGGGTCGGAGCGGCGCGCCTGCGCACGTCCAAGGCGAGCGGCAGGTTGCGGACCGTGCGCAGGTTCTGGGTGATGTCCTCACCCACTTCCCCGTCACCCCGCGTCGCTCCGCGCGCAAGTTGCCCATCCACGTAAACGAGGGCCGCGCTCACGCCGTCGAACTTGGGTTCCACCGACCAGGCAAGGTCATCGCCCGAGGTCAGCTTGAGGAACCGCAGGATCGTTTTTTCGAAATCCCGGACCTCGTCGGCGCTGAAGAGGCTGTCGATCGAGATCATCGGCACCTCGTGCGCGACGCGCGCGAAGCCACTGCCCTCGAGCAGCGGCGCTCCCACTCGCTGGGTGGGACTCGACGGCACGATCTGATCGGGGTGCTCGGCCTCGAGAGCGACGAGCTTGCGGAACAGCACGTCGTACTCGGCATCCTCGATCTCGGGTTTGGCCTCGACGTAGTACAGGCGATCGTGGCGCAAGATCTCCGCGCGCAGACGTTCGATCTCGGCGTTGGCTTTGGAACGGGTCACGGGCGGGGCGTCGAAAGGATGGGGACGGCGTGGCGACAAAACGCGGGCCGGGACTTCACGGGCGCGGGGTCTGAGGCAAATCCTGCGCGTCCATCGCATCGGGCAAAAGGGCACGCAAGGACCAGGAACCGTCGGTGAACCCCGTGCCCAGATCGGTAAGCCCCGTGCCCAGCTTGGTGAAACCCGTGCCACGATCGGTGAGCACGCGGGAATACACGGCCAGTTCGGGCGCGAACTCGTGCAACGCCTGACGACAGGCGCCGCAGGGCGTGAGCAGCCGCGAACCGCCCCCCACGAGAGCGAGCGCGCGGAACTGCCGCGCACCGTCGGCGATGGCGCGGGCAAGCGCCCCACGCTCTGCGCACAGGGTCAATCCAAAGCTCGCGTTTTCGACGTTGCACCCACCAAAGATCCGGCCGTCGGCGCCGAGCAGAGCGGCGCCCACGGGGAACTTCGAGTACGGCGCATGTGCGCAGGCACGCGCGCTGGCCGCAGCGGAATACAACGCTTCGAGCGTTTCGGAAGGGAGCTGCACAGGGTTCACGGCGCGGGTCGGAGCGCACACGGGACACCAACGCGCAGGATCGCCCCCGTAAGGCGGCGGACGATCAGCGTTGGCGCCGCAGGTTACCCGAGCGGATGGCCCGCGGTTCAGGCCGCTTCCAGGGCTTCGTACCCAAGGTAGGGGACACGCGGCCGGATCTGCCGAACGCCGGTGCCCGGGTCGAGCCGTTCCTCGGCCACGATCTGGACCCACACTTCGTGTCCCACCAGGTCCGCGGGCTCGATTTCGATGCGGCCCCCGACGTCGAACCCTAGGCTCGCAAGGACGTGTTTTGTGCGTTTGAGGCCGCGCTCGGACCAGCCCACACCGTCCCACGCCGCCGTTCGGCCCGCAAACTCCCCCGCGGAAACCTCGAGGCGAAACGTCCATCGCGGGTGGCCGTCCCGTGTCCATCCCTCGCGCACTTCGCCCACGCGGCAGCGGTACCGCCCCTCGGGCACGGACAGGTAGCTCATCACGTCATCGACGCCGCTGAAGTCCACTTCCATTGGTGTATTCCTCCTTCCGGACGGGCGCACCCGCGCCACGCTCCGACAGTGAAGACGCTCGCGACGCCCCGCGGTTACGGCGCGCGCGAAAATACCCCGATGGAATCCCGCGCAGCCGCGGTGCCCGCACCGGTTGCGGCTGCGAACACACGCTCGAGGTTGCCTCCCATCACCGCGCGCACGACCGCGTCGGAAACACCTTTATCCAAGAGCCCCTGTGCAACCAAGCCGTAGCGCGAAGCGTCTTCCAATCCGGCGGGACCGCGCAGGATCCCGTCGAAGTCGGAACCCAACCCAACGTGGGCTGGCCCTGCAACCTCGAGCGCATGCATCACATGTTCGATCAGCCGTTCGGCGCCCAGTGGCCGCGCCAAGCTCGCCATCAACGCCGACTGTTTGAGGAAGAGCGCCGTCGGATTCGCCCCGCGTGCCGCGCGATAGCAGTCCGTCGTGCGCACGCGGTTTTCTTCGGCGCGCGCGTCGGCGTCAAGGAAGCCGGGGTGGAAGACGATGCCCACGACGCCGCCGTTCGCCGCCAGCGCGCGCAACTGATCATCCGTCAGGTTGCGCGGGTGGTCGTGCAGCGACTTACATCCCGAATGGCTCGCCATCACGGGCGCGGCGGTCGTTTCGAGCACGTCGTAGAACGTCCGTTCGCCCGCATGGGAGAGGTCGACCAGGATGCCGAGCTCCTCCATCCGCCGCACGATGGTCCGTCCCAGGCTCGAAAGCCCCTCGGGCACCCCCGCGCCGGCGCCGTCCTGACAGGAGCGGATCCAGCTCAAGTGGTTGTTCCACACCAGCGTCAGGACACGCAGGCCCGCGGCGAAGAAGTCCTCGAGCGCCCCGACGTCGTCCTCGAGGGCGTGCCCCCCTTCGATGCCCAGGATGCCGGCGATGCGCCCCGTCGACCGTGCGCGCAGGAGGGCGTGCCCGTCCCCCACCAGCGCCAGCGCGGCCGGGTGGCGCGCCGCGAGGTCGTGGCCCGCCGACATCAGGGCGGTGGCCCGGGCGCGGGCGCCACCGGCCGCAAACACCGCGTCCACCCAGGCGACCAGCACGACGGATCCCAACCCGCCCGCCCGCCCGCGGACCAAGTCGAACTGGCCGGGGGTGCGGACTCCCAGGTCGTGCCCGAGGTCGACGGCCCGCTGGAGCGCATCGACGTGGGCGTCGAACACCGGTTGCTCGCGCAGCAGCAATCGGGCGCGGTCGGAGAGCGGCGGGCAGGGGGCAAGGCGGGGCACGGCGGACGTCAGCCTCGCACGCCCGCTGCGTCCCCCGGCGCGGGTGACCACCCGGCTCGGACTAGTGTCCCGATTCGCGCACCGCCGCGCCCGCGACTGTCAAAGCGACAGGACCGGCCCACCGGGCCCCGCCTCCCTGCCAACCTGGCAGTGGCGTTTTCGCCTGGGGGCGACGGGCCGCCTCCCCCGCGTGCCCGGGCGCGCGGCACGGGCTTTGCACACCGCAGTTGCCACCATGCTGCCCGGACGCCGAATCCTGCTTGCCGACGACGACGCCAACCTGCGAGTGGGCGTCGCGGAGCTGCTCGGTGCCCTGGGGCTGGAAGTCCGCCACGCGGAGTCGGGTCTTGAGGCCGTCGAGATGGCGCGCTCCGCCCGCTTTCACGCAGCGCTCCTCGACCTGCACATGCCCGGCTGCAGCGGCCTCGAAGCGCTAGCGCTGCTCCACCAAAACCAACGCGGCCTGCCGTGCATCGTCTACTCGGGGCGACTCACGCGGCAACTCGAGCGCGAGGCCCTCGAAATCGGCGCCATCGCGGTGCTGCACAAGCCCGTGGTGCCCGACCTCCTGCGGCGCGAAGTCATGCGCGCGGTGGCCCTTTCCACTGAAGGCCCGCTTCAGGCCTGAGCGCCATTCTCGGCCGCCCCGCCCCCCGCCCTCCCGTCCAGACAACCCGCCATCCACGCCGCGGCCCCCCACGGGGCTGCGTCGGACCGTTCCAAGCGCCGATCCGCGAATCGCGGGCGGCCCCCCCAAAGACCCCACGACGACGATAGAGGTATCCGCCGACATGGCCACCAAGACGAAAACTGCCGCCAAGGTCCACATCCGCCCCCTCGGTGATCGCGTGCTCGTTCAGCGCGTCGAAGCCGAAGAGAAGACCGCTGGCGGCATCCTGCTGCCCGAGAGCGCCAAGGAGAAGCCCAAGGAAGGGCGTGTGATCGCGGTCGGCGAAGGCCGCACCCTGGACAGCGGCGAGCGCTCCAAGTTCTCCGTGAAGGCGGGCGACCGCGTCCTCTTCAGCTCCTACGCCGGGACCGAGGTCAAGTACCAGGGCGACGAGTACTTGATCATGCGCGAAGAAGACATCCTCGGCGTGATCGAAGGCTGATCCGGCCCGACCCGGCGGCGCGGGATGACCGCGCCGCTCCCCCGAACACGACAACAGGTAGACAACTCCCATGGCCAAACAGATCAGCTACGACTCCGAAGCCCGCGAGCACATCCGTCAGGGTGTCCGCAAGCTCGCGCGCGCGGTCAAAGTCACCCTCGGCCCCCGCGGCCGCAACGTCATCATCGAGAAGTCCTTCGGCAGCCCCACCGTCACCAAGGACGGTGTCTCGGTCACGAAGGAGATTGAGCTCGAAGACCCCTACGAAAACATGGGCGCCCAGCTCGTGAAAGAAGTCGCCTCGCGCACGAACGACGGCGCGGGTGACGGCACCACGACGGCGACCGTCCTCGCGGAGTCCATCTTCGAAGAGGGCCTCAAGAACGTCACCGCCGGCGCCAACCCGGTCGCGCTCAAGCGCGGCATGGACAAGGCCGTCGCCGCGGTCAACGCCGAGCTCGCCAAGATCTCCAAGAAGGTCAACGGCAAGAAGGACATCGCGCAGGTCGGAACCGTCGCCGCCAACGGCGACGCGGAAGTCGGCACGATGATCGCCGAGGCCATGGAACGCGTCGGCAAGGACGGTGTCATCACGGTCGAAGAGGGCAAGAGCCTGCAGACCGAGGTCAAGTGGGTCGAAGGCATGCAGTTCGACAAGGGCTACGTCAGCCCGCACTTCATCACCGACGCCAAGACGATGGAAACCGTCTACGAGGATGCGCTGATCCTCGTGCACGAAAAGAAACTCTCCAACGTCAAGGACATGATCCCGCTCCTTGAGGAGATCGCGCGCAGCGGCAAGCCGCTCGTGATCATCGCCGAGGACATCGAAGGTGAAGCCCTTGCCACCCTGGTCGTCAACCGCCTCCGCGGTGCGTTCCCGGTGGTTGCGGTCAAGGCGCCCGGCTTCGGGGATCGCCGCAAGGCCATGCTTGAGGACATCGCCGTCCTGACCGGCGCCACCGCGGTCATGGAATCGACGGGCCAGAGCCTCGAGAGCATCACGACCCGTGACCTCGGCAAGGCCAAGAAGATCGTCATCACGAAGGACACCACGACGATCATCGAAGGGTCCGGCGAGAAAAAGTCGATCCAGGGCCGCATCGAGCAGATCCGCGCCGAAATCGAAGGCACGAAGTCCGACTACGACAAGGAGAAGCTCCAAGAGCGCCTGGCGAAGCTCGCCGGTGGCGTGGCGCAGATCAACGTCGGCGCCGCGACCGAAGCCGAGATGAAGGAGAAGAAGGCCCGCGTCGAGGATGCGCTGCACGCAACACGCGCGGCCGTCGAAGAGGGCATCGTTCCCGGCGGCGGCGTCGCGCTCCTTTGGTGCCAAGCGGCCATCGAGAAACTGCCTCTTGAGGGTGATGAGCGCGTGGGCGCGCAGATCATCCGACGCGCCCTTGAGTCCCCGATGCGTCAGATCGCGATCAACGCCGGCCAGGACGGCGCGGTCGTGGTTCAAAACGTGCGCGCGGGCAAGGGCTCGAACTTCGGCTACAACGCGGCCACCGACACCTACGAGGACCTGGTCGCCGCCGGTGTCATCGACCCGGCGAAGGTGACCCGCACGGCGCTGACGAATGCGGCCTCCGTGGCGAGCCTCTTGCTCACCACCGACGCGCTCGTAAGCGACCTGCCCAAGAGGGAAGAAGAACGAGCGGGCCACGGTCACGGTCACTGATTCCAACGGGACGTGAAGCAAGAGGGCCGTCCGGCGACACGCCGGGCGACCCTTTTGCGTTTAAGGCCACATAGCCCGGGTTATTCATCAGGTTTTCGATCAGAGGAGCCCAAGTCGTCGCCTGGTGGTGCTTGGCGGCCGCCGGATCCACAGTCGACCTTGAACAGGTCAACGAGGGACGCTCGTGGTCGCAAAGTGCCGCCCGAGGGCGAAAGGCGGCCGAAGGCCGCCGGTTGGGCCGTCCGATCGCAAAGCTGGTGAATAACCCGGGCTAGGCGCGCGCCGCCGGGAGTGCGCCGATTTTTTGGCGCCCATGCCCTGCTCCGGGTGCCTGCGGGGCCCCCGGCGAGCGATTGGGGCACCGGGTGATTGCATCGGGGCGCGCGAATTCGTGATGTAGTGGCCTCGTTCACGACGTCGCACGCACTTTTTTGCGCCATGGATCACAAGGAAGCTTTGGTTGAGCTCGAACAGCGGTTTGCCGAGATCAAGGACTTGCAGGCGGGGATCTCGATCCTCGGCTGGGACCAGGAGGTCATGATGCCGCCCGGTGGCGCCGACGCGCGCGCCAACACCATGGCTACGCTGACGACCGTTGTGCACGAGCGCACCACCGCGCGGCCGCTCGCACGGCTGGTCGAACGCCTCCACGACGAGCGCGAGGCGCTCAAGCCGCGCCAGCGACGCACGGTCGAACTCGCGCGTCGCATGGTGAAGAAGGCAACGGCCATCCCGTCCAGCCTGGCGGCGGAGATCGCGCGCACGGAGAGCCGCGGGCTCGAAGCATGGAAGGCAGCGCGCGCCACGTCTGACTTCGCGCGCTTCGCGCCGTTGCTCGAGCACATGGTGGACTTGAAGCGCGAGGTCGCCAAGCTCAACCACAAAAAGCGCAAGGGCTCCGTGTACGACGCGCTCCTTGACGATTACGAGCCGGGCGCGACGGTCGAGAGCATCGATCCGGTCCTGGCGGAGCTGTCGGAGATGACCACGGCGCTCGTGAAGCACATCGCGAGTTCGACCGTCGTCGTGGACACGACACCGCTGACCGGCGACTACCACGCGCAAGGACAGCGCGAGTTTGCGAAGGACGTGGTGCTTGCGATGGGCGTCGACCTCGCGCGCGGCCGCCTCGACCTTTCGACACACCCGTTCTGCGGCGGCGTCGGCCCCGGCGACGTGCGCATGACCGGGCGCTACGACCCGCGTGACCTGCGGCCCGGATTGTTCGGGGCGGTCCACGAAGCGGGCCACGGCCTCTACGAACAGGGCCTCGATCCCAAACGCGCGCGCTCACCCCTGGGCGGCGCGGTTTCCATGGCGGTTCACGAATCCCAGTCGCGGCTGTGGGAGAACCAGGTGGCGCGCAGCCGTCCGTTCTGGCAACACTGGTTGCCACGGCTCGCGGAGATGTTCCCCCACCTGCGCAACGTTTCGCTGGATGCGTTCTGGCGCGCCGCCAACGGCATGCGGCCGTCGCTGATCCGCGTGGAAGCCGACGAGCTGACCTACAACCTGCACATCGTGCTGCGTTACGAGATCGAGCGCGATCTGTTCGAGGGACGGCTGCGCGTGCGCGACCTGCCCGAGCGTTGGAACGCGGGCATGCAGGCAAAACTCGGCATCGTGCCCGAGAACGACGCCGTCGGTGTCCTGCAGGACATCCACTGGGCCATGGGCGCGTTTGGTTATTTCCCAACCTACAGCCTGGGCAACCTCTACGCCGCGCAGATCATGGAAGCCGCGCGCGTGGCAATGCCCGAGCTCGACACCCACATCGCGGCGGGCAATTTGCGGCCGCTGGTTGATTGGCTGCACGAAAACGTGCACCGCCACGACCAGGTCTACGCTGCGCCAACCTTGCTCAAGAAAATCAGCGGCAAGAGCCTGAGCGTGGAGCCCTTCCGCCGCTACATCACGCACAAGGTGGAAGCGGTGTTCGGGCCGATGCCGAGCTGACCGCGGCGCGCGCGGTCCACAGGAGTTTTGGCCGCAAGACGGCAACCGCAAGACGGCGTCCGCGCGCCGCTGCGACAGCGAGCGTGCGGACGTCCCCCCTCAGCTGCGCGCTACACGCGAACGCGCGGCGCGCGCTTTGGCCGCGGCCTTCTTCGAGGCGGCGGATTTGGTCGAGAGCGCACGCGCGGCCGCGGGTTTGGCGGCCGCACGCTGCGCACTCGGCTTGGCGCTCGCGCGCACCTTCGACGCAGACTTCTTGCCCGCAGCCTTCGGTTTTGCCGCGAGCGCTGTCTGCAGCGCCTTTTCGAGCCGCGGCACATCAACGGGACCCGCTCCCACGAGGCACAGTTCCGAGGGCCGTAGGTGCTTGTCGGCGACACGCCGTACCGCCTCGGCATCCACCTCAATGAACTGGCGCGGCAGGTGTTCAAGATGGTCGGGCGGCAGACCGTGGCGCTCGGCGTAGACCATGTACGACGTGCGCCGGGACGCGCGCTCGAACCCGAGCGCGAACGACCCTGTCAGGTACCGGTGGACAAGGTCGAGCTCCGCCGGCGCCACGAGTTCGGTGCGGATGCGCGTGATCTCCTCGACAAAACCACGCACGGCGCGCTCGACATGTTTGGGAGACGTGCCGATGGTTGCGCTGAACAGGCCGGGGAGGACGCCAGCCGACGTGTGCACTGCCGAGTGGACGCTGTACGCAAGGCCCTCTTCGTCGCGCAGGCGCTTTGCGATGCGGCTCGTGAAACCCGGGCCGGTGCCGAGGATGTGGTCCATCACCACCAGCGCCGGATAATCGGGGTCCGAACGCCGGATCCCCAAGTGGCCGAGGTAGAGGTGGACCTGCTGGCGATCGGCCGCAAACGCGGCGACGCGGTGGCCCGGCGGAGGGAATTTGGGCTCGATCGGCGGGAGGGTGGTCCCCGCAGGCCATTTTGCGAGGCGCTCGTCGAGGAACTTCCTCACCGCCTTGGGGTCGACGTCGCCGCACACGCCGATGACGGCGCGCGACGCCACCCACTGTTTTGCGTGGTGCGCGATCAGGTCTGCGCGCGTGATGCGCCGGACACTGTCGTACTGGCCCTGCTCGCTGCGGCCGAGCCAATGGTCGCCGTAGATCAAGCGGCGGAACATGCGGCCGCCCTGGACGCGCGGGTCGTCCCGGTCGACCATCAAACGGTCGACGAGCCGCGACCGTTGGCGTTCGAATTTAGACTCCGGGTAAGTGGGCGCGGTCAGGACGTCGCTCGCGACCTCCAGCAGGGTCTCCCACGATTCACCCGCGATCGATCCCGCGATACCGCCGGAATCCCCGGACAGCGCGCCACCCGCCGGCTCCAAAAGGTCGGCGATCTCCTCTTCGCTGCGTTTTGCCGTGCCTTCGGAGGCCAGCGCTCCCGCGAGGAAGGCGAGACCTTCCTTGCCCGACGGGTCGAGCGCAAATCCGCCCCGCACATGGGCGTGGAACGCGGTGATGGGCGCGCCCGGGCGACGCGAAACAAGAAGCAGGGCTCCGCACGCGAGCAGGTGACGTTCGACTTTAAGGGTCGGCGCGGCGACCGCGACGAGCGGCTTGCGCGGCGCAAAGCGTACGGGCCTCAACGCATGCCTCCGGTGGGCGCCGTGCTATGAGCCGAAACATCGCTGTTCGATTCCGCCGCGCGGGCAAACGCTCCCGCGGGCGAAGCGGCCGTTTCGGGCTCGCCATCGGGTTCGGTATCAAACCCTTCGTCACCGTCGTCGTCCTCCGCAACCGCTTCGGAGCCGGGCCGGGGCAAGCACCAGCCGACCACTCGGCGGCCACGCGCCAGGAGCCGTGCGACGGTTTCTGACAGATCCGCCGGCGTCAGCTTCGCGTGTTCGCGCGCTCCGTCGAAAGCAAGGCGCCAGTCGATGTCGACCGCGAAGCCACCGAGTTCCTCGGCAAGGTCGGTGACGGTTTCGGCATCATGGGCTTCCCCGGAACGGATCAACGCGAGCGCGCGTTCGAGCTCCTGCGTGCTGACGGGCTCGCGGGCGATGCGCGCGAGTTCGTCGTCGACCGCGGATTCGAGCGCTTCGGGCGCGGTACCCTGGGAGCACTCCGCGAACAGCCAAAACGCGCCACCCTCGACGCGTGTGTCGTTGCTCGCCGACACATGCACCGCCAATGCACCGTCCAGCACAAGCCGGCGCTGCAGCCGCGAGTTGCGGCCGCTCGTCAAGATCGTCGCAACGAGGTCCAGGGCATAGTCGTCGCGCGTCCCCACGGCCACCGTCGGCCACGCGACACATAAACGGCGCCCTTGATCGGGCCAGCGCACCTCGAGCCGCATTTCACCCGCGGGCTCTTCGATCGGAGCGCGCAGTGGATCCACCTCGGCGTAGGCCGGGCCCGCAGCCAATGGGCCGAAAGCTCGGCGCGCCGCGGCGAGCGCCTTCGCCGGCACCACGTCGCCCGCGATGACGAGCGTGGCGTTGCCGGGGTGATAGAAGCGGCGGTAGTGGGAGCGCATCTGCTCCAGGCTGACCCCGCGCACCGTGTCCGCGAAGCCGATGATCGGTCGTCCGTAGGGGTGACGTTGAAACACGATCGCTTCGACGCGCCGTGCGAGCACACGCCAAGGATCGTCCTCCCCCATCGCGAGTTCTTCGAGCACGACTTGACGTTCCGCTTCGAACTCGAGCGGGTCGAGGCGCAGGTTCTTCATGCGCTCCGCTTCGATCTTGAGTGCGCGCTCCCAGCGGTCCGATGCAAACTCGAACCAATAACCCGTGTGGTCGTTGCCCGTGAACGCGTTGTTCTGTCCGCCGAGCTCGGTCGTGAGCCGGTCGACCTCGCCCTTTGCGAGCCGACGTGTTCCCTTGAACATCATGTGTTCGAGGAAGTGCGACACTCCCGCCTCGCGCTCGGTCTCGTTGCGCGCACCCACGCGGTAGAACACCATCACGGCGACAACCGGGTCGAGGTGCCGCTCGGCGATCAGGACGCGCATGCCGTTCTTCAGGCGGCTCATCTGGACGCGAGCGCCGCCGCGCACTTCGCTACCGGCCACTTCGCGACTGGCCGGGCGCCGGGCCGAGCCGGCGGTTTTCGCCGATTTGGGCGACCGCTTGGAACCTAGCTGCTTCGACATCCCCCGCAGGATACGGGCGTGTGCGGCGCGTTTCGAGCATGGGGGCAAAACACAGCGGGTTCCGCAGTAGCATTCCTGTCGTCCGCCCGACGTCCGGGCCACCCAGAAACCCCCTATTGCGATCCACGTGTTAGCCACAGCCCTCGTCCTCTTCTTCGCCAGCCCGCTGGCGCTCCCAACCGCCATCCAGTCCCCTGCACCCGTGGGGATGAACCTGAACGGGCTGAGTTACTACTCGCCCGAGATCCCCTTCGTGGACGTGTTCAAAACCGCCCGCAGTTGGATCCCCCAGCTCGTGCAGGGCGGGCCGTGGGACACGGGCATTCCCGTCGCAACCACGCCCGAGGGTTGGCCGATCCTGGGCCCGGGCGAGGCGGCCGCCACGCTCATGCTGTACGACTTCAACGGCACGCACCCGGGCGGTGTGTACACGGTGCTCTTCGAGGGCACCGGCGACATGGTGTTCGGGGGCAACACGAGCGTCCTCACCAGCACCCCCGGCAAAAAAACCATTCAGGTCCAGCCGACGAACGGCGGCATCTACCTCAAGGTGATCGCCTCGGGCGCGGTTGATCCGGTGCGCAACATCCGCGTCCTCTTGCCCGGCTTCGACGCGACCAACTACGAGCAGCAGCTCTTCAACCCGATTTTCATCGAGCGCCTCGAGCCCTACGGCATCCTGCGCTTCATGGAATGGGAGCTTGCCAACATCAACACCGTCGCCAACTGGTCCGATCGCGCCAAAACCACCGACGCGATCCAAACGACGAAGAAGGGCGTGGCGCTTGAGTACCTCGTGGAACTCGCCAACCGCACGGGAAAATCACCCTGGTTCTGCCTGCCGCCCTACGCCACCGATGATTTTGCGTTGCAGTACGCCACGTACGTTCGCGACCACCTCGACCCCAGCATCCGGTTCTACCTCGAGTACGCGAACGAAGTCTGGAACACCACGGTCCTCGGGGGGCAATACGCCACCGAACGCGGGCTCGCGGAAGGCCTTTCCACCGATCCGATCGCGGCGAAAAACTTTTGGTACTCGAAGCGCTCGGTCGAGATCTTCGAAATCTTCGGCGGTGTCCTGGGCGCCTCCGCGGACACTCGCATGACGCGCGTGCTGTGCGGGCAAGCGGCCTGGACCCTGGTGGGTGAGCAGGTGCTCGACTTCCAAGATGCGTACACCAAAGCCGATGTGTACGCCATCGCGCCGTACTTCGGCGGCAACCTGGGCAACTACAGCACCTACCCGACCACGATGCAGATGAGCGTCGATCAGATCCTTGATGAACTCGAGCTTCAGATCGACGTCAAGGTGAGCAACTGGATCACCGCCAACAAAGCGCTGTGCGATGCGCGCGGCATCCCGCTGATGCTCTACGAAGCGGGTCAACGCATGGCCGCGGAAGGACCGGGCCTGCTTCAACCGACATTGATCCAAAAGATCATCGACGTCAACCGCCACCCGCGCATGCACGAGGTCTACTGGCGCTTCCTCGAACGCTGGACCGAGCTCTCGGATGGACAACCCGCCGTGTTCTTCGTTTCCTGCGCGAATTTCTCGCAATGGGGTGCGTACGGGCACCTTGAGTACCAAAGCCAACCGATTCAACAAGCGCCCAAGTACCGCGCGCTGCGGGATTGGCACGTGGCGTCCGAGCACGTCGACCTCTACGGACAAGCCTGCGCGGGCCTCCAGACGACGACGTTCGGCGCGCCCGTCCTTGGCAACCCAGACTTCAAGCTGCGCGTCGAGGGTGCGCTCGCGAACACGGGCGCGACCCTGCTGCTTGGACTGTCGGACATCCAGTTCGCAGGCATTGCGTTGCCGACGCCGTTGGGCATTCCTGCGCCCGGATGCTGGCTCTACACCTCCATCGAGTTTGCGGTGCCAACCTTGACCGACAGTACCGGTCGCGCGGAGGTCGTGCTGAGCTTGCCAATGGCTCCTTCCCTCGCGGGTCTCAACCTGTTCGCGCAGTGGGGAGTCCAAAACCCTGCGGCTAATCCCGCGGGAGCAACCATGGGCGAAGGGATCCGTTTCCAGATCCAGGGTTGATTCCAACGCACGCGCCGCAGGCCCTGCGGCGCGTGCCGGATTTTCTTCAGCCCCTGCGCCGCTTGGGACGAACGGGCAGCGCCCGCGGCCGCGCGAGCGGACGACGGGGACGACGCCCCGTTTGCTCCTGAACGGCGCTTTCCAACTCGGCCCGGCGCTCCGGATCGCATTCCTCGAGGATCTGCGCCACTTCCGCGCGTGTCAGCGGCCGCCACGAGCCGGGTTTGAGGCCGCGGTCGCTCAAGCTGCCGATGCGGACGCGCTTGAGGTCGACGACCTTGTGACCGACGTGCGCAAAAACCCGGCGGACTTCGCGGTTTTTGCCCTCGTTGAGGGTGACGAGCAGTTTCGACGTGTTCGCGGTGCGCGACTGGATCAGCACGCGGGCACCGCCCGTGACACCGTCCGAGAGGCGCACACCTTCGCGCACACGTTTGAGCGAATCGTCGGAGATGCGCCCCGCGAGCTTCACGAGGTACGTCTTGGGCAACCCGTAGCGCGGGTGCATGACGCGGTTCGCAAACTCGCCATCGTTCGTCAAAAGGACGATGCCGACGGTTTCTTCGTCGAGGCGTCCGACCGTATAGATGCGGCCCTTCTTGCGATCCGCGATCAAGTCGATCGCGCGCGGTCGCATCTCGCGCTCGTCGTTGGTGCAGACGACACCCGAGGGTTTGTTGAGCAGGTAGTAACGATGGCGGATGTCCTGGCGCTTTAGGATCACACCGTCGACCTCGATCTTGTGCTCGTCGGGATCGACCCGCAGGCCCATGTCGGTGACGATCACGTCGTCGACCATCACGGCGCCTGCGGCGATCAACTCGTCGCACCGGCGACGCGACGCGACACCGTGGCTGGCGAGGTACTTGTTGAGACGCACTACGCGCGGCGACTCTTCGTCGGGCGCGTCGTCACGCCGGCTCTCACGAGCAGGGCGATGGGATGCCATGGGGGCCCCCGTGGGGCTTGGGGTGGAACGAATAGGTCAGGCTTTGTGCATGAACTGCACAAGGCCGAGAATGGATTCCGCGGGTTCGAAAACGTGGTATCCCGCCGCGGCGGGCACAAGGACCACGTCCCCGCACGCGAGGTCAAGATGTGCGCCCGCGTCCTTGACGGTGAGGCGTCCCGCGCCTTGGACGGCGGCGTAGATCTGGAACTGGTCGCCGGTGGAGAGGCGCGTCGGGCCGGTGAGTTCGATGCGGTTCATGCCGAAGTGCCGCGAGCGCGCCATCGGCGCACGCCGGGCGTGCTTGGCGAACGGCTGCCAGTCGGGTGCGACGGGCGGCAGGGGCACGGCGCCGACGTGGGCCGCCGCCAAACCGCGCTCAAGATGCATCTCCCGCGGACGCCCGTCCAAACCGGGGCGGTCCCAATCGTACAGCCTGTAGGTCGTGTCCGAGTTCTGCTGAACCTCAAGCAGCGTGACCCCAGCGCCGATCGCATGCACAGTGCCGCCGGGCACGGTCAGGCTCGTCCCCGCCACCACCGAATGGTGTTCGAGCAAGCCCACCAGCTCGCCCGTGCCGAGGTGGCGCTCGAGCACCGCACGGGTGACGTCCGGACGGAGACCCGACCAAACACCACCCCCGGAGCGCGCCTCAAGGAAGTACCAGGCCTCGGTTTTGCCCTCGGCACCACCGCCGAGCAGGCGCGCTCCCGCGTCGTCGGGATGCACCTGGACGCTGAGCGCCTCGTCGGCATCGATGTACTTGACGAGCAACGGGAAGCGGCCCTGGGGCGTGGTCGGAGCTTTGCCGAGGAGGTCGTCCCGGTGCTCGCGGATCAGCTCCGCAAGCGCGCGGCCCGCGTGCGGCCCCGAACTCACTTGGGATTGCTGGTCGGCTCGATCGACGATCTCCCACGTCTCACCGACGGGGACGTTCGCCGGGAGGGCAAAACCTGGACACCGCTCCAGCGCGCGCCCACCCCAGATCTTCTCCAGGAACAGACGTTGGAAGCGCAGGGGGTGGACGAGGCGGTTCATGGGAGCGCCGGGGCGCCGGGGCGCGCGGGTGCGAGGCGGCGACGCCGGCGGGCGGCCACAGTCGCCGACACCGTGGCAAAGACACGGTGGCAAAGACACCGTGGCAAAGGCACCGTGCCGACGATATCGATATAGCGGGCCGAAGAGTCTATCGGCGACGGGCGGGACGGGGGAAGCCGTGGGATAGGATCGGCCCCGAACCATGCGACGCCCCACGGCAATCCCCGCCGCCCTGCTCGGCGCGCTCGCCCTCTTTGCCGCGGGCTGTGGCGGCGATCCGCGGCCCGACGTGCTCCTCATTACCGTCGACACCCTGCGTGCGGACTATCTCGGGTCGATGGGGTACCCGCGGCCCACGTCGCCCAACATGGACTGCCTGGCGTCGCAAGGGCTGTTGTTTGAGCGCCACTACTCAACCTCGAGTCAAACGGGCCCCTCCCACGCCTCCATTTTCAGCGGCCTGATGCCCAGCGAGCACGGGCTCGTCAAAAACGGCACCGCCGTGCCCGCGGACATCCCGTGGTTGGCGGACGAGTTTTCGGCGGGTGGTTGGAGCACCGGAGCGGTCGTCGGCGCGCTCGTCGTCGGCAAACGTTTTGGCTACGACCGGGGTTTCGATTTTTTCGACGACGACATGCGTTCCGGGCGGCCCCGCGACCCACGGGACACCGGCGCTAGGGAAGTTTTCGAGCGCGACGCCTCGCGCGTCGTCGATGTGGCGAGCGCATGGCTCGCGGGTGCCGGCTCGGCGCCAGTGTTCCTGTGGGTTCACGTGTTTGACCCCCACGAACCGTACTCACCGCCGGAGCCCGCGCCCCTATCGGCGGCGGGCGCCGAAGGGTTTTTCCGCACGCGCGCGGAGCCCTCGCGCCTGTTCGACGTCGACCAGTTGGTGCCACTCCTTGCGGGTTACGAAGCCGAAGTCAGCTACACCGACGTGCACATTGGCCGCCTCGTCGCCGCCTTTGATGCGCGCGACCGCGACTCCGTCGTGATCTTGACGTCGGACCACGGCGAGGGCCTCGGCGAACACGCGTACCAGGGCCACCACTTCTACCTCTACGAAGAGCAAGTCCACGTGCCGCTCGTCGTGCGCGGACGTGGAGCTCCGGCGCGTCGATTGCCCGCGGGTACACGCGTCGCCGCGCTGACCAGCGCAACGGAGCTCGCGGAGGCGCTGCGGGAATGGGCCAACATCCCTTCGCGCGGCGGGCGAACGACCCTGCCAGCGCGCGCGCTCGATCCACGCCCCGATCCCGCGGCGCGGGCCCTGCTGGAGCGCGCGCACCTCTCGTCCTTCGACCTCGAGATTGCGCGCCCCCTCCAGCGCATCCTCGAACATTTGGACGGTCAGTCAGGCGGCGCGCGCGGATTGCTGCGGGGTTTGGTCGCGCCGGATTACAAGTACATGGAGTCCGACGACGTCGCGCCGGAGTTCTACGACCTGGATCGCGATCCCGCGGAAGCGCGCAACCTCGCGAACGGCGCGGAAACCGCGCGTGTGGCCGCGGCAGCGGCGGAGCTCGCGAACGCACGGGGGGCGCTTGCGACGCGCACGAGCGCGCCGAGCGGTGACACCGATCCTGAGGTCCGCCGGATGCTCGACGCGCTGGGTTATTAACCCGGGCTAGCCGACGAGCCCGAGTCGTCGTCTGGTGACGCGTTGCGGCCGCGGGATCCACCGGCGACCGTGAACAGGTCATCGCGGACGCCCATGGTCGCAAAGTGTCGCCAAGCGACGAATGGCGGCAAAAAGCCGCCGGTTGGGCCGCCTCGTCGGAAAGTTGAGTGGAGTCGAGGATGGGCGCGGTGGCCTCAGGCTCCCGGTGGCCACGGTGGGTGTCAGGGTCGTTGCCTTGACGGACTGCCCGAGCGACTACCGTGGTGAACCACTCATTCCACGGCCAGAACTTCATCTACTGGGTATCATTCATCTTCGTGTCGCACTAAATAGCCCGGGTTAACCGATCGTGCGCGGCGCAGCGCTCACGTAGTAGGAGCGCTCGGACCAGGGCGCGCTCCGCAACTCTACGAGCGCCACGGGTTCGGGCTGTGCCGCGGCGCCCGTCGCGGCGCCGACAAACACCGCGCGGTGCCCTGCGATCCAGGCGGCGCGCCCTTTCGATGGCCGCCCAATCAGCGCGCACACGGGCTTTTCTTCAAAGCGCTCGATCTCGACCTCACGATCGCCCCAGCACATCCGGCGCCGGGTTGACCCATCGTCGAAGCGCTCGGCGCGCTCGAACACCTTCTCGGGATGTTGGAGGAACGCGCGGGCTTCGCGAGCCACGAGGCTTTCACGCATGCACAAACCCCGCGCGCCCCGGCGACGCTCGACGTGAACGGCGGTGCTCGCGCGCTGGACCTTCTTGAGCCACGCGCGCAAACGTCGTTGACGCCACGCTGCGACTTCGCGCTCGAACTGTTTGAACCATCGATCCCATGCGCCACCGCTGCGAGTTCCGTCGCCGCCGGGCGCACCGCCTAGTGCCGCGACCCGATGGCGACCAAGTCGATCGACGAGCAGGGGCTCGCGTTCACGCGGAAACTGCGCAACAAAACACGCCAGGTTCTGCCGCACAACCCTGGCGCTGAGCGTCCGTCGGTGCAAACCGCGCACCCCTTCCGCATCGAGCCACCACACCTCGCCGCGTGCGATCAAGAGATTGGAGGGGTGCAGGTCGGATTGGAAGAGCCCCGCGCGGTAACCACACTCGAGTGCATCCAGCACGGTGCAAATCGTGTCCAAGCTCGCAGTCGACGCGCCCAGGTCGTGGATGGGCGTGCCACCCTCGACCCATTCAAAAAGTCGCACCGAGTTCGGGCCAAAACTCTGCTCGACAAGCACCCGCGGCGTTCGCAATCCGGCCGCGCGTAGAAACAGGCCGCCCCGCCGCTCGCGCTCTGCCTGGCGCGAGCCGCTTCTCGCGTAGCACTTGAGGACCACCGGCTTGCGATAGTCTTCCGCCCGCAGCACCGCACGTTTCTTCGGAAGCAGTCGCAGCACCTGGAACAAACGCAGTTCGCGATCCTCGACACCTTCGAGCGCCGCCGGCCACTCGGGTTCATGGCCACCTTCGATCCAGTGAAACAGCCGCTCCGGATTCACAGCGTTTGGACTCCCGATCGAGCGCGCTCGCGCTTGTGAATGCGACGGGCGCGGCACCGCGCCGCTGCCAACATCCCCGCTTCCCGCGCGATGGCCACGCGCAGTGCCGCGCCGCGCGCTCCCACATAACATGCAAAAAAGCGCAGCAGATCCACACGTCCCAGCCCGCGATCGAGCGCGGAGGACCACAGCGCACCCAGATCCTTCGCGCGCGCGCTTTGGGGGAGCGATCGATAACAGCGCGCGCGGTGCAAATCGATGACAACGAGTCGAGGTTTGTCCGCTGCCGCACGCAGAAGAAAGTGGCACAAGTAGAGGTCGCGGTGCTGCACACCTCCCGCATGCAGCGCGGCGACGATCGCCGCCACCGCTTTGATCAGCGCGTGGCGATCTTTGGGCGCCGGTCGACAAACGTGCCAGTCGCGCGCCACATCTTCGAGGCTCGGGCAACCATCGAGTGCGTCCGTCACGAGGAACGACACTCGCCGCGCCGGGTTCGCGCCCTTCGAACCAAAACCCGCGACGGTCAGCGTCGCGATACCAAGCCGCTCGAGCGTGCGCACGGCGCGCAGTTCCGTTGCCGCCCCAAGGATCGGCACACGTCCGCGCACGAGGTTTTTGGCGATCTCGCACCACCCGACACCGCGGTGGACCTTCAGGAAATAGGCGCGCCCCGCCGCTTCGAATCGCAACGTTCGACGCTGATCCTGGTCGCGGTAGACGGTTCCGGTTTGGCCAAGTGCGGCCTCGAAGGGATCGCGCCCGGCCCACGCGGCTGCGAGGTCGGACCGCAGCTCAAGAGCGGGATGGTCCGCGCTCACGAGCTCCCCCAGCGTGTCTCGAGCGCGTCCACCACGCGACCTGCGCCGCGAAACACGTCCGCGTGCGCCGCGAACGCTGCGCCGCGCGCGCGCCAGAGCGCCGGATCCGTGGCCAGCACTGCGCGCAGGGCGCGCAGGAGTTCCGCGGTGTCATCCGGCTCTTCCACGACGGATCCCATCCCGGCGGCCGCGATGTATGGGGCGTATCCACAAACCGAGCTCGCGACCACCGGCAAACCAGCGACGAGCGCCTCGAGCAGCACGGTACCCGTATTTTCTGCGCGTGCAGGGTGCAACAACACGTCGGCGGACCACAGGAGCCGTGCCACGTCGTCGCGACCGCCGAGGAAACGCACTCGCTCCCCCACACCCAACTCGCGCGCGAGCCGCCGATAGCTCGCATCGTCGCCGACACCCACGACCCACAACAATGCAGGCTGCTCGCGCGCCAACGCCGCAAACGCGCGGATCGAGCGGTCGAGCCCCTTCGTGCGAAATCCCGAACCCACACACAGCAGCACAGGCTCGCTAGCCCCGGCGTCCAAGGCGCGACGGACCACGGCCCGGACCGCTTCGGCGTCGCAGGGCCGAATCCGGCCGCGATCGATACCCGGTGGGACCGCGCAGAAGCGCTCGGGCGGCGTGCCGTGGGCCGATTGGAAGCGCGCCCGTTCGGCCGGAGCGATAAGCAGAATCTGTGTGTCCGCTGCGTGACTGAACACCGCCTGTTCGAGGCGCGCGTAGGAGCGGTAGCGCAAAGTCGCGCGGTAGAGCGCCGGGCGCGTGCGGTGCGCGCGGTCCACAAAACACGGATCGGCGGCATAGTAGGCGTGCAGACCGGGAATTTTGCTGAATCCGACCGCCACGCGATCCGGTCGGCTTTCCATCGCACGTTGGAAGCGACGCGCGAAGTCCCACACGCGCCCGTGGTTCGTGATTCCGGACAAGCCGAGCTCTTCCACCGGCACGTCGGCGCATCGCGGCCCGTCCCACTGCCCCGTCAACACTTCGACGCCGTGGCCGCGCTCCAGCGCCACACGCGCGATGCACAGCATGTCGCGCTCGAGCCCGCCAAACGGGAAGTAGCGCGCGAGTGCAAACACGAGCTGCACGGGAGAGCCGCGCCCTATCCGACGCGGCCTTCGAGCAGTCGGCGGGCTTCGGCGCGGGCCGTCGCCTGATCGGCGCCGCCGGCAATCATGTCGGCGATCTCGCGTTCCCGCGCTTCCCCGTCGAGTTCCGCGATTTCGGTGCGGGTACGGCCCTTGGACACCTTTTTCGCCACCTTCAAATGGCGGTGCGCAACCGCGGCGATCGCGGGCAGGTGCGTCACGCACAGCACCTGGTGGTGTTCTCCGAGCGAGCGCAGGTGTTTGCCGATCGCGGGGCCAAGCCGCCCACCAATGCCCGCATCCACTTCGTCGAACACCAACGTGCGCCCGGTCGAACGCCCGGGCTCACCCGACGCGGTTCCCGAAAGCGCGGTGCGCAGCGCCAGCATCACCCGCGCCGCCTCCCCCCCCGATGCAACCTGGCGCAGGGGCTGCATGGGTTCGCCCGGGTTGGCGGCAAGCAGAAACTCGATGTTGTCCTCACCGCGCTCGCCAAAACGCCGGCCCTGGTCGCCACCCGTCGCGGCGCGCGGTGTCAACGCGATATCAAAACGCGCCTTCTCGAGGCCCAGCTCCGACAGGATGCGGTGCAGCGCGGCCGACAACGGGCCTACCTGTGCGCGGCGCGCCGCGGAGAGTTCCGCAGCCGTTTGCGCGAGGGCCGTCAACGCGCCGTCGCGCCGCGCGACCAGATCGCCAAGGCCCTGCTCGGCCTCTTCGATCTCGGCCGCTTCGGTTTCGAGCGCTTGGCACAGCCGCACCAAACCTGCTTCGTCCGCGCCGTATTTGCGCTCGAGCCGTTCCAGTTCGGCGAGGCGATCTTCGATGCGCTCGAGGCGCGTCGGATCGACGTCAACCCCGTCCGCGAGTGACGATAGTCGCGCGCTCGCTTCCTCAAGGTGCAGTTTCGCCGCCAGCAGTTCTTCGAGGGGCCCCGCGAGCGCGGGCAAGCGCCTCCGCCACGCTTCGGCGCCACGCTCCACCGTCCGCAACCGATCGAGCGCCGTGTCGTCGCCGTCGCACAGCGCATCGAGCCACGCGCCGAGGTCCTTGCGCAGCGCTTCCCCGTGCCGCAACAGTTCGCGCTCGCCCACGAGCCGCGCGCGCTCGCCAGGTTGGAGGTCGGCCTCCGCCAGTTCGCTCGCCTGGTACCGCACGAGATCGAGCCGGTCGCGACGCTGCTGGCGCTCGCGCTCCAATCGGCCCAGCCGTTCGGAAACTTCGTCGTACTCCGACTTGCGCTGACGGTAACGCTGCACCAGTCCGCCGACCTTGCCAAACGCGTCCAGCAGTTCGAGTTGGTGCGGGGGCTCCAAAAGAAGCTGGTGGTCGTTCTGACCGTGGATTTCGAACAGCAGCGCAGCGAGCGCACGCAGCGCCTTTTGCGTGACCGCGGACTGGTTCACGTGCGCGCGTGTCCGACCGCTGCGCTCCAGCACGCGCCCGAGGATCAGCTCGCGTTCGTCGTGGCCGCCGCTTTGTTCCTTCCAGTCCTCGCCCAACTCGGGCAGCTCGTGGTCGAGGAACGCCTGAACCCGATCCGCACCGGGCCCGGACTGCAGCAAAAAACGGCCCTCGACCCGCGCGCGGATCGCTCCCTCGCGGATCCAGGACGAGCCCCGCGGCCGTTCGCCGATCAATAGTTCGAGCGCGCCAACGAGGAGGCTTTTGCCCGCGCCGGTTTCCCCCGTGATCGCGTTCAACCCCGCGCCGAAGGACAGCTCGAGGCTCTCGATCAGCGCCAGGTCACGGATTGCGAGTTCGACGAGCATGGCAGCGGCCTCCACCAGACTCGCCCGACGGGCTCCCGGTTGCAACAGCGGCCCGAATGGGAGTTCCCAACTCGGGGGCGCGCCGCGGTTAGCGGCGCCCGCGAAAACCGAAGTTCAGCGCCGGCGCTTGGCGGCGTCGCGCCGGGCGGTCCAGAGCGCCGACAAGCGCTCTAGCTCCGTCCGCGCCCCGTCGGGCATGGGGGCCGCGAGGGCGCGATTGACCTGGTGGATCGCGAGGTCGAGCTTGCCGACCTCCGCCAGCTCCACCGCCTTGGTCGCGTGCAGCACCGTGCCCTCGGCCAGGGAGGGCTCGACACGCAGCGCGCTGTGGATTTCGATCCAGGGCTCACCCAGGGCCACCTCGCGAACCGTCGCGCGCACGAGGTAACGCTCGTGGGGCCGGGCGCCACCGAGGACCACTTCGGCCGGCGACCCGCGACGGGCAAAAACGAAGGGAGCCGGGTCGTCGAAGTGCGCGCGCACCCAGGGGAACTGCCGGTCGCCCCAGCCGCGGACGTGGCGCCAACGGACGGGCGAAAAACGGGTCCAAAGGGGGTCCGGCGCGGGCCCGGCGGGCGCAACTTGGAACGCGAACTCGACATGCTCCCCCAGGTGGTGCAGGGGGCGGGCACGCAAGTCCTCCAGGGCGACGGACCGCAGGCGGGCTCCGATCGCGATGGACGCCGCGGGGGCGGCTTCGTGGACGGCAGGGGCGGCGGGAACTGCGGCCGCGAGGATCAGCGCGAGGGTGAGAACCGGGTGCAGCATGGCCAGCCTCTGAATCGGCGTCCAGCCGCGGGGGCTCAAGCTCCGGCGGCCGGGGGGCGGGCGCCCTTCCCGCACGTGCGCCCGCCCGCTTCCGCGCCGCTCCGCCGGCCCGGGCTAGGGACGTTCTGCGCGCGAGTGGGCGCGAAGGTCACGCGTGGACGCCGGGTGCTTCGCGCCCCGTGTGCTCGACCCACTTGACGTACGAACCGTGGAAGACGCGTGGGCCGCATTCGGCGGAGAGGTCCAGCACGTGGGTCGAAAGCCCGCGCAGAAACACGCGGTCGTGGGATACAAAAATCATCGTACCGCCGAAATCTCGCAGCGTCGCGACCAGCATCTCCTTCGTGACGAGGTCCAGGTGGTTCGTGGGCTCGTCGAGCACCAGGAAGTTCGGCGGATCGAACAGCATCTGCGCCAATACGAGCCGTGAACGCTCACCCCCCGAAAGAACAGCGATCGGCTTGTCGATTTCGTCGCCGGGGAAGTCGAACGCGCCGAGCAACGAGCGTTTGGACGGAATCGTCGCGCCGGGGAACTCGCCGTCGATCTGTTGCCACACGGTGCGTCTGGGATCCAGAACTTCGAGCGCGGACTGTGCGAAGTAACCCATCTTGAGGCTGGCGCCGAGCTTGACCACACCCGCGTCGGGTTGGACCACCCCGGCGATCAGCTTGAGGAGCGTCGTCTTGCCCGCGCCGTTGATGCCCATGACACACCACCGTTCGCCGCGCTGGATCGCGAAGTCGAAGCGTTCGTAGATCGCGTGGGCGCCGTAGCGCTTCGTCACACCCGCGAGCGCGGCGACGTCGTTGCCCGAGCGCGGCGGTTCGCGGAACTCGAACGGCACGAGCACACGACGCTTCGGAGGTTCCAGCTTGTCGATCTTGTCGAGCTTTTTGATGCGCGACTGCACTTGGGCCGCTTTGGCGGCGTGCTTCTCGAAGCGCGCGATGAAGCGTTCTTCTTTCTCCAGCATCTTTTGCTGGCGGGTGTACGCGGCTTCGTCGCGCTTCGTGCGCAGCTCCTGTTCGCGCTCGTAGAAGTCGTAATCGCCGGTGTACGACGTCATCTCACCGCCGTCGATCGCGAGGATGCGCGAAACTACGCGATTCATGAAGTCGCGGTCGTGGCACGTCATCAACACGACGGCCTGGGTGCTGGCGATGAACTGCTCGAGCCACACGATCGAATCGAGGTCGAGGTGGTTCGTGGGTTCGTCAAGGAGCAGCACGTCGGGCTTGCCGATCAGCACCTTCGCCATCGATACACGCATGCGCCAGCCACCGGAAAGCGCGCCGACGTCGGCATCGATTTGATCGTCGCGGAATCCCAGGCCGTGCAGCACTTCGCGCGCGCGCGCCTCGAGCTCATACCCGCCCATCTGCGCGTAATCGCCCTGCACTTCGCCAAAGCGCTCGAGGATCGTGTCCATGCGGTCTGCTTGATCGGGATCCGCAAGGGCGGCTTCAAGCTCCACCAACTCCCCGTGCAACGCGCCGAGACGTCCACTGCCGAAGATCGCTTCGTCGAGCACGGTACGGCCACCCACTTCGCTCGCGTCCTGGCGGAAATAGCCGATCGACAGGCGTTTGGGGACGCTGATCTCGCCCGCGTCGGGGCGCTCTTCCCCGACCAGCAGTCTGAAGACGGTGCTTTTGCCCGATCCGTTGGGCCCCACCAGGCCCACTTTCTCGCCGGGGTTGAGCTGAAAGGACGCGTCGAGCAAAAGCGCCTGGCGTCCGTAGTTCTTGACGACGTCGGTGAAGGAGATCACGGCGGCGAAGAGGTTATCCGATGGACGCACCTTCAAGGGTCATTCACCCTCGCGCCAACGCTCGAGCAGCGTCCGCAGGTCCGCAGGTAACGCCGACTCGAATGTCATGGGGCGCCCCCCGACGGGGTGTCGCAGCACCAGCCCGGCCGCGTGGAGGGCGTGGCGGCCGATTTCCCGCGCGGGTGCACCGCGGCTCGCCGGGCGGTAAATCTTGTCACCGACGATCGGATGACCCGCCGCGAGCAGATGCACGCGGATCTGGTGGCGTCGGCCGGTATGGGGTCGGCACTCGAGCAGCGCCCGTCCGTCGCCGCCCGCGCGCGGAAAACGCTCGAGCACCCGGAACGCCGTAAGGGCGGGCTGGCCACGTGCGTCGACATGCTGGACGTCGCTTTGGTCGGCGCTCGGAGCGAGGTTGAGGTCGATTTCGAACGCGCCGGTGCTTGGTGCCCCGTGCACGAGCGCGAGGTAGCGCTTTTCGACGCGCCGTTCGCGGAACTCCAGCACGAGCTGCTCCTGGGCCGCGCGGGTGCGCGCCGCGGCGAGCAGTCCGCTCGTTTCGCGGTCCAGACGGTGCACGAGGCCGGCGCGTTCGCCCTTAGGCGCGTCGGCGATCGGTCCGAAACGCTCCAGCAAGAGGTTGGCCACGGTGCCGCGCGGGTGCTTGGCCGTGGGCTGGACGAGCAGACCGGCGGGTTTGTCGAGCACCACGAGGCTCTCGTCGACGTGCACCCACTCGACCGCGGGTGTCGACGCGACCGCAGCGGAGACAGCGGCTGGCTTGGCGGCGCCCGCCAGAGCAAGCCGCGCGCCGGACGGAACGCGCGTGTCTTCGCGCCACACACGCTTGCCGTCGAGGGCGACACGCCCCTGCCGGACGAGCGCGGCGGAGCGCTCGCGCGTTCCCGTGTCGAACAGGCGCACGAGAACTTCGTCGAGGCGTTTGCCGCCGAGCCCGGGGGGCACCTTGCGTTCACTCTTGCTCACGGCCGCGTTTTCTGGCGCCAGGTTAGCGGACGACCGGCGAACCGCGTCGACTACTGGGACGACCCAGACCCGCCCGCGACCTGAGGCTGCAACGCCGCGGGGCGAGCACAACTGCGCAGGTGCGCCACGCGGCGCTCGAACGTCGCCTCGAAAGTGTGCAGCTGCCCGAACTCCCGCGCACCGCGCGACGCCGCAGCGATCCGATTCCGATCGCGATCCAGTTGGGCGACCTTGTCGGCCAACTCGGCCACAGCGCGGATCGGCACGCTCCAACAGCTCTCCACACGCTTGGAAAGCCCCACAAACGCCTCGTTCGCAAAACCGGCGATGGGGACGCCGCAGGCGAGCGTTTCGAGGTACGTGCACGAGGGATCACCCTGCACATGGGGGCAGATGAAAAGGTCCGCGGATGCGCGCACGAACGGCAGCAACTGGTTCTGGAAATCGAGGACACCCCGCAGCCGAACCTGTGCACCCAGGTCCAAACGCCGGATGTCCGACGCCATCGCAGCTTCGAGCGGACCGCCGCCGCAGATGTCGAGCTGGAACGGCACACCCCGTGCGCGCAACTGTGCCGCGAACGGCGCGAGGTACTGCGTGCCCTTGATCCTGTCGAGCCTGCCGGAATAAACGAGCCGCAGCGGTGCGCCTGACAGCAACGTAGCAAGCCGCCGCTCGAGTGCCGCGGGCTCGACGACGTCGACGGCGCGCGTGCGTGTGTCGAAATACAGGTGTGCGCGGGGCTGGATGCGGCGGTACAAATCGTAGGTTGGCGTGCCGTTGCACTGCACCGCAGTGGCCGCACGGATCATGCGTCGCTCGCGCACTTCCTCGGCGATCGTCCACAGGGCGCTGCGCAGGCGCCGCATGTCCGGTCGCCCACCTGCGCCGAGGATCTGCAAGCGCGTGCGCAGTGTGTACTCCGTGCCAATGACACACGGGATGCCGAGATCCCGGCACAGCGCCGCAAGGTGCACCTGGCGGTGTGATGCCGATCCAAACACCAGCGCCGCGCCGCTCAGCCGCTCGCGCAGTCCCGCTTTCGCAAAGTCGACCAGCTCCAGGGCGAAGGGAAGCTCCGCGGGCGCGACGTCGACGTCGTCGAGGTTTTGATCTTCGGCCTCCCGCGTTTCGAGCAACACGCGGATCGGTCCGTGCCAGTGCTGCGCGTACGCGAGCACACCGTCCAAGAACTTAGCCGTGAGCCGCACGCGCCCATCCCGCAACCGCTTCGCGGTCAGCATGGGCAAAAGGACGAGCAGGCCGTCGTCGTGCGCGATCATGGGGTGGAGTTTTCCGCCGGAGCCGGTTCGGCTCTTCCCTCATCGGTCGCGACCTCGACGTACCAGATGGCGTTCGTGCCATAAACGCGTTCATCCGCCGTGCAACCGGGCGGGAACTCGCGCTCGGCGAGCGCATAACGCGGCACGTGCAGCACACAGACCGCCCCCGGACCCGCCCAGCCGCCGAACCACGCGGCCATGGCTGAGAGGATGCGGCGCCGGCCCGGCCCTTCGCGCACGAGCGGATAGGGTGGATCGAGCAGCAACAGGTCTTGGGGGCCTGCGCCCCAGCGCGAGGTGACAAGAGCGTCCCCCACGTGCATCTCGGCCCGGTCCGCAACGTCCAGGGCGGCGACGTTTTCCGCGAGCACTCGCGCCATCGCCCGGTCGCGCTCGAAGAACCGCACGCGCCGCGCGCCGCGGCTCAGCGCTTCCAGGCCCAAGCTGCCAGTGCCCGCGAACAGGTCGAGCACGTCCGTTCCTTCCACCCGTTCACCCAAGGTCGCAAAAACCGCCTCGCGCACGCGGTCGAGCATGGGGCGTGTGCCCTCACCCGGCGGCGACTTGAGCCGCCGACCGCCAAATTCCCCCGCGATGATGCGCAGTCCGCTCAAAGAGTTTCCAAAGGGGCACGTCCGTCGCCGAGCTCCCGCGGCCAAACACCCACACGCTCGAGTAGGGCAAGGTGCAAGTCGTTCATCGGCGTGCCCGCGGGATGCACCACGTGACGGCCAGGGCGCAGCCCCGCGCGCTCGCCACCCGCGAGCAGCACGGGCAAATCGACGTGGTCGTGGCGATCACCGTCACCAATGCCCGAGCCATACAGCACCAGCGACGATCCGAGCAGGTCACCCTCGGCTTCGCGGACCGCGGCCAGCCGGCTCAACAACGTGCTGAAGAGCTGCACGTGGAATCGGTCGATCTGCGCCAACGCCGCGCACTTGTGCGGGTCCATTTGGTGGTGTGACAGTCCGTGGTGGCCCTCGTCGAGGCCCAGCTCGTGGTAAACGCGGTTCGAGCCTTCGTTCGTGAGCAGGAACGACACGATCCGGGTGGCATCGACCTCAAAGGCCCGGGCGATGAGGTCCGCGAACAGCTCGGTGCGCTCGCCGAGGTCGGCCGGCAAGTCCGGCGGCCGCGCGGTCTCGGGCGCGGCGGAATGGACGGCGGACACACGCTCAAGGCGCCGTTCCAGGTCCCGCAGTCCGTCCGCGTACTCGTCGAGCTTCGCCCGATCCCGTGTGTCGAGTTCCCCGCGCAGTCGGCCGAGGTCCGCTCCGACGTGGTCGAGCACACTGCGCCGGCGGGAGCGCTCCCACTCACCCGCCACCCCATCGCCACCGCGGAAAAGCCGATCGAAGAGCCGCGCGGGCGAAGTTTCCTTGAACTCCGGAACCGTCGCCGAGCGCCATGAAATGTGGCTTTGGTAGGCACACGCGTAACCCGAATCGCATTGGCCCGATTGGCGTGCGCCCTCACACCCGAGCGCGAGGTTAGGGACCAGCGTGTCCGCGCCGATCGCATGGGCGGCGATCAGGTCCGCACTCGGTGCAAGGTGCGCGGCGCCGTCGCTCTTGCGCGCTTGAACGCCCGTCAGGAACGAGGCCGCCGCCCGCGCGTGGTCACCCGGACCGTCGCCGTTGGCGTTGGCGGTCGCTTGGTCGAGGCCCGAAAGCACGCTGAATCGGCCCGCGAAGGGCCGCAGGGGCTCGAGCGTCGCCGGCCACGGGGTGTCTGCGCCAAACGCACCGTCGAAGGCCGGCCGCCACAGGGGACGCTGCACGCCGTTGGGCACGTAGACGTACACGAGCCGCCGCGGCGCTTTTGAAATCGAAGCGGCGCCCGCCATCCCGTCGAGCCAGGGCAATGCCAAGCACGCCCCGGCGCCGCGCAGGAGCGCACGCCGGTCGAGCACCGCGACCCGCGTGCTGCGCCGACCGATCTTCGCTCGCCCCATCACCGGCGAGGATACCGCCCCGCTCCGCGGTGGACCAACCGGAGCCACGCTCGCGCGCACGCCGTGGGCCGTGGGCCGTGGGCCGTGGGCCGGATTCAGAAGTCGCCGTCGGCCCCCAAACCACCGGTGCGGGTCCCGATGTGCGCGCCCAGGACCGGCAGGGGATGCAGGGTGAAAACGGCCATCGTGGGCAACAGGGGGTCGCCGCCGAACAGGCTGCTTGCGAGCGCGGCCAACGGTGGCCCGAAGGTCTGCCCCGCGTCGAGGCTGTAGCTGAGCTCCGCCCGCCAGGTCTGGGGAACCACCGGAACCGGCAGACCCATCGTCGCAAAATCAATCTCGTGCACGGCGACACCCTGCGACGCTCCGGCCCTCTCCGGAGTAAGGATGCCGAACAGGAACGGCAACGATTGCGGCAGGAGGCAAGCGAGGGTCACGGGATCCGCGGGGCAGATGCGCACCTGGTAGTGGGCCCCGACAGGTCCGTGCACGGTGAACGTCACCGGCTGCGCCCATCCGGCTTCGAGCGGCGCTTCCAGGATGGGGGGCATCAGCCCGGGCGTGAACGGCTCTGCGATGGCAGGATCCGTCAGACTCGGACGCCGATGTTCGGTCGTATCCGCGATCGAATAGTCCTTTGCGAACAGCTTGTCGACCAGAGTCCCGAGGGTCGGGACGATGGTGTTTTCGAGCTGGTGCCCGAACCGATGGTGGATCTCGAACTCCACGGGGACACCCGCCGCGCGCAGGGTGTCCACGTAGGCGGACGCGTGGAAAAACGGCCGCGAAAAATCGTGGGTGCCAGCGCGCAGCACCACGCCCGTGCCACGCTCGACGAGCTGCGCGACCATCGGGGCGGAATCGGGCACGAGGGCCGCGTCGATCGCCGCCGTGTCGCTCGTTCCAAAAAGCGTGCGCTGCGCGAGCGCCGCAGCGGACTCGCCGGTTGTCGGTTGGACCCACAGGGGCTCCCACGCGCGCTGGTATCCCGTCGACTCGCGCAACTGGTTCTGGACGAACGCGTAGGTCGGATTCGAGAAACGCTGAATGTTGTCGCCCAGGCGCAGGTGCGGCACGTCAGCGAGAGCGAAACGAACCGTGTAGGCAAACGGGTGCCCACCCGGCCACTGCGGTGTCGGCAGGGCGGGGTAGTAAGGATTCGCCGCAAGCAACAGCGCGGTGTTGCCGCCGCGCGAGGTTCCCGCCGCAACCACCCGATGCCGATCGCCCGAAAGCATGCTGGCAGCCTCCCAAAGGAGCTGCGCGCCGTTGTCGTAGGCGGAGCGCTGGAACGTGTGTGCGACGCGGGCTCCGCCACCGTTCCACAGCACGCCGATCGCCTGCCTGTCTCGCTCGACGAACTCCGCTGCTATGCGGTCGAGGAACACCGGACCCAGCGCGAGGAACGTCGACGCGTTCAGGTCGTAATAACCGTTGAAGAGGATCGGATACCGATCGCCCGGCACCTTCTTCCAAAACGGCGGCAACACGAAGGTCGCCAAGCTGTCTTCGGACCCGGGGATGTCCGGGTAGCGGTCGCCCCCGCGCACCTCGTGGCCGTGCACGAGTTGCAGAAGCGGCAGACCCGCAAGCGCCTTCTTGGGGCCCCATTGGCTCGCATCCAGCGCGACGGGCTGGTTCTTGTGGGCAATCGGCAGGCCCCACTCGCTGCGCAACCAGTCCGACAGCCAGATGGCGGCCATGTCGGAGGGTGCGACGAGGGACCAATTCTCGGCGATGTAGCGCTCGTACGCCGGCACCAGCGCATCCGACGGAGCGACTCCGGGCAGTCCCTGTGATTCCGTGCCGTCGGAGAACAGCGCGTAGTCGTTCGTGCGGAAAAAGTAGGGCTGGTCGACCCCCGCGGGGTCCGCGAATGCCGGGTTGAAGTTGTAGATGCGCGACGCCCCGAGCAAGGCAAAGCCGACGGCCGGGTTTTGCACGACGATGCGCATGATCCCGTCGCGTGCACCGCTTTGGCGGCCGCCGCGCCCGCCGTTTTTCGACTGGTCCCAGTGCGTGACGATCGGCAGGTCGTTGGAGAGGCCATCGGCGACCGCGACGAAGTTCCCGACCAGCGCGGTCTTGAACAGGACCCGGCCGCTCGTCGGATTGACCCGGGAGGGTTTGTGATACGCGACGCCAGTGCTCGACTGCACCGCGATGCGCAGGGTTTTGTCGTTCGTGTCAAGCCAATCGAGGATGAGCGGATCCACGTGGACGTCGACTTCGCCGACAGCTTCGTTCGCGGTGTCCGTGAACTCGCTCAGCGGCACGTACGACCCGGGCACAAACATCGCACTCGGCACGCTCGCGGGAGCCTGTCCTGCTGCAGCTGCGGTCGAAGCCAAAACGACCGCACCCAAGAACGCGCGTGCCCAGGGCGACGCGGCTTTTTGGCGCAGGGACTCAAGCCGCGGCGCTGTGCGTGAATACGGCAAAGGGACGAACATGGGAACGGGACCGGGGATCCGGCGGGGGCGAAGCGGCGAGTCTTTGGTTCGGATTTTACGTCAATCTGCCGCGCGACGGGGGCGATTTCGGCCTCGGACCCGAAGCCGCCCCCTTTTCGGGGGCCTGGGCTCATTCGGACTGCGCCCGGGTGAAACGGAACGCCGGCGATTCGGCGATCGCGTGGATCGCGTCGCGGAAAGTGGCGCGCTCGGGATCGAGCCGCGCCATCCAGCGCGCGATCTCACCCCGTTCGGCGGGGCCGAGCGCGCGCCCGAGCGCGTGCACGTAGAGGCGCTCAAGGACGGTGCGCAGGAACCGGCCATCGGAAAGGACGTCCTCGACGAGCGTGTCGAGGCTCGCGGCGCCGGCCGCTCCATCACCCTCAAGTCCGAGTCCGCGCCACTCCCCCCGCGGCCCGAAACCCTCGAGCGCCAATCCGAGCGGATCGATCGAATCGTGGCACGTGGCGCAGCGCGGCTCCGCGCGGTGCACCGCGAGTCGGTCGGTGAGATCGAGCGATCCGTCGATCGCGGGCCGGATGTCGAGGGCGGGGATTTCGGGCGGTGGCGGCGCTGGCGGGGCGCCGAGCAGCGCATCGAGCACGAACACGCCGCGTTGCACGGGCGAGGTGCGCTGCGGCTCGCTGGTCGCGGTCAAGACCGAAGCGTGACCCAAAAGGCCACGCCGCACACCGTCCGCGTGCATTACGCGGCGCATGCCCCCGCGGGGATCGAAATCCCCCTGCATGCCGTAGTGGCGCGCGAGCTCCGCGTTCACAAACGTGTAGGGCGCGCGGATCAGCTCCGCGATGGGCCGCCCTTCGCGCACCACCGCATCGACGAACGCGCGTGTCTCGTCGACCATCGCCGTGAACAGGCGCGCATCGTCGGGATCCGATTCGAGCGCGCGGGCTTCAAGGCGGCGCAATGCGAGCCACTGCACCGCAAAATCGTCCGCGAGCGCGCTCGCGCGCGGATCGTCGAGCATTTGCTGGATCGTTTCCGCGCGTCCCTCGGGAAAGCCCAGCGCGCCGCGGCCCGCCGCCTCGAGCAGCGCCCCGTCGGGAGCGGAACTCCAAAGGAAAAACGCGAGGCGCGTGGCGAGTGCAAACCCGTCGATGGCGTGCCATCCGCCCGCGGGTGGCTGTTCGGGGTTGGGCTCCATCCGAAACAGGAAACGCGGCGACGCAATCAGCGCGACAAGCGCGTGGACAAACCGTTCGTCGAGCGTGGCCTCTGCAGGCGCGAGTTGGCAAAGTCGCTCCACAGCGTCGCGCTCAAGCGGCCGCCGCCACAGCAAGAGCCCCGCGTGCGCCACCCAGGCCTCCAGTTGGGTAGGGTGCACGAGCGCGCCGAAACGCTGCTCCAGCATCCGCTCGAAGCCCGACGGCTCCGGTGGATCGAGGGGCCCCTCGATTTCGATCCATTCGACGACAAGGTTGCGATCCCGCGCACGCGGATCCGGATCGTCGGGGCGCCAATAGTCGTTGAGGAAGCCCACACAAAGCGCGTATTCGCCGCCGCTGGGAAGCACGAGGTCGCACTCCGCGAGTGTGGGCGCGGCGCCGCGCCGGGCGGCCACCTCGACCGCGGTCAATAATGACGTCGCGTCGAGCCGCAGCGCGGCGCGCGCGAGATCGGGCCCCGCCTGGTCCGCTGCAAGCGCCACGCGCAGTCGATACCTGCCGCCGCGCTCGAACGCGCGCGTCCATTTGACTTCGCCATTGTTGTAGAGCTGCCCGCCGCCGCTGCCGCCCTCCAACACTGCGCCAGCGCGCCGCTCGACAACGCGCGCGCTGGCCCCGAACGCCGCCCGCGGCGCCGCGAACGCCGCGCTCTCCACGGCAAAATGCAGCCACCGGTCGACGGCATGCGGCGCGAGGGACTGCGCACTCGCGAGGTTGTCGAAACCGGACGCGACCTGGTCTTCGGGCAGAACCCCGTCAAGATCGACACGCAGTCCGAGAAGGTCGTAGAGGCTGTTTGCGACTTCGCGACGCGCGAGCCGCCGCAAGCCACTCGCGCCGGGGTCCGGGGGCAACGTCGGGTCGTAACGCAGGACGGCAGCGGCGCGCGCGAAACCGAGAAAGCGCGCCCGCTCGTCGTCGCTTGGAGCCATGGGACCCAGCGGCGGCATCTGGTCGAGCTCGACTCTGCGCACCGCATGGCGCCACCGGGCTTCACGTCGCTCGAGCGCTTCCAGCGAGTCGAACGGCGCAAAATCAAGTCCCGCTTCCGGCGCATCCCCGCCGTGGCACAGGCTGCAATGACGCGCCAGGAACGCGCTCACGTCAGAATCGAAGCGTTCCGCGAGCGTTGCGCGCGGCGCAGGCAACGTCTGGGAGGCCACCAACGCCGCTCCCACGAACCCGATCCATGCGTGCATCGAGCGCGATAGTACCACCGCTTGGCGGAACGCTCCGGGCCACTACACTTGCGCCGTGAATCCGATGGAAAGACTCACCCGGAATCCGACCCGGGCCGCGGGTGCGCCCCCCAGGCTGCACGTCAACGTCGACCACGTCGCCACGCTGCGCCAGGCGCGCCGCGCCGAGCAGCCCGACCCGGTCGAATGGGCCGTCCTGGCAGTAGCCGCGGGTGCCCAGGGCATCACGGTGCACCTGCGCAAGGACCGCAGACACATCCAAGACCACGACGTGCTGCGGTTGCGCGCGGCGACGACGACGTTCGTGAACCTGGAGCTCAGCCTCGATCCTGAAATCGTGGCGTTTGCGCTGGGATCGGGAGCGGACGGTTTTTGCGTCGTGCCCGAAAACCGCCAGGAGGTGACGACCGAGGGTGGCCTGGACGTCGTGTCGGAGCGCGCGCGTCTCTCGGCGCTGATCCCGCGCCTCGCAGACGCAGGCGGGCTCGTCAGCCTATTCGTCGATCCGGACGAGGTGCAGCTCGAGGCCGCGGCGGAACTCGGCGCGCCCTTCGTCGAGTTGCACACTGGCACCTATGCGAACGCAGCCGGCGATGTGAAAGCGCGGGAACTCGAACGCATCATGCGCGCCGCGATCCGCGCCGTGGAACTCGGCCTGCGCGTCAACGCCGGCCACGGGCTCGATTACCGCAACGCGGCGCCCGTGGCGGCGATTCGCGCGGTGGAAGAGCTGAACATCGGACACGCCATCGTGGCGCGCGCGGTGCTGGTGGGCGCGGACCAGGCGATCCGCGAAATGCGCTTCGCGATCGGCGCCGGACCGCCTGCGGACGCGGACGGGCGTACGTGACCCGCAGCGGCGATCGAGCGAGGCTCAGCGGCGCCGCAAAACCACGACATCCTGGTAACCCGAAGCTTCGCGCTGGATTTCCACCACCTCGAGGAAACGGCCCCACGCCCGGTGGATGTACTCGCTGCGCAGGAACACGGACGTATTGTTGCTGAGCGCAGAGGTCCAACGAAAAACCGCGCGCTCCCCTGGCATCGGGCCGGCGAGGAACGCGTCGTCGATGTCGTGGTCCTGGACTTGTTCGCGCACGGCGAGCAGGTCGTGATACAGCGCCATGCCCGGGCTCAACAGGGCCCAGGTGTGCTCGGTGTGCACCGACAGGTACGCAAGGGCGCCGGGACGCAGGACACGCGCGAGCTCCGCCATCCACGACAGGTCGAACTCGTCGATGTGCGTGAACACCGAAAGGGCGTACACGAGTTCGAGGCTCGCGTCCCCGAGCGGCAACGTCGGCAGCACCGTGTTCTGGAACACACGTAGGCGAGCGGGCAGGTGCTTCACCATCCAATCGACGTGACTGCGTTGGATGTCACAGCCAAGGACATCCAGCCCGTCCTCCTGGTGCACAAAATGGCGCAGGACACGCCCGCTCGCACATCCAAGTTCGAGCACCGCCGCGCCCGCACAAAGGTTCACGCCATGCGCGCGTGCCTGCGCGGCGATGCGGCGTTGGTCGATCAATCCGCTGACCCAAAAGTCGAAGTGGCGCTCGCCGTAATAACCTTCGCGCTGATCGGTGTCGGGCAGGACATCCCCATCCCGTGCGAGCGCCGCATCGAGGTCACCCGCGCCCATGTCCGGCGGGAGCGCCACCTGCCGCAGGCCCCCGCGGTGCTCGCGCGCAGGCGGCAGAGCACGGGCCTCGGCCCGCCCGCCGTCGAGGGCGAACGCTCGGGTCCAATCCCCGAAGGCCACACGGGCCCGCACCTCCAGCGTGCGCGCCGCGCGGGTGGCTTCCACCGCAACCAAGTCCGCGAGCCACTGGCGCGTGAAGCGTGGATCCGCGGCGATCAGGCGCTGGACGAAGTCCTCGAACCAACCCCGCAGGACAACTTTGCCCAGTTCCGCGGCCAGCCGGGCCTGGAACGCTTCGCCGTCGAACTGCTCGGCGGCCGCTTCCCGCATCCACGTCCGGACCTCTTCGGTGTGCTCGACGACAAACTCGCCGACGAGGCGTCGCAGGTGGTCCGCGATGGCGGCTTGCGCGGGGGTTGCGTCGCCGGCAAGACCCTCGGCCGACCGGCTTCCGGTGGGTGAAGGGGTGGGTTGGTCGGGATCGGGCTGCATGGCGGCGGAGCGGCGCGGGGGGCGCCCGAGCCTACTCGGGGCCGGGGCCGTGTCAGCCGCGACTGCCAGTTCGGCCGTCAATGCTGTCGTTCGGCATACCCTTCGCGCGCCATATTGGCAGTGCCTGGGAGACGCACCCGCGTCCAAGGCCCGTGTACGCCCTTTACGGGGCATTTTGACCGCCGCTTACCCCCGGCACGGCCCTTGCATCCTGGGTTCGACGCCCCGGAGGGCGCGATCGGACATGCACAACCAACTCCCCCCGACGACCAAGTCCGCCGCCGTCCTCCAGGCAGCTCAGGCCCTCGCAACGCAGGCCGGACATCCTGAGTTGACCCCCGCGCACCTCGCGCTGGCGCTGATCGACGAGAGCGAAGGTGTGACGGCGGCGCTCCTTGGGAAGCTTGACGTGGACATCCGCGTCCTGCGGGCCGAGCTGGAGCGCCTGCTCGCAAAGCTGCCGCGCGCGCAGGGCGGTCAGCTCGGCGCCGCACGGGCCTTCGGGGACGCGCTGCAGGAAGCGGGCGCCGCAGCCAAGCGCCTGGGCGACAGCTACCTGTCGACCGAGCACCTTTTGCTCGGACTGGCGACGAAGGGGGGTCCCGAGGTCGCGGGGCTCTTCGCGGCGCGCAAGCTGACCCGCGAGCGGCTCGACGCCGCCCTCGCGGAGGTGCGCGGCGACCGCAAGGTGACGAGCCCCGACCCCGAGTCCACGTTCGATGCCCTCTCGAAGTACGCACGCGACCTCACTGAGGATGCGCGCAAAGGCAAGCTCGACCCCGTCATTGGCCGGGACGCCGAGATCCGCCGCGTGATGCAGGTGCTGTCCCGTCGGCGCAAGAACAACCCGGTGTTGATCGGCGATCCGGGTGTGGGCAAGACCGCCATCGTCGAGGGGCTCGCCAACCGCATCGTCGCGGGGGATGTACCCGAGGGCCTCAAGAACAAGCGCGTCATGGCGCTCGACATGGGCACACTGCTCGCGGGTGCGAAGTACCGCGGCGAATTCGAGGAGCGGCTCAAAGCCGTCCTCGAGGAGATCGCAGGTGCGAGCGGCGCGGTCATCCTCTTCATCGACGAACTGCACACGTTGGTGGGTGCCGGTGGCGCAGAAGGTGCGATCGACGCCGCCAACATGCTCAAGCCCGCGCTCGCGCGCGGCGACCTGCACTGCATCGGCGCGACGACCATCGATGAGTACCGCAAGTATATCGAGAAGGACAAAGCGCTCGAGCGGCGCTTCCTGCCGGTGCAGGTCGACGAGCCAAGCGTCGACGACACGATTGCGATCCTGCGCGGCCTGAAAGAGCGCTACGAGATCCACTACGGCGTGCGCATTCTCGACGAAGCACTGGTCCAAGCCGCGCGCCTCGCGGACCGCCACATCACGTCGCGGTTTTTGCCCGACAAGGCTATCGACTGTGTCGACGAAGCCGCGGCCCAGTTGCGTCTTTCGATCGACTCCTTGCCGCCTGAACTCGACAGCCTCGAGCGCAAGACGCGCCAACTGGAGATCGAGCGGACCGCGCTGCAAAAGGAAGACAGCGCGGGCGAAGCCCGGCGCCTCGCGGACATCGCCGCGGAACTCGCCGGACTGCAGGAGCAATCCAGCGCCCTGCGCGCGCGCTGGGCCAGCGAAAAGGAACTCATCACGAGCCTGCGCGCCGGCAAGGCGTTGATCGAAAACCTGCGCGCCGAAGCGGAACGCAAGGAGCGCGAAGGGCAATACGAGCGTGTCGGCCAGATCCGCTACGGCGAATTGCCGCAGGCCGCGCGCGACCTGGAAGCCAACGAAGCGCGGCTCCGCGCGATCCAATCGAGCGGTGCGCTGCTCCCCGAAGAGGTCGACGCGGAAGTCATCGCCGGTGTCATCAGCCGTTGGACGGGCATTCCCGCCATGCGGCTGCTCGAAACCGAGCGCGAGAAGCTGCTCAGCATGGAGCAGCGCCTGGCCGAGCGTGTCGTGGGCCAGGACCACGCGCTCATCGCGATCAGCGAAGCGGTGCGCCGCGCGCGCGCCGGACTGCAAGAGACGAGCCGACCGCTCGGGTCTTTCCTGTTGCTCGGTCCGACGGGCGTCGGCAAAACGGAAACCGCCCGCGCGCTCGCCGAGTTCCTCTTCGACGACGAGCAGGCGCTTGTGCGCGTGGACATGAGCGAGTTCATGGAAAAGCACGCCGTGTCGCGGCTGATCGGCGCGCCCCCGGGTTATGTCGGTTACGACGAAGGCGGCACCTTGACCGAAGCCGTGCGCCGCAAACCGCATTCGGTCGTGCTGTTCGACGAAGTCGAAAAGGCGCACCCCGAGGTCTTCAACATCTTGCTCCAACTGCTGGACGATGGACGCCTGACCGACGGCAAGGGCAACATCGTCGACTTCACGCAGACGCTCGTGCTGATGACCAGCAACCTGCGCAACGAATCGCAGTTGCGCGAGTTCTTCCGCCCCGAGTTCCTGAACCGGCTCGACGAGGTGTTGACGTTCAAACCGCTCGAGGCGCATCAGCTCGGAGCCATCGTCAAAGTGCAGGTCGCGCGCATCGCCAAGCACCTCGCCGAGCAGGAGATCGGATTGGAAGTCACGCCGGCAGCCACCGCCGCCCTCACAGAAGAAGGGTACGACGCCGAATTCGGCGCCCGACCGCTCAAGCGCGTGCTCCAGCGGCGCGTGCAAAACCTCCTCGCCGACGCGATCCTGCGCGGGACGGTAGGGCGTGGCGATACCGCGGTGGTGGACTTCGGCGAGCACGGCTTCCGCCTGGAGATCCGCCACCACGAGCTCGCCAGCGCGACCCGAGACGGCGCTGCCTGAGACGGCGCTACCTGAGACGGCGCTACCCGAGACGGCGCGGACCGGCCCCACGCGGGTCCGGTCCCCGCTGTGCAGCTCGATCTCGCCCACCGTGCGGACGCGGGCTGGCTGGCTGGCGGTGGGTGATTGCGGCGGCGGGTCGTAGACTCGCCCACGTCATGGAGCGCGAAACCGTTTTGATCACCGGCGCGTCGGCGGGCATTGGCCGCGAGCTGGCGCGCGAGTTTGCGCGCGAGGGCGCTCGACTCGTCCTGCTTGCGCGCCGCCGCGATCGACTCGAAGAACTCGCCCGAGAACTCTCCATGCGGCACGGCGCGGACCACCGCGTGGAAGTCTGCGACCTTGCGGCGCCCCTCGCCGTCGCATCCCTCGTGGCGCGCCTACGGCGTGAAGGTTGGATGCCCGACGTCGCGGTCCTCAACGCGGGTTTTGGGCTCCACGGCGCATTTGTCGAACAGGACCCGCAACAACTGCGGGAGATGGTGACGCTGAACGCCGCGTCCCTGACGGAGCTCGCCGCACGCCTTGCTCCGCACCTCGTCGCCCAGCACCGCGGTGGATTGCTGCTCGTCGCCTCGCTCGCCGCGTTCCAACCGATGCCACACTTCGCGGTCTACGCCGCAACCAAGGCGTTCGTGCTGTCGTTCGGAGAAGCACTCCACGAAGAGTTGTGCCCTTTCGGAGTCAAGGTCAGCATTTTTTGCCCTGGACCCGTGCCCACCGAGTTTCGCGACATTGCCGGTTCGCCCGCACGTCAAGCGTCGTTCCTCGACACACCCAACGTCGCCACCGCCGCGCGGTCGGCCCTTGAGGGTTTCCGCGCGGGAAGGGTGGTTGTTCTGCAGCCGCGCTTGCGCGGTTGGCTGGCAACCCTGGCAGTCCGCGTTGCGCCCCGCGCGCTGGTGCGGCGCCTCGCCGCTTCATTCGGCTGATGGCCCCGTCGAACCGCGCGCGGACCGCGTCACGCCGCGACGGTAGGCGCGGGTGCGTCGCGCAAGACCGTCTGGGGCAGCCGGTAGTGCTTGATGCGCGGGAACTCAAACATGCGCGCCACCAGCGTGTCGGGGACCTGCTGGCGGCGGGTTTCGTAGGCCCGCACGTTCGCATTGTAGAAGCGCATCGCGGCGGCGATGCGATCCTCCGTGTGCGCGAGCTCGCCCGTCACGCGCCGAAACCCCGCGGACGACGCAAGTTCGGGGTACGCCTCGCATGCAACAAGGAGGCCGCCGAGCTCCACCGCGAGCTCCAACTCACTGGTGATGCGAACGTTCGACGCTCCGGAATCAAGTACGAAGGGTGCGGCCCGCAGCGCGCGCTGTTCCAGCGCCGCGCTAAGAGTTGCCTGCTCGTGGCGCGCCCAACCGCGAACGGTCTCCACCAGGTTCGGCACAAGCCCGCGCCGCCGCTCGAGTTCCACGTCGACCTGACTCCACGACTCGAGCGTGTGCTGGCGCAGTCGCACCAGCGTGTTGTGCACGAGCGCCACCCACAGGGCCGCGCCTAGCGCGACGGCGCCGCTCACGCTAACGACTAACCCAATCACGGCGCGCCCCGTTCGGCGCGAAAGCGCTCGACGTCACACGGCTCAACCTGCCGCGCGAGGACCGGCAGTCCCTGATCAAGTCGCGTCAGTGCCGCGCGGCTCTTGGCGGATGCCGCGCCAACGTCGAGGCCGATCTCGAGCCCCCGCCGCGCACGCTCCTCATTGACGACCGTTCGCGGCAGTGCCGTGGCGAGCGCGACGGCAAGGTCGAACAACTCGATGTAGGTCTGCGGAGTCGCGCGGCCGCGGCGCCAAACGAGCAGACGCTTGCCCGACGTTTCGACGCTCCAACCCGTTCGCTCGCTCAGCAACGTGATCCAGGTCGGCGAGACCAGTTCATGGGCCGCGCGGCGGTTCGGCGAACGCACGGCGTACTGCGCGCTGAATTTTGCATCCTCGAAGTCGATGTCATCGAATCCAAGGCGCTGGCCCACGCGCTCGACCAAACCCTCGGGGTCGATCCGGGGCGCAGCGTGTCGGCATGCGCACAGTCGCGCAGCGCAAATGCCACGAGCACCGCCGCGAGAGCGACTTTCCAGTGGGTCGGAAGGGACATGGTTCCGACAAAGGTGTCGGGTGGCGAACCCCTGGAACTCCAGCGGAAGCAGCTGCGCACAAGATTATGTGGCGAAAGAAACGCCCCGCGCGCCCCGCGCCCAGGCGCGGCCACAGGCACCGTTTCCCAGGCGCCGAGGGTTAGAGTCGCGCCATGCCCGACACCGACGCACCTTCGCGCGCCGCGCCTCGTTGGGCGCTCGGGCTCGCGTATTGGCTCCGGCCGGGCCGCGGCCTCGGCCTACTGCTCGCCCTCGCGATCGCGGTCCATTTGCCCGCGCTCGGGATCGGGCTCGTTGCGGACGACTACGTGCACATCGCAGCCCTCGAGGGAGCCTTCGAGGACACGCCACTTGGTCCCGCGAACCTCTACGATTTCGGCTCGCGCGCGAGCGGCGCCGAGGCACTGCGCATCGGCGGTTTGCCCTGGTGGACCAGCGAGGGTTTCCGCATCCGTTTCCTGCGGCCGCTGCCGAGCCTTGTGCGCACCGCCGAGCACGCCATCGTCGGCCGCGCCGCGTGGCCTGGGCAACTCGCGAACACCTTGGCGCTCGCCGCGCTGGTCGCCCTCGCGCGGGCAGTGTATCTGCGGCTCGGCCTCGCTCCGGGCGCCGCGCTGATGGCGGCGTTTTTCGTTGCCATGGACGAGAGCTCGGCGATCCCCGTCGGTTGGCTCGCGAACCGCAACAGTTTGCTGGAGGCGCTGTTTGGCATTGGTGCTTTGTGGGTCGCGTTGGGGCGCACTGCGGTTGACGCGCCGCGCTCTGGCACACACTCGGGTACGCGCATGGCCCTCGCGTGGGCTCTCGCACTTGCCGCGACGCTGTGCAAGGAATCAGGTGTCGTATTCCTCGTGCTCGTCCCCGCGGCCGCGTGGTGGCGCGCGCGGGAGCTCCCCGACGGTCCGACACGGATGCGCGCTTTGAAGAATGCACGTCGCGCGCTGCTCGCGGGTTGCGCCGCCGCACTCGTGTACGTGGTCGCGTATGCAGGTCTGGGTTACGGCGCGAGTAGCCGGTTTTACCCCGAGCCGTGGGGCGATCCGCTCAGCGCCCTCGCCGCCTACGGGCGTTTGTTGCTCGTGGGAGCGGGGGCGCTCGCAAGTCCGATTCCCGCCGACTTGGTGTTCGTCGAGCCGCGCGCGCTGTGGGGCTTCGTTCCCGTTGGCGCGCTCGTCCTCACCGTCGCTGTCGTCGCAGCGCGACGCCACCGGGGTGTCGCCTTGCTGCTCGCACTTTTTGCTCTTGCGCTCTTGCCGCAAAGCACCGCCCCCGTCGGCGATCGACTGCTGCTGATCCCCGGCATCGGGCTCGCGGGCTGCATCGCCGACACGATCCAGCGCACGTGGACGCGCGGCGCGGGCCGCCGCGTCGCCATCGCCATGGCGTTGCTCTACACAGCAGCGGGGCCGTTGAGCGGAATTGGGCTGCTTGGGCGATTCAATGGCTTTGCGGAACTCGGCCGCGAATCGCGCCGCGTTGCACGGACGCTGGAGCCCAGCCCGCAAACGCAAAACGTGTTGATGCTCCAAGGACCCCACGGCCTGGCGCTGCTCGCCCTCGCCGCGACGTGGCCGATCGTGAACGACCGGAACCCCATCGGCATCCATGCGCTGCAACTGGGCAATCGCGGGCTCGTGATCGTCCGGCGCGACGCTCTGCGTTTTGAGGTCGAAAGCACGGGTGCCGACTTCCTCTGCGCCCCGATGGAAGCGGTATTCCGCACGGAGGTCGATCCGCTGGCGGTCGGCCGGCGTTGGAGCGGTGCGCTCTTCGACGTGGAAGCACTGGCGTTGGGGGAGACCGGCCTCGCACGCATCGATCTGCGTTTCCCGCGCGCCCCGGAAGAGCTCGGGATCGAGCTGTTCCGCGCAGACTGGAACGGCGCGATCGCGGTACCCTGGCCTGCGGTAGGTGAGCGCGTTGAGCTCCCCCGCGGCCGCTCTGCCGTGCCCTTCGCTCCCTGATCCCAAGCGGCCAATTCGAAAGCACGCGCCAGCGCGCATCGAATTGGCACGCGGCGCCCTCCGCTGGAAGGCCGTTGGGTCTCCCAGCGCAGCG
>JBBRWC010000011.1:0-60488 GCA_038246255.1 Planctomycetota bacterium
GCCGCGCAAGCGGCGGCAGCCGATCCGCGTCCGCCGGAAGATCGCATCTGACCCGCGCGGTTACGCCACGCTGCCGCCGGGCGGCGGCGTCGCGAAGTACGCCAACACGGCAGCGCTCGCGCGGGCGTACGTCAAAGGGCCCATTGGGGGATCCGCGGCCAGGTCCGCCGCGGCGCGCGCGAACACGCTGAGCGCGGTCGGCAACAGAAGGCCTCCGCGCGCGGTGAGCCAGCTCTTGAGCTCCAGCATTTCTTCCGCGCTGGGGTGATCCGTCAAACCCCGCGCGAGCGCCGCGACCTCGGTGAGGCGCTCCGCGCACCATTCGCGCTCGCGCACACGCGCGGGTTCCCGCACAAAAACGAGGACGAGGCCGGCGATCGTCTTCTGCTCGCGTGTGTCGAGCGCGCGCACCAGCTGGCTGAGCGCGATGCTGTCGGGGAGCTGCATGTCGGCCCGCGTTGGCCGGACCGACACCCTACGGCGACGGCCCGCGCCCAGGAAACATCGATCGAGCGAAACGATCAGCCCTTTGCGCGCTTCGCGCGGCCTTCGGCAAGGCGCATGTCTCCGAGTCGATCCGCCGCCGCTTCGGTCGAGATGTTTTCCGTGCGGGAGATCTCGAACACCTTCTTCAGGTTGCCATAGATGCCTTCGATCTTCGCGAGGGCTTTTTTCTCGTCGTACCCACCCGGCTTGACCTCGATCGACACGTTGATGATGCCCCCCGCATTGATCACGTAGTCGGGGGCATAAACGATGCCGCGGGCCTTGAGTTCGTCGCCGTGGCGGGGCTCGAGCAAGACATTGTTCGCGCAGCCCGCGATCGCCTTGCAGCGCAGCTCAGACAGGGTCTGGTCATTGACGCCAGCGCCCCGCGCGCAGGGCGCGTACACATCCACCGCGAGGCGGTGGTGCCCTGCGTCGGCCACGACCTCGAAGCCATGTTCGCGGGCGAGAGTGTTGGCGCGCTCCTCGTTGATGTCGCAGACGAGCACGCGCGCGCCGAGCTCCTTCAAACGCATCGCCATGTCCCCACCGACGGCGCCCACACCTTGAATCAGGACGGAGCGCCCGGCGAAGGAATCCGACCCGAAGGCCTCCTCCAGGACGGCGCGCATGCCGACGATCACGCCATAGGCGGTGTAAGGGCTCGGGTTGCCCGAACTGCCCGATTCGCGCTTGAGGCCGGTGACGTACTTAGTTTCCTTCTGGCACTGCTCGAGGTCGGCAATGCCGATGTTCATGTCCTCGGCGGTGATGTACTTGCCGGCGAAGCTGTCGACGAAGCGCCCCATCGCACGCATCAGCGCGTGCGTTTTGTGCCGCTGCGGATCGCCGATCACCACGGACTTGCCGCCGCCCAGTCCGGTCTCCGCGACGGCGGACTTGTAGGTCATCCCCTTCGCCAAGCGCAGGACGTCGAAGAGCGCCTCCTCCTCGGAGGTATAGGGGAGCATGCGCATGCCGCCCAGGGCGGGGCCGAGCGTCGTGTTGTGCACCGCGATAAGCGCGTGGAGACCGGTGGTCTCGTCGCGGCAACGCATGACCTCTTCGTAGCCGGGGGTCGGAATCGGGGTGATCTGCATGGGGACGTTCAGGCGCTTGCGGAGGCACCGCGGCGCCTCGAGTGCTGTGTTCGCCCGCGCCGGTCGCGGGTCATCGGGCCCATCGTGGCGCGGGAGCCCAAAGCTCCGGACCAAGGGGCGCACAAGGATAGGGGCCGGGGGCGGCGCCGTCGAGCGGCCCAATGCGCGGGCCCCACAATGGCCCGACGCGCCCCGCTGGCATCCGGCGGGGCCCATTTCCACGCGGCCAACACCGCCGAGCGGACACCGGCCGCGCGCGCCCCGGACAAGGCCCCGACGGCAGTGTCGACGCGCCGCGGCACCCGGCCCCGGGATCGCGGACTACTCGGCCTCGGCGTCGTTGTCCGTGGCGGCAGCCGACTTCTTGGCGACCTTTTTGGCGACCTTCTTAACCGCCTTCTTCGAGGCCTTCTTCGAAGCTTTCTTCGATGCTGTTTTGGCGACCTTGGCCTTGCGCGCCGGCTCCGCTCCCGACGCCGCGCTCTGCGCGGTTCGCTTGGTCGCCTTCTTCGCCCCGCGCTTTGCGACCTTCTTCTTGCCCTTGCCCGCGGCCGCCCGGGCGGCGAGCAGCTCGAGCGCCTGGTCGAGCGCCAATTGCTCGGGCTCGAGTCCCTTGGGGAGCGACGCGTTGGTTTCACCGTCGGTGACATACGGGCCATAACGGCCCGCAAGCACCTGCAGCTCCGCGCCCGCGGCGTTTTTGCCCAGCTCGCGCAGCACCTTGGGCTTCGACCCGCGGAAGCCGCTCTTTTTCTCTGTCGCGAGGATTTCGAGCGCGCGTTCGAGCGCGACGTCGAACACCTGCTCCGCGGTCTCGAGGGACCGGGTGTCGCTGCCGCGGCGAATGTACGGGCCGTAACGCCCGAAGTCGGCAAGCACGACCTCGCCGTTTGCAGGATCGACCCCAACTTCGCGCGGCAGAGTCAACAGCTTGAGCGCCTGTTCGAGCGCCACTTCCTCGGGCAACATGCCCGGCAGCAGCGACTTCATCTTCGGCTCTGCGCCGTTTTCGCCCAGTTGAACGTAGGGTCCGTAACGACCCGACTTGAGGTACACGGACTTGCCACTCGCGGGGTCCTGGCCGAGTTCCCGTTGCCCCGAGCCCGCGGTCAGCAGCTCGGCCGCTTTCTCCATCGTGAGCTCGTCGGGTGCAAGCCCCTCGGGGATCGTGGCGCGTTCTTCGCCGCGCTCGAGGTACGGCCCGTAACGCCCGATGCGCACCGCGATGGCACGGCCTTCGGAATCGACGCCGAGCGGCAGCGTGCACGATTCACGCGGGTCGATTTCGCTCGTCAGAAGCTTCTTGAGCCCGGCGTCGGCGTCTTTGCCCCCTTCGACCCCGTCGCCGAAGTAAAAGTGGCGCAGGTACGGCAGCCAATCCTTCTCGCGGCGCGAAATGGCGTCGAGGTCGCCCTCCATGTCCGCCGTGAAGTTCACGTCGACGAGGTGCGTGAAGTAGCGCTCGAGCAAACCGACGACGGCAAAGGCCATGAACGTCGGCACGAGCGCGTTGCGCTGCTTCACCACGTACTCACGGCGCGTGATCGTGTCGATGATCATCGCGTACGTGCTCGGACGACCGACACCGGAATCCTCGAGCTTTTTGACCAAGCTCGCTTCCGTATACCGCGCCGGGGGTTGGGTCGTGTGGCCGCGGGCCTCGAGGTTGGCGCAGCGCACGGCCTCGCCGGGGGCCACGTCGGGCAGCACTACTTCCTTGTCGGCGAGTTCCGCGTCCGGATCGTCCGCGCCTTCGACATACGCGCGCAGGAAACCGGGAAATGCAATCGTCTTGCCGCTGGCTTGGAAGAGCGCGTCACCGCCGGAGACATGCACCGACATGCGGTGTCCTTTGGCATCCGCCATCTGGCACGCCATCGTGCGCTTCCAGATCAGCTCGTACACACGCAGCTCGTCCAGGCCAAGCTGCGCGCGCAGATCCTCGGGCCGCTTGAACTCGCCCGACGGGCGGATCGCTTCGTGGGCTTCCTGCGCGTTTTTGACTTTCGTGCGATACAGACGCGGCTCGGACGGAACGTACTCGGGACCGTACAGCTCCGCCACGAGCTTGCGTGTCCCGCGCACGGCTTCGTCAGACAGGCTCGTCGAGTCCGTTCGCATGTAGGTGATGAACCCGTTTTCGTAGAGCCGCTGGGCCGCTTGCATCGTTGCGCGCGCAGACAGGCGCAACTTGCGGTTCGCCTCCTGCTGCAGGGTCGACGTCGTGAACGGCGGCTGGGGGCGCTCGGTGTATTCCTTGCGCTCGACCTTGCTGACGCTCCACGCTGCGCGCTCGAGCCGGGCGACGAGCGCACGGGCCGCCGCTTCGTCCAAAAGCACCGCCTCGGGTGTGATCAGCTTCCCGGTCGCGGCGTCGAAGTCGCGGCCGCTCGCCACGCGCTTGCCGCCGACGCTCAGCAATCCGGCGGGGAAGTCGAGGCCGCGCGCCGCGAACAGCGCACCGACGTCCCAGTAGCTGCTGCGCACAAAACGCTGGCGTTCGCGCTCGCGCTCGACGATCAATCGCACCGCGACCGACTGCACGCGGCCCGCGGACAGGCCCGGCCCGATCTTGCGCCAGAGGATCGGCGAGATCTCGTACCCGTAGAGGCGATCGAGGATGCGCCGCGTTTCCTGAGCCTGCACGAGCCCTTCATCGAGCTCGCGCGGGTTGTCGAGGGCCTTTTGGATCGCGTCGCGCGTGATTTCGTGGAAGACGAGTCGCTTGGGCCGAATCTTGGGCTTGAGCACCTCCATCAAGTGCCACGAAATGGACTCGCCTTCGCGGTCTTCATCCGTCGCCAGGTAAAGCTCGTCGACGTTGGCCAAGAGGTCCTTCAGCTTCTTCACTTGCGCCTTCTTGGCCGCGGGCACCACGTAGAGCGGCTTGAAGTCGTTGTCGATGTCGATGCCGGTCCGGGACCAGGCTTCGCCGCGCACCGACGCCGGGATTTCGGCGGCCGAACCGGGGAGGTCGCGCACGTGGCCGACGCTTGCTTCGACGATGAAGTTCGCCGGTAGGAAGCCGGCGATCGTCTTGGCCTTCGTGGGCGACTCGACGATGACCAGTGCAGTGCCTTTCTTGATGACCATAAAGACGGTGGAGGAGCGCGCGACGACGGACCCGCGCCACCAAAGCGGCCGCGCGGGGGGGGTCAGTCCTAGCGACCAGCGGATCCGAGTCAAGGGCAGCGTCCGCGCGTGGCGTCATGGGCGGCGTCGGCTGGTCTGGCGCCGTAAGTCCTTGTTTTTCAAGCATTTACGTCACAACGGCGGGTCGGCGAAGCGCGCGCCCGCGCCGCGCGCGAGGGGCGCTCGCAAACGTCTGTGCAGCAACGACTTATGACCGATCCAAGGTTCGCTGCCCAGGGCTGGGCCTGGCCGGGGCCGCCACCGCGGGGGGGTCCGGGGGTCCCTCTGGGTCGGGACCGCGCCAGCGCCGCCCCCTAACCTCTCGCCCGTGATCCTCCCCCCGCAGCACCCCTGGGCCGAGCCCCCGGACGTCCCCGAGCGCGCCCCCGCGTCGCGGGGGCCGGTGCCCGCGGAGGGTTTGGGCGGCGGGCTGGGTGCGCGGCCGGCGTTCGCGGCGCTCGGCGCCACCGGTCTTGATCCCCAGCGCGACGGTGTCTTCCGCTTGGGCGCGTTGATGCCCGAGGGGGCGAGCTGGCGCCGGGAGGAGGTGCTTGTCGACCCGTTCGGCACGCGCGCAGCCCGGGCCGAAACGGCGGAGGCGGGCGGCGTGCGCACGAGCCTCCTCGAGCGCATCCAGCGCGAACACGGGTTGCCGGCGGTGCTCTTTGAGGCCGCTCCGCCCGCCGCCGCGACATGGCAAGACCTCGCGCTCGGGCTGGCGGGACGCTGGGTGTTGGTGCCGGACCGCGCGTTGCACGCGACCTGGGCGGCGCGGCTCGATCCCGATCGCGGCGCGGCGCGGGTCCTGGGCCTCGACGACCTGTGCGCGCTGGTTGCGCCGGGCCTGGGTGGAACCGAACGCCTGACCGCGGGGCGGCGCACGGCTCGCCTTGGCAACCTGACGGTGGAGGACGTTCCGCGGGCGGCGCTCGAGCTGGTGCACGCGCTGGCGGGGTTTGGACGAGTGGGAGCGGGTGCGCTCGCCCTCGCATGGCAGCGGGCCGCGGAACGCCTCGCCGCCGACCACCCCGCCGCGGCGGCACGGCTGTGCGCGGCGCTCGAACTCCTCGACCGCCCTGCGTGCCTCGTCGCGCCCGGCACCGACGCGTCCCCAGCCACACCGCTCGACGGCTGGTTGTCCGCCGCGGCGCGCAGCGCTGGCACCTTCGAAGCCACCCTCGACAACCTCGCGCCGCGCTCCGCATTCGCCGCGGGCGAACTGTTCGAAGGGCCGTCGCTGCCGCCCGACGGCCCGTGGGTGAAGCCGCTCGCCGCCGCGGACCTCGAATTGATCGAACGTGTGTTCGACACCCACGTCCCGGCGCTCAGCGGGCTCGCTGAACGCCCGGCGCAGAGCGAAGTGGCGCACGCGGTCGCTGCCAGCTTGGGCAAGCGCGAACTGCTGTTGCTCCACGCACCGACGGGAACAGGAAAAACCCTCGCGTACCTTGTCCCCGCGCTGCTTTTCGCCCTGCGCAACAACGTGCGTTTTGGCGTCGCCACCTACACACGCGCGCTCCAAACGCAGGCGATGAAACGCGACGTGCCGCTTGCGCTCGAGCTGCTCGCGCGCGCGGGCGTTTTTGAGCCCGCCAGCGAAGGAGCTCCGCGCACCGCGGTTTTGAAAGGGCGCGGTGCGTACCTGTGTTGGCGCGCATTCGGCGCGGCGCTGCCCGCGCAGGACGAAAGCGGGGTGCGCTGGCTCGCGGCGGCACACGTCCTCGCGTTCGGACTCGGCTCCGCGACCGGCGACCTCGACGAACTCGCGCGTCCGGCGTTCGGCGCGCCCGACGTTGCGGTAGAGCCGGAACTGGACCGATTGCTCGCCGACGCCCACGCCGACGCGGGGTGTTGCACCGGCAAGGGCGATCGCGCAACCTGCGCTGCGGAAACCGCTCGCAAGCGCGCCGAAAGGTCACATCTTGTCGTGACCAATCAGGCGCTGGTGCTCGCGCGGCAAGAGTTCCTGCGGCACGTCGTTTTCGACGAATGCGAGCACCTCCATGACCAGGCGCACGCGGCCTTCAGCCACCGTTTTGCGCTCGGCCCCGCGCGTCAGGATCTCGCGCGTTTGGTCGGCACGGGAACGGGCCGCGCGCCGCTCGAGCGGTTGCTCGGGCAGTTGCCGAGCGATGCGCCGGCACGCGTCCCGATCGAGAGCGCGTTGATCAGCGCCGCGGATGCCGCGAGCGGAATCGACGCGCTCGAAGTGGCGTTGCGGCGGTTCCAGCGCTGGCGTGTGGCGCAGGCGGAACGGGTCGGTGAGCGGGGTGGCCACACCCTGTGCATCGAATACATCCGCTCGGGTGCGGGTCCGGACCTCGTGGCCGCCCACGGCCGCGCGGCGCGGGCGCTGCGCCAGTTGGTGGTGGCGCTCGCGCAACTGCCGGCGGAACTCGTCGGACCCGCGGCCGCCGCGCACCGCCGCAGCGCGCGCAGGCTGGAGCGCTCGCGCGCCGACCTCGAAGACCAGGCCGGCGCGCTCGCCGCGTGGCTGCCCACGAGCGACGGCCTGCCCGCGCACCGCCGCGAGACGTTTTACGACGTCGAAGAGGGCGCGCGCGGTTTTGCGCTCGTGGCGCGCGTGCTGTTGCCCCCCGAAGTGCTCGGCCGTTACTTCTATCCCGAACTCGCCGGTGCAGTCCTGATCTCCGCCACCACCGTCCTGCGCGGGGATTTCGATGCCGCGCGGGCCTACCTCGGGCTCGACCGCGCGGCCGATCCGGCCGAGGACGAACAGCGCGAACCCGCGGTCGTACGCGCCGAACGCGCGCCGGAATCCTTCGACTACCGCCGCGTGCTCGTCGCCGTGCCCAAGGACACACCGGCCTACCGCGACTCGAAGTCCGCGTGGCTGGGGCACACCGCGCGGTTTGTCGCGCACCTCGTCGAACGCACTCGCGGACGCACCCTCGTGCTGTTCACGAGCGCCGAGGACTGCGCCGCCGTCGCGCAACTGCTGACACGTTTTTGTCGGGCGCGTGGCCTCGATCTGCTGTGGCAGGGCATGCCCAGCGAGTCGAAGGAACGCCTTGCGGAGCGCTTTCGAGCGGGTGGCGAGTGTGTGCTGCTCGGCCTCGACACGTTTTGGTTCGGCGCGGACTTTCCCGGCGAAGCCCTTGAGTACCTGGTGATCGCAAAGCTGCCCTACGGAGTTCCCGACCGCTACCACCACGCGCAGGCTGCGGCCCTCGGATCGGGTGAACAGCGCCGCCGTATCTACCTGCCCCGCGCGCTCGCACGCTTTCGCCAAGGTTTTGGGCGACTGATGCGGCGCGGCACGGACCGCGGCTGCGTGTTCCTCCTGGATGGGCGCGCGCGCGAGCCGAAACACCGGATGTTCCTCGCGGAACTGCCCCTGGGCGCGGAGGGCGCGCAGCTTGAAACGGGCCCGACGGACGGCTGTTTTGCCGCGGCGTTCGAACACATGGGGCTCGCGGCGGACCTCGCCGGCCGCGGCCTCGACACTCCCTTCGCGCGCACGCTGCTCGACACCGCGGACGGCGAAGATTGGCAACCTTGGAGAGCTTCATGATGCGCGCGAGCCTGCCGACGTGGATCGAAGTGCGCGTGGTGGCGCCCGAGGACTGGCTCGAGCTCGTCGCGGAAGCGCTCGTCCTTGGTCCGCGCGACTCGATTGCCTTCGGGCGGCCGTCCCTGGGCACGGCACCGCCCGCGGCGGGCCTCGAATACGTGCGCGCGTCCTATCCGTCGGAGGAGGACGGCGACACGCGCCGCGCGGAAATCGCGCTGCGGCTCGGCCGACTCGCCGATGCGGTCGGAGCGCCGGAACTCGCGGGCCTGAAGGCCACGTTCCACACCCTGCCGCCGGAAGACTGGGCCACAAGCTGGCGCAAGAGTTGGAAACCCATGCGCGTCGGTCGTTTTGCACTCGTGCTGCCCGAACACGACGGCCCACTGCGTGCGGGAGACCTGCGTCTTGAGTTGGAACCTGGCATCGCCTTCGGCACGGGCCGCCACCCCACGACGCGCCAGTGTCTTGCAGCGATCTCGGCGCGTCCGTTGCGCGACGCGCGCGTGCTCGACGCGGGCACCGGTAGCGGATTGCTCGCCGTTGCGGCCGTCCTCGCGGGCGCGCGTTTTGCCTTCGGCTTTGACATCGATCCCGCGTGCGAGCGCGTCGCGGTCGAACTCGCCGAGCGCAATGGTGTGCGCGACCGCTGCCACTTCGCAACCGGTGGATTCGAGGCGCTCGAGGGTCCGCGGGCCGGGCGCGTGGACGGCTTCGATGCGGTGCTCGCAAACATCTATGCGGACCTCTTGCAGCGCCACGCGTCGACGGTGGCCAAGGTGCTGCATCCGGGCGGTTGGTTCGCGTTCGCGGGTTGCTCGGCGCCGGGAGCACCGGGCACACGGACAGCCATCGCGGCCGCAGGGCTCGAACTCGAACAGGAACCCGTCCGTGGCCGGTGGCATGGGTTCCATGGAACGCGACCCCGGGCCGCGCGTCCCGCGGCGGGCTAAAATCCGAGCTCGCTCGACCGCTCGCCCAGGCTCAGCGACAGCCGCCGCCCGCGCGCGGTCGGAACCTCCCAGCACACGAGCAGCAGCCGCTCCCGATCCGCACCCCCAAACGCGTCCTCGAAGTCGCCGCGCTCCCCGATCGGCATGACTTCTTGGTACCCGCTTTCGGGCTCGAGGTCCAAGTCGTCGAGGCCCTCGCCCGGCGCAAAGCGGTGCAGCACCCAGACCAGCGTGTACCCCGGCTCCCCCCTTTCGGTGTGCAGCACACGGGCCCAATCGCCGGCCGCCAAAAACGGGATCAACGCCGCGCGGACGAGGGGTGAAAGGCGTTCAACCCGGGCGCGGCGCACGGTTTCTTCGCCCTCGCGTTCGGCGGCGTCGCGCAGCACCAGGCGGCTCACGTGGCGCTCGAGCTCGTCCAAGGACAGTTCCCGCCGGGCAAACACCGCTTCCGCATACACCGCGAGGATGCCACCCTCAGACAAGTCGCGCAGAGGCACGATGAAGCGCCAGTGGCTCCAGCGCGGTTGGCTCAGGAACTCCTGCGCCTGGCGCACGAGCGCCGCGACAAGTTCGGGGCGCTCCGCGAACGCGGGCGGATCGAGGATCAACTCCTCGGTCCGGTCGCCGAAGAAGTCGCCGCGCACGTACGCGTCCGGCGAATCGAGGGAAGCGCTGCCCGTTGCCGCGGGCTCTGACGGATAACCGCGGTCGTGGCCCGCCGATTCGGGCGGCTCCGGCCGTGCCGCACCGGACATTCCGTGGCGCTCGAGAAAACCTTCGAGGAACGCCCGCGCCGCTGCGCAGAACGCGCGGTGCTCAACCTCGGTCGGTGGAGCGTCCGCGCTCAGCAGCGTCCACAGGGACGGCTCGTCGCCGAGGGCCCGTGGCCCGTGGGTCCAGGGGATGTCGTTCACGGCGCGCTGCCGGCCGGGCGGGTGCAGGGCCGCGACAAGGCGCCCGGAGTCTACCAGCGAACGCCACGCGCTCTTGGCGCGCGTTCGCCCAGATCCGGGACCACACTCCCGAAATGCCGCCAGCTCCGCGCGTGCGGGGGAAGTCGGTCGCACCACGCGGCGGGGCAGGCTACAGGGATCACGTAGGATCGGCCGAGGGACCCGTGCCCCTGATCCCGCCTTCCCGTTAGCCTCTCGATACCAACATGTGGTTCCTGGTTCTGTTGACCGTCGTCGCCGTCGTCGCGGTGTTGCTCTACACCGGGCGGACCTGGCTCGCGTGGGTGCTGCCCGGCACCGCCGTGCTCATCCTCCTGGCCCTCCAAAGTTGGCCCCCGTCGGCGCTCTTTTGGGTGGTGGCGGTCCTGTTTGCCGCAGCGGCGATCCTGACGGGAGTGGAGTCCCTGCGGCGAGCGCTACTGACGCCACTCGTCATGAAGCTCATCGCGCCTATCCTGCCGCGCATGAGCGAGACGGAAAAAGCCGCGCTCGACGCGGGCACCGTCTGGTGGGACGCGGACCTGTTCTCCGGCGACCCCGAGTGGCAAAAACTGCTCGATTTCCGGCCGCGCGACCTGTCCGAGCGCGAGCGCGCGTTCCTCGCCGGGCCCGTGGAAGAACTGTGCAGCGTGCTCGACGACCACCGCGTGCAACGCGAAGGTGACCTGCCGCCGGCGGTCTGGAAGTTCATCAAGGAGAAGGGTTTCCTCGGAATGATCATCCCCGAGGCCCATGGCGGCCTGGGTTTTTCGGCGCTCGCCCACTCGGCGGTCGTGACGCGCCTTTCCAGCCGCTGCGTCACCGCCGCCGTGACCGTGATGGTGCCGAACTCCCTCGGCCCGGCGGAGTTGCTCTTGCACTACGGCACCGACGCGCAAAAGCAGCATTACCTGCCGCGCCTCGCCCGCGGCGAGGAGATCCCGTGTTTCGCGCTGACGGAGCCCGGCGCGGGTTCGGATGCCGCGTCGCTGCAAAGCGTGGGTGTCGTCTGCCGCGGGCAATGGAATGGCGCAGAGGTGCTCGGAATGCGCCTCACGTTCGAAAAGCGCTACATCACGCTCGCGCCGATCGCGACCGTCGTGGGCCTCGCGTTCCAAATGCGCGACCCCGACCGCCTGCTCGGCGGTGAAGAGCACATCGGCATCACGTGTGCGCTCATCCCCCGCGACACACCCGGCATGAACGCAGGCGAACGCCACGATCCCCTCGGTGTGCCGTTCATGAACGGGCCGCTGTGGGGCCGCGACATGTTCGTACCGCTCGAATACATCATCGGCGGCCCCCCGATGGCCGGCAAAGGCTGGCGCATGCTCATGCAGAGCCTCGCAGCCGGTCGCGGCATTTCGCTGCCGTCGATGTCCTGTGGCGCGTCCCAACTCGCCGTCCGCACGGTGGGTGCCTACGCGACGGTGCGCGAGCAGTTCGGCATGTCGATCGGGCGCTTCGAGGGTGTCGAGGAGCGCATCGCGCGCATCGGCGGCTTCAACTACCTGATGGATGCGGCGCGCACGTTGACGGCGGGCTCGATCGACGCAGGCGAACAGCCCTCGGTGATCTCGGCGATCGTCAAGTGTTATGCGACCGAGGGCATGCGCACGGTCATCAACGACGCGATGGACGTGGTCGGCGGAGCGGGCATTTGCCGCGGACCGCGCAACATCCTCGCGAGCGGCTACCACGCGGTTCCGATCGGCATCACGGTCGAGGGCGCGAACATTCTGACGCGCTCGATGATCATTTTTGGTCAAGGAGCCCTGCGCTGCCATCCGTTCGCGAAGGAAGAAGTCCGCTCCGTGGAAGCCCGCGATGTCGCGGCGTTTGACGGTGCATTCTTCGGCCACGTCGGTTTCGTGTTCCAAAACGCCTCGCGGACGGCGCTGCTCGGCGTGTCCCATGGACTGCTCGCGCGCGCACCCTTCGGCGGCCCCGCGGGCCGCTACTTGCAACACCTCTCGCGGTTTTCCGCGTCGTTTGCGTTCCTGGCGGACGTCGCGATGGGCACCCTGGGCGGCAGCCTGAAGTTCCGCGAGATGCTGACGGGCCGGCTCGCCGATGCGCTTGCCTGGCAGTACCTTGCCAGCGCGACGATCAAGCGCTTCGCTGACGACGGCCAACCCGCGCGCGACCTGCCGTTCATGACCTGGGCTCTTGAGCACGCGCTGAAAGAGATCCAGGACGCGCTCGACGGGGTTCTCACCAACCACCCGATTCGCGTCCTCGGCATTGCCCTGCGGCCGCTCGTATTCCCGCTCGGCCGCCCGTTCCGCGGACCGACCGACGTGCAGGATGCCGCGGTCGCCCACGCCCTCATCGCCGGATCCCAGGCACGCGAAGCGCACACCCGCGACGTGTACATCCCCGTCGAGACCGAACCCGGACTCGGTCGGTTGGAAGAAGCCTACGCCGCGGTGCTCGCCGCCGCGCCGGTGCAAAAGAAGCTGCGTGAAGCGCTCAAGTCGAAGCGTCTCGCAAAAGCGCCCGCCGCCACCCTCGCGGAGCGTGCGGCCGAAGGCGGCATCATCGGAGCCGAGGAACTCGCCGTCGTGCGCCGCGCCAACGCGCTGCGCGCGGAAGCGGTGCACGTCGACAGCTTCGAGCGCCTCGGCGACGGCGCGGGGGTCAACCCCGGGCCCGGGTCGCAGGCCCTCAGCAAAGCTGCCAGTTTGAGTGCACAGGACCGCTCGCACGCGGCCAGCGCATGAATGCCAACGTGCGGCGTGCGGGGAGCTGCGTGGCCGCGCTCGGCCTCACCCTCCTCGCGTGCGCATCCGGGTGCAGCCGCCCCCAGCCCGTGCGTCCGCACCTTTTGATCGTGACTGTCGACGGTTTGCCCGCTGACGGCCTCGGCGCTGTGGATTACCTGCGCCAACTCGCGGGCCAATGTGTCCGTTTCGAGGGTATCGAAGCGCCGGGAGTCACGGCGTTCGATGCGCTCGCTGCGCTGCACGCGGGCCTCGCGCCCGACGCGCCGCAGCTTGGGAACGCAGATCCGCTTGCACCCCCAGGTGGACCGGGCGCCCCCCTGCCCGGCGCCGTCGACACCGTGATGGAGCGCATCGGACCACTCGGATTCGAAACCGCCGCGGTGGTCAGTGCGGCGGATCTGGGCGTGGACTCCGGACTCCTGCAAGGGGCCGCGCACGTGTGGGATCGCCCAATGCTCGAGGCGCAAGAAGCCGCCGCGCCCCTCGCAACCGCGGTCAACACCGCCGCCGCATTCCTCGACGCGCGCCTCGTGCGCCGTGTCGAACATGGCGCGGTGCTGTGGTTGCACCTCGATCTTGGCGAGCTCCCCGAAGCCGAGCGCGGGGTGTTCTTGGACAGCGCGCTTGCGCGGCTGTCCGCCGCGCTCGAGGCCGATCCGCGCCACGTCCTCGCGATCTGGTTCCTGCCTTCGGCCGACGCTTTCGACCGCCGCGCGCCCTTCTGGATTCGCGTCCCCGGCGAACCCGCACGCGGAATCGACACGGACGTCGAAGCGGTCGACCTCGCACCCACGCTGCTCGCCCGCCTGGGCGCGCCGACACCGCTGCCCGCAACGCCGCCGTTTGCGCCCCTCGCGGGCCGCGACCTTCTGGCGCCGACGTCCCCGTGACCCCCGCGACACGCCCCCAAGACCGCCCGCTGCACGACGACGTGCGGCGCTTGGCGACGGCACTCGGGCATGTCATCGCCCGGCTCGAGGGCGAACAAACTTTCGACACGGTCGAAGCGTTCCGCGCGGCCACGCGCGCACGCCGCCGCGGGGCAGCGGACGCCGCGACGCTGGAGCAGTTGATGGAGCGTGTGGACGGCTGGCCGCTGCCCCTCGCGGCGGCGGTAGGTCGCGCTTTCACGCTGTTTTTCCTTCTGATCAATACGGCCGAACAGGTGCACCGCGCGCGGCGCCGTGCCAGCTATCCGGCGGATCCCGCGCAGCCCGCGTCGCTGCGTTGGGCGCTCGCGCAACTCGCCGCGGAGGGTGTGGGAGCAAGCGCAGCCGAGGAACTGATCGAGGGTGTGTGCGTGATGCCCGTGCTCACGGCGCACCCGACCGAATCCACGCGGCGCACGCTGCTGGGTCTCCAGGCTCGCATCGCCGAGCTTCTGCTCGCGCGGCCCGCCGACCTTGATGCGCAACTTGCCGCGGAAGTGGAACTCTTGTGGCTGACCTCCGAGAGCCGCCGCGATCGCCCCAGCGTGCTCGACGAAGTCAGCACGGTGCTGTGGTATCTGGAGGACCGCCTGCTCGACGCGTGCGCCGCCACCAGCCAAACGCTGATGCGCGCCTTCGAGGAGGTATTTGGCCGTCCGCCGAAGGCATTGCCGGTGCCGGTGCGGCCGGGTTCGTGGGTTGGCGGCGATCGCGACGGGAATCCCTTTGTGACACCCGCGATCACGCTCGCCGCGGCGCGGCGTGCGGCCCACCGCGTGATCGGCCGCTACGCCCGCGACGTGCGCGCGCTCGTCAGCGTCTTATCGCTGTCCGACGGCATCCGGCCAGTGCCCGATACATTGCGCGAATGGATTGCCGTCCAGCGCGAGCGGTTGCCCGAGGTGTGGGGCGCAAACCACCGCCGCGACGCCGACGAGCCAATCCGCCTCGCGCTGACGTTCATCGCGGCGCGCCTCGATGCTTGCGCGCAGCGCATCGCCGACAAGGATGCGGGTCGTGTGCGCGAGCACCCCGCGGCCTATGGCAGCGCGGACGAGTTGCTCGCGGATCTTGGGCGTATCGACGGAGCCCTCGCGACGGCGGGCGCCGAGGCGGCGCGGCGCGGCGGACTCGAAGCGCTGGTTGCGAAGGTGCGCGCCTCCGGATTCCACGGTGTTGCGCTCGACCTACGCGAAGATGCGGCGGTCCACCGCACGGCGCTTGCGAGCATCGCAACCGCGATCGGCGCCGAGCCGTTGGACGGTGCGGGTTTGCGCCGCGAGCTGATCGGCCGCCGGCCGCTCGTCAGCCGCCAACTCCCGCTCGACGAAGCCACCCGCAAGGTGTTGGACGTGTTCCATGCGGCGGCAACCCTGCAGGCCGAACTGGGCGAAGCTGCGGCGGCGACGTTCATCGTGTCGATGACGCAGTCGGCCGAGGACCTGTTCGGAGCGATGCTGCTCGCACGCGAAGCGGGTTTGCTCGATCTCGCGGGGGACACACCCTGGTCGAAGCTCGACGTGGTGCCCCTGTTCGAAACCTTTAGCGATCTCGAACGCGCGCCACAAATCATGGCCGAGCTGTTCGACGACCCGGTGTACCGGCGCCAACTGGACGCACGGGGCCGGCGCCAGGAAGTGATGATCGGTTATTCGGACTCCGCGAAGGACTCCGGCATGCTGACCGCCGCCTGGAGCCTGTACGTCGCTCAGGAAAAACTGGCCGCGCTCGCGCGGGATCGCGGCGTGCACCTGACGCTGTTCCACGGACGCGGCGGCACCGTCGGGCGCGGCGGAGGTTCGCCGGTCTACCGCGCGCTCGCGGCGCTCCCGCCGGGTACCGTGGGCGGCCGCGTCAAAGTCACCGAACAGGGCGAGGTCATCAGTCAAAAGTTCGCGCTGACGCCGCTCGCCGAGCGCAGCCTCGAAGTGCTGATCGCGGGCGCGCTGGTTGCCGGACGGCACGATTGGCGCGCGGGGGTGTCCGCCGCGGCGCAAACGCGCTTCCGCTCGGCGATCGAGCGCCTCGCCGCCCGTGCCCGCGAAGTGTTCCGCGGCACCGTCCACGAGTCTGCGGCGTTGTTCGAGCTCTTCCAAACCGGAACACCCGTGCGCGAGCTTGCGCACGTTCACTACGGCTCACGCCCCGCGTACCGCGAGCGCGGTGCCGGCCGCATGGAAGGCATCCGCGCGATCCCGTGGAACTTCGGCTGGACCCAGATACGACTCCTCTTGCCCGCATGGCTCGGCGCGGGCACTGCGCTGCAGGAGTTCGCGGACACACCCGGCGGCCTCGAAACCCTGCGCGAAATGGCGCGCGTGTGGCCGTTTTTCGACGATCTTCTCGGCAAGCTCGAGATGGTGCTCGCAAAGTCGGACGTCGCCATCGCCCGGCTCTATGTCGAGCAACTGGGGGGTGATCGGGAACTGCTCGCAGAGCTGTGCGCGGAGTTCGAGCGGGCGCAAGCGGCCGTCGGGTTGATCCGCGGGGCGGGGATGCTCGCCGACCAGCCCGTCCTCGCCGCCAGCATCGAACTGCGCAACCCCTACGTCGACCCCCTGAACCTGCTGCAGATCAGCCTGATCCGGCGGCGGCGCGCGGCCGATCCGAAAGGCGACGAAAAAGCGGCACTCGAAACCGCGATCGGCACCGTCACCAATGGCATCGCCCAGGGGATGCGCAACACGGGCTGACGGCGAACTCGTTGCGCGGCTCCCGGGTCGTGCCTGCTAGGCTGTGCGCCGCGCGTTGGCTCCCCGCCGGTGCGCAGCGAAGATGCAAGCTCACCGCGGCAAGTTGAACCTGCGATTCCTCGGGTTGGTCGGCGCCCTGGGCGCCGTCGCCGTGTTGCTCGCGTACATCGCCGCACGCCCCGCGCGCGACGTGGTTTCGAGCCATCATCCGGGCGGCACCAACCTCGCGGTGCGCCCCTTCGACAAGGGTCGCCCGGAGGGCGCCTGGGTGACCTGGTACGAGGACCGCTGGGCGGCGAGCGAAACTCGCTACAGCCGCGGCGCGGCGGTCGGCCCCTGGATCTTTTCCGCGCGTCCCGCACGCCGCCCCGACGGGCGCGCGGGCCAGGCCCGACTCCTCGTCGCCCCGTTCGCGGACGGCGAAGCCCACGGGACGTGGTCGCGGCAGTTCCCGGACGCGAGCGAGCGCGCGACGGGCGAATACGTCCGCGGGCGACGCCATGGGGCGTGGCGCGAACGTTCGACACCCGACGACCCCTTCACGACGACGTGGTGGTGGCGCGGCCACGACCTTGGAATCGATCCGAGCGCATCCGCGCTGTTCGCAGACCTCGAATCGGCGCCACCCCTCGACAACAGCGCGCTGAGAATCCGCCTCGACGCCGCGCGCGTCCAAGACTGACCGCAGCGGTCGGCTCAGCCCGCGCGCAGTCCTTCGAGCTGTGTGATTTGTGTGCGCAGCAGCCTGTCGAGCCGCATGTCGATCGTGTGGCGTGCCTGGACCGCGGCGTGTCCGCGGGCGGCGATGGCCCGCGCCTCTGCGGGGTGGGCGAGGTAGTGGTCGACCTTCGCGATCAGCTCGGCCGGATTGTGGTAAACGGCGATCTCGTTGCCGACGTCGAATAGGCGATCGAGTTCGGCGTTGTGCTCCGCCAAGCAAAACCCGCCGCAGGCCAGCACGTCGAACACTCGCATGGTGGCGATGTCCGGTTGATAAATGCGGTTGATATCGAGCTGGATCCCGCCGCCCGAGTAGATCGCGTTCAGCTCGCGCTGGTGCCCTGCGGGCCCGCGGTACACCACCCCGAATTCGGTGAGGTCCGCCCAACCGCCGTCGCCCCACACCTCGATCCCGCGCGAACCCAGCGCTCCGACAAGCAGCAGACGCTTTTCGCTCGCCGCGACGTCCTCGAGCAAACGGGCCGGATCGCAGGCCGGTCCATGCGCGCGGGCGAGGTCGAGAACGTCGCCGTACACACGCTCCAACCACTCCGCGAGCAGGTACACGTCCGGCCGCGCGCGCTGGCGGTCGAGCAGCGCGTTGAGGCGCGCCGCTTCCTTGGGCCGGCTCGCTGCCCCGCGCGCCGCCGCGCACAGGTCGAGGAACACACGCCGGTTGCGCGCCGCCTGGGGCGCCATGCTGGAGCCGACAAACGCGACCGGCGCCTGGTAGCGCGCTGCCTGGTCGGGCGCGAGCGCCACGGGTTGGCGCGCGAGTGTGTCCGCGGCGAGGGGCAGGTGTTCGACGCGCTCGAAACCCGCCGCTTCGAAGATCGGGACGTGCGCGGCCCGGTACGTGAAGACGCGGGTTCCACCGGATGCGACCGCGAGCGGCTGGAGCGTGTCCAGGGACGGATCGATTTCCCATACACACGCGTCCAGCCCGTGCCGCGCCGCAAACTCGGCGAGGCCGTGGGTGTAGTTGATCGCAAATAATCGGCGCGCGCGCGATGCGAAGACGGCGTGGTCGAGCTCCCCCTCCGCGAGACGCTCAAGGTCGAGCGTGTAGGGCGTGAAGCCGCGCCGCGCGAGCGCCTCGCCGAGCTGATCAACGAACAGGCCGCCTTCGGCGAGCAGCACCGCTTCGCCTGAATCGGGTACCTCGGCGATGCGACGCTCGCGTGGGTACACCGCGCCGAGCACCGTGTGGGCGACGAGCGGTCCCGCGAGCGCCGTGCGTGCAGCCGCGAAAAGGTCCGCGCCGAGCGCAAGCGCGAGGCGCCGCTCGCGCAACACGCGCGACACGTCGATGCGCATCAGGAAGAGCCGCAGAATCCAGGGATCGCGCTCCCATGCGATCCACGTGCGGCCCGGCTCGCGTGCCATGGCAGCGGCGATCGGTTCGCCACACCCGACACCGAGGATCAGCCCCGGCGCGGTGGCTTCGCGGCCTTCGCGCAGCCAAACCCCCGGCGCGTTCGTTCCGAGTTCGAGTCCGAGGTTCGACCCGCGCCAGCGCATCTCCAACCCACCGCCCCGGAGGCACTCGACGTGCTCCGACCCGACGCTAAGCGCGAGCCGCGCCGCGAGCTTCTGGTCGACGCTCGCGAGCGCAGCGAGGTTCGCGGCGAGCCTGCGGGGACAGAACTCGGGCGGCAGGGAAGGAGCGCGGCTTCCGTCGGATTGCATGCCCTTCGATCGGCACGCGGTGGCCCCGAGCGTGGGGGCCTGCGTTGGGCGGAACCCGACCCCGGGAAAGGCGGGGGGCATGGGGCCGGGAGCGCGGGTCTCAATCGGCCAGGAGCGCGGGCCTCCAGGCCCGCCCCGGAGCCAGAGACAAACTCGGCACAACGAGACACGCTCCAAGGCGGGCCTGAAGGCCCGCGCTCCCATGCGCGGTGGGCTGGTGACCCTCGATTCGCCGTTCGCGCGGTCAGCGCAGCACGAAATTGAACGGCAAACGGGCCACCACGCGGCGCGGTCCCGCCAGGCGTTCGAACCGCTCGAGGAGGACACCGGCTTCGACCAGGGGTCCGAGCGCGCGCCGCGTTTGCGCGACCATCCGGGTCAAATCCCCCGGTTCCTCGCGCAGCATTTCGACGAGCACTTCCTCGAACCATTCCGGTTCTTCGCGCGCAAACCGGACCGGAGCATCCGCGGGGAGCCCAGCGCGCTCGAGGCCGATCTCGATCGCCCGTGCGAGACCACCGAGTTCGTCGACGAGCCCCAGTTCCTGCGCTTTGGCTCCGGACCAAACGCGCCCCTGTGCGATGGCATGCACGGTGTCGCGCTCCATGCCCCGGCCCGCCGCAACGAGGTCGAGAAAACGCTCGTACACGTCGTCGACGATCGCTTGGACAAGCGCCATTTGCGCCTCGTCCTTTGCAACGAGCATGGACCCGATGCCACTGAGCGGACTCGTGCGCACCTGCTCCGTCCGCACGCCGTGGCTTTCCGCGAGGGCCTGTGCGTTGGGCAGCATGCCGAACACGCCGATCGAACCCGTGAGTGTCTCCGGCTGCGCGACGATCGCATCCGCGTCGGCGCTGATCCAGTAACCGCCAGACGCGGCCAAAGTGCCCATCGACACGACCACGGGCTTGCCCGCGGCCTTGAGCGCAAGCACCTCCGCGCGGATGACGTCGGACGCGGTGGCACTACCGCCGGGGGAATCCACACGCAGAACGACCGCGTGGACATCGTCGTCCTCACGCGCGGCGCGCAGTTCGCGGGCGAGGTCGTCGGCACCGATGCCGTCGATGCTGGAACCGTCGACGATTTCGCCCTCGGCGACCAGCACGACGATACCCGCGCCGCCACCGGGTTCCGTGCGCATGTCGCGCGCGTAGTCCACGAGGTCAACTTGCGGGAGCGGTTCACCCGCTTCGATGCCGGCGCTGCGGCGCAGCGACGCGATCAGGTCGCTTTGGGAGCCGGTGTGTGTGACGAGCCCAGCTTCGAGGGCACGCTTGGCGGTGAACCAGCCCTCTTCCCGCGTCCACGCGCGCAGGTTTGCGACGTCCAGCCCGCGGGCGCTCGCGATGTCCCCGAGCACCTTAGATTCGATCGCGGCGAGGATTGCGTCGAGCTGTTCGCGGTTCTCCGCGCTCATTCGTTCGAGGAGGAACGGCTCCACGGCGGACTTGTACTTGCCGACACGTGTGACCTGCACTTCGATGCCCACACGCTGCAGCGCATCCGCGAAGTACGGGATCTCGGCGACCCAACCGTCGAACTCGACACCCCCCAGGGGCTCAAGCCAAATTTCCCGCGCGGCCGAGCACATCCACAACGTCCTTTCGTCCGCCGATCCGGGCGCCGCAAACGTGGGCTTGCCCGCGGCAGTCAACGCCAACACGGCGTCGCGCACCTGGTCGAGCGCGCCGATTCCACCCTGGAAACCGCCGCGCAGGAGCACCGCCGAAATGCGGTCATCGTCTTTGGCTGCGCGCAGGGCGGAGGCCGCTTCATGCGCGGGGAGCGGATGGGGTGCTCCACCCATCAGCGCCGCCAGCGGCGTGGGAGCTCCGCCCGCTTCGGTCAGGGGAGCCGAAAAATCGACGACGAGCACGCTGCCCTTTTTCACCCCGCCGCCCGATCCCAACGCCACCAGGAGCGCCAGCGAAATCACGAGGGCCAGGCCGCCCACGAGCGCAAAAACGAGCAGTACGCGCAGGAGCGGTGAACGGGAAGAGGCACGGGGAGCTTGGGAAGGCATGGGTCAGGGATCCCGGGGACGAGCGGCGCCCGAGGGCGCCCGAGGGCGCCCGAGGGCCGAAGTATGAAGGGTCGAGCGGGACGAACCGCGGGCGCGCGGCAAGCCCCTCAAGACCACGGTGAATTACGCGCGGAGGCTGTGCTCCATTTTGCGCCCCGGCGGCCGGCACACACGCGGCGGCGCGTAGGGCGGCGCTAAGCTCGGCGACACGTGCGCCTGCTTTTCCTCTCGCAACGGGTCCCGTACCCCCCTGACCGCGGGGACAAGATCACGACGTTTCGCATCGTCGATCGGCTTGCAAGGCGCCACGAGGTCCGGATCGTGGCCTTCGCCCACGAACCGGCGGATGCGCAGGCGGCGCGGGAGCTCGAGGCCCGCGGGATCCCCACGACCCTCGTCCCGGTGCGGCCAAAGCTCCTGCGCCATGCGTTTTGCGCGCTCGCGCTGCTCGACGACACGCCCCTGACCCTCGTCCATTACGGGTCCCGGGCGCTCGCGCGCAAGGTCGCAGAACTCGCGAGTTGGGCCGACGCGGCCTACGCGTACTCGTCCTCCATGGGAGCCTTCCTCCTGGACCAAAACCTGCCGCGCGTGATGCACATGGCCGAACTAGATTCGGACAAGTGGAGCCAGTACGCAGCGCGCGGACGCGGCCTGATGGCACGGGTTTATGCGCGCGAGGCGCGGACCCTGCTCGAGTTCGAAGCGCGCCTTGCGCGGGGGTCCGAAAACAACGTGTTTTGCACGCCGCTTGAGGAACGCCTATTCAAGGAGCGCATCCCGGGCGCGCGCAGCACCGTGCTTCGCAACGGCGTCGACCTCGACCATTTTCGTCCCCGGCCCGAGCTTGCCGAACCCGCGCACCTCGTGTTCACGGGGGTCATGGATTATCTGCCCAACACGGACGGTTGCATCTGGTTCGCGGACGAGGTGTTTGGAAAGCTGCGCGAGCGCCACCCGCACGCTCGCTTCAGCATCGTCGGCTCGAGCCCCACCGCCGCCGTCAAACGGCTGGGCCAGCGCCCGGGCATCGAGGTGACCGGCCGGGTGCCGGACACCGCGGATTGGCTCGCACGGGCGTCGATCTCGGTCGCTCCCCTGCGCATCGCCCGCGGCATCCAGAACAAGGTGCTCGAGGCGCTCGCGATGGGGCTCGCGGTCGTGGGCACCACGAGCGCCACCCAGGGTGTCGAGGGCACGCCCGGGACCCACTTCCTCGTCGCGGACGACCCACAGGCGCAGCTCGAAGCGCTCGACAGCCTGATCCGGGATCCGGCGCGCGCCGTCCAGTTCGGCCGGGCGGGCCGTGAATTCGTGGAAGCGCACTACGACTGGGAGCGGGTGCTCGACCACCTCGATCGGGTGGTCGACGGACTGCGCGCGACGCGCGCCCGGGCCTGATCGCCGGCCCGGGCGGGAGCAACCCGCAACCGCGTCGCCGGACGCCGGTCCTTGGGTCGTGGAAGACGAATGGAAAACCATCGGGAGTGACCCGTGGGGCCGCGGCCAAGGCACGGAGGGCGGCCAATCCCTGGGCCGACGGGTGCTCGGAGCCCTCGGGGCGGGCATTCCCCTCGCGGGGTGCCTCCTCGCTGCGAACTGGGTCTTTGTGACCGCGATTCCTGTCGCGGCCGACGAAGCGCTGCTCCTGCGGTGGCTCCGCCACGCCGCCGACCACGGTCCGCGAACGGGGTTCGCCCTGTGGCTGCTTGCCGCGGGCGCCCTCCTCGTGCTCCGACGGCCGCCGTGAACCGCGCGGGGCGGGGTAGGCGGGGGCGTGTCGTTTTTCGGCACGGGTCACCCGGGGCGAGACCTTAGAATAGGTCCGCTGCTGCGGAGCGGCCGAACCGCGGCGGCGGCGGCGCGCCCCCCAACGACCCCGACTGCTCCCCTCCACCGACCCGCCCAGAGGTTCCGTTCCATGTTCGCTGCCATGCTCGAGCGCGTCGTCCAAGGCCCCGAAGATTCGGGCCGCTACGGCCGCACCCTGCGGATCGACCCCACCTGCGATTCGGGCCGCCCTGGACATTTCCCGACCCAGGCTGTCATCGTCACGACCGCCGCGCGGCGGCTGATCGAGCTCTCGAAGGCGAGCGAAAAGCTCCAGAACGTGTTTGTCGGTGGCGAGCGCGACCCGATGCTCCACCCGGACATTCGGCAGGTCTGCGAGAACGTCAAGGAACTGTGCCACAAGTGGTATCCGAAGGTGCAACTGACCCTCGAGGCCGACGCCCTGCGCCTCGCGACGGCCGAATACCGCCACCTGCTAACGATTTTCCACCGCCCGATCGTGCGCTTCGAAGCCGGCTCCCAAAAGGCGTTCACCGCCATGACCGGCGAGAAGGCGGGAAGCATGAAACAAGCGGTCGACAACCTCGGGCGGATCGAGCTCGAGCGCTGGATCCTGCTTGCGCGGTTTGGCAAGGGCGCCGTCGACAACTCGACCGACACCGAGGTCAAGGCGTGGATCGTGAACCTCAAGGACCTCAAGCCCGCGGCCGTGCTGATCGGCGGCCTTGCAAAAAACGCGAAGCAAAAGCCAGCCACCAAGGCCCGCCTCGAGGAAATCGCGTCGCAAGTCGGTGAGAAAACCGGCCTGTCGGTCGAAGTCTTGGCGGACTAAAGAGTTCGCAGAGCTGGCCCCCCTCGGTCCGGCAACCGCCACGACCATGTCGCGCATCACCAAGTCGAAAGACGAGTCGGTCTTGATCGAGATCGCCGACAGCGCCGGCTACTGCTGGGGTGTCGAGCGCGCCATCGATTTTGCCGTCAAGGCCGCCGCGGACACGTCGCGGCCCGTCTTCACGCACGGTGAGTTGATCCACAACTCCCACACCGTCGAGAAACTGCGACGCGAGCACGGTGTCACGCACGTCGACGACCACCTCGCGGCGCCGGCGGGATCCGCGCTCATCATCCGCGCCCACGGCGTGCCGCCAGCGGTCAAACGCGAGGCAAAGGCCGCCGGGTTGGAGATTTTTGACGGCACCTGCCCCCTCGTCGACATCATTCACCGCAAGGCAAAGGCCCTGGTGGACGAGGGTTACGAGGTGTTCGTGATCGGGCAGGCCCAGCACCCTGAGATCATCGGGGTCGTAGCGTCGGTGGAGGAACACGGCGGCAAAGCCACGGTCCTCGAAACGCTCGAAGCCGCCCAAGCCCTGCCCCTGCTCAAGAAAGCGGGCATCGTCATCCAGTCCACGCTGATCGCGGAAAAGGCGGGCAAGATCGCGGCCGCGCTCGTCCCCAAGGCGCGGGAAGTGAAGATCGTCAACACGATCTGCCACGTCACGACCGAACGCCAGGCGGAGGCCAACCACCTCGCGGGGACTGCCGACGTGATCCTTGTGGTGGGCTCTGCGCACAGCTCGAACACCGTCAAACTCGCCGAGGTGTGCGCCGCGGGCGGCGTTCCCACGCACCGGGTCGAGACGGTGGCCGACGTGGACCTCGGGTGGTTCGTGGGCAAGCGCCACGTGGGCATCCACGCGGGTGCTTCCACGCCGGTCGAGGTGATCGACGCCATCGTGGAACACCTGCAAGAGCAACTCTCCACGGGCAGCGCGGTGTGAAGGGTTCGGGGGCCGGCGCGCGGCCAGCGGGTGCCGTCGTATTGTCGCTCCAGGGGCTCACGAAGAGCTTTGGCGAGCGCGAAGTGGTAGCGCGGATCGACCTTGAGGTGCGCGCCGGAGAGGTGTTCGGCTTGCTCGGCCCCAATGGCGCGGGCAAGACCACGACCCTGCGCATGCTGTGCGGGTTGCTGGAACCCGACGCGGGCCGGGCGATCGTGGCCGGCCACGACGTTGCGACCGATCCTCTGGCGGCAAAGCGAGCCATCGGGCACGTCCCGGACGGAGCTCCGCTCTATGCACAACTGTCGCCGCGACAGCATTTGGCGCTCGTCGGACGCCTGTTCGGTCTCGACGAGGACGCGATCGCGGCGGGTACACAGCGGTTGCTCGGCGGGTTCGACCTCCTCGATCGCGCGGACGATCCTGTCGCGAGTTTCAGCCGCGGCATGCGCCAGAAAACCGCGCTCGCGTGCGCGCTCCTACCGCGCCCCGCGTTGCTGGTGCTCGATGAGCCGTTGACCGGTCTCGACGCGCCGAGCACCGCGACCGTCAAGGAAGTCCTGCGGGCGTGGGCGGACCGGGGCGGCGCTGTGATCTACACCTCGCACCTCTTGGACGTGGTCGAGCGCGTGTGCGACCGGATGGCCGTGCTCGACCAAGGCCGCATCGTCGCCGAGGGTGCGCTTGATGATCTGCGGGCACGCGCCGGGCGGGATGGCACGCTTGAGCAGGTGTTCGCGGCCCTCACTCGCGCCGACGACCCCCGCACGGCCGCGGCCCGGCTGCTGGGCTGAGCGGTGGGCGGCGCGGGCTTCCAAGCCGCCGTGAAGCGACGGTTGGGGTCGGCGCGCTCCCAAGGCGGGTCTAGCCCGGGCTATTCATCAGGTTTTCGAGCAGACGAGCCCAAGTCGTCGCCTGGTAGTGCTTTGCGGCCGCGGGATCCACAGTCGACCTTGAACAGGTCAACGAGGGACGCCCGTGGTCGCAAAGTGCCGCCAGAGGGCGAAAGACGGCCGAAGGCCGCCGGTTGGGCCCGTCCGATCGAAAAGCTGGTTAATAACCTGGGCTAGAGACCCGCGCTCCCAGTGCGCGGGCTTCTAGCCCGCCTGGCAGCACGGGGCGACCCGCGTGGGCACAATGCGCCGGTGCAGGATCCGTCGCGATCGCCGTCCTTCAGGTTGCGCGCGCGCGCCCTGCTTTTGGCCTGCGCACTCACCGCGGCCAGCGCCTGGGCCGGCCGCCGCGTGCTCGCCGCCCCCGCGGCGTCGGCCGACGACGGCGTCTTCTGGCTCGCCCTATCCCTGTGCGTCTGGATCGTGGCCACTGCGGTGCTCCTCGCGATGTCCGGCGGATGGAGCGCCGCCCGGTCCGCCGTCCAACCCGGCCGCGGCAACCTCGCGTGGTTTTTGCCGTGGGCCGTGGTCGGCGGCTGGCTGCTGGCCCACCTCGGACCATCCTTCCTCGAGTTCCAGCGGCACTGGATCCACCTCGACAGCGGCACACGCACAGGCGCAGCGGGCGCGGCGCTCCACAACGCGCCCGCATGGCAAGTGGCGTTGGTCGCCGGGGGCCTCGCTGCGATCGCGGAGGAACTCTTTTTCCGCGGCGCGATCGTCGCAGCCCTGCGCCCCGCGCGCCCCGCCGTGTGGATCGCGCTTTCGGCGCTGCTCTTCGCGCTGGCCCACGGCAATCCCGAGCGCTGGCCCTGGACCTTTGTGCTCGGGCTCGGATTCGGCCTCGCGCGGTGGTGGTCCGCCGGCATCCTGGCGCCGATCCTGATGCATGCCGCCTACAACGGTGCCCTGCTCCGCCCGGATCTGCTTGCACTCGATGCGGACACGCGCCTTGACCCCATGGCCGCCGCCGGAGGAATGGCGGCCTGGTTGGCCGCCGGAGCCTGGCTAGGACGCCGCCCGAGCTAACGGGCACAGGGCCGGGCGAGAGGACCGTCGCGGGGGCCCGAACAGGTCGTCCCCCGTGAATCCGGCGAAAGATTTGGGCGGGGGGATGGGCGGCTTCCCATTAGCGAAACGAGCATGCTGCCCTGTGAAAACTGAGTTTGGGACGGTTTAAGTTTCGTTCGTAAGAAAAGTTGCGCACTTGAGATTTGCCGCCAGGCTACACGCTGCGCCCGCGCGCTGCGCCCGCGCCATGCGGCAGTGCCGCGGCAGTCCCACACCGACCGCCTCGCCCGCGGACGCTCCAACGTCCCCTTCGATCCCCTCCCCGAGCAGGTCCCATGAAGCACCTCTCTCTTCTGCTTTGCGCCGCAGGCGCAGGCAGCCTCGTCTACGTCACGAGTACCCAGGGCAAGAGCGCCGAACCGGCGGTCGCGCCCACCCTCGAAGTCCCGAGCGACGACACCCTTGGACTCGTGCGTGTCACGCCGCGCCCTTTGGTGGAGTTGCCCCTTGGAAAACCGCTGCACGGCAATGCCGAGCGCCTCTTCAGCCGTTACCTCACCTGGAAGAGCCAGGTACAAGCCGACGAGAACAGCACGGCGTTCGTGTTCCCGATGCGCACCCTGCGCGGAGGCGGCGAACCCTACGCCGACCTGTCGGGCAGCGCGACCGTCGACCTTGCGACGGGCTTCGTGCGCATCTCGTTCGATGCGGACGTCGCTGCGCACGGATTCAAGCTGTGCCTTGTCGATGACCGCGGCGAAGGTGGCGGCACGAGCCTGCTCGAGCCCCAGGACATCGTGCTGACCGTCGACAACCTCGTCGTCACCGCCGACGGGCGCGAGCTGGAAGGCCGACTTCCCGGACGTCTGCCCGCGAACTTCGAAATCGACCAGGTCTTCGTGGCCGAGGTCGACCGCTCGCTGGACGCGGGCGCCGTGCTGTTCGGGGGCCCGACGCTGTTCCAGCGCCTGCTCGCGCAGGAACTCGCCACGCAGCGCGCAGCCAATGACAAGTCGATGCTGCTCGGCCTCGCGATGCCCGTGCAGCTCGGCGGCCCGCTCGGCATCGGTCCGATCGGCGCGCTCGTTGCAAGCGGCGAGAATGAGTTCTTCAACAACCAGTTCAAGGGGAACGGGCGCACCTGCGGCACCTGCCACCCGGCGGACTACAACCTGACGATCGACTCGGACTTCATCTCGAAGCTTCCGAACACCGACCCGCTGTTTGTCGCCGAGTTCATGCCGGCGCTGACCTTCGAGTTGAACGGCAGCCGCCGTTTCGAGAACCCGGTGCTCATGCGCAAGCTGGGCCTCATCACCGAAAACCTCGACGGCTTCGGCAACCTGAAGAAGATGTTCGTGATGCGCAGCGTGCCGCACACGTTCGCGCAAGGCGTTTCCATCCAAGCGGGCAACGGCGTGACGCCGCCCGACGAACGCACCGGTTGGAGCGGTGACGGCGCGCCGCACGGCATCGTCAACGGCATCCCGACCTCGGGCCGACTGTTTGACTTCGCCATCGGCGCGGTCATCCAGCACTTCCCGAAGACGATGAACCGCATCAACAACGTCGACTTCATCATGCCGACCAACGCCCAGTTGATCGCCATGGAAGCATTCCAGTTGAGCCTTGGCCGGCAGACGGACTTCAACCTCAACGTGTTGACGTTCAACGACCCGGAGACCGAAACGGGCAAGATCCTCTACCAGCAGAGCTCCTGCAACAAGTGCCACCCGAACGCCGGGTCGGACCAACCGAACTTCAACTTCGACACCGGTGTCGAAGAGTTCCTGATCAACAACCCCGACATCACCGGCGAGCCGCGCCCCGCGGACGGTGGCTTTGGCACCGATCCCAACGGCCTGTTCCCGGCGATTCCCGTCCCGAACAACGGTGTTGATCCCAACAAACCGGTCGGAAGCTTCGGCAACGGTGAGTTCAACACACCGAGTATCGTCGAAGCGGCGGACACCGGTCCGTTCTTCCACAACAACATCGTGTGGGGTGGCATCGAAGAGGCCATCGACTTCTACCGCTCGGCGGAGTTCGCCCAGGCCCAGGGCTTCACGATCTCGTTCGGCGGCAACGGCCGCGAACAGGTCGGCAAGTTCCTGCGCTCGATCAACTCCCTCGACAACATCGACACCGGGACCCTATTCGCGCAGCGTGCTTTCGACGCGTGCGCGTTCTTCCCTGTGTCGATCTTCGACGCGCAGCACCACGCCGCCGTCAACCTGTTCCTGCGCCTCGCGCTGAAGGACATCGACGACACGATCCGCGTTCTCAGCGAAGTTGGCATCAACCCCGTCGCGCTCAACCACCTGAAGGAAGCCAAGTGCTTCTTCTTCTGGGCGATGGCACCGATGGATTGGGACAAGCGCCGTGAGCTGATCATCACGGGCATCCAGGAGATGCAGCTCGCGCGCCAGGACATCGGCAACTGACGTGCGCCCCCGCGGGGCGACGTTTAGCGCCGGCCGCGACTTCCGGGCCCCTCCCGCTCGGTCACCCGCGGTGCGCACGTCGCACCGCGGGGCCGATCGGGGGGGGCCGCTCGCTTTTTGGGCGGGACCGTCGCCCGCTCGGCGCGCGCGCTCCGCTTCAAACCGGCCACCGTGTGGCCAAACATCACCTGCGAGCCCATTCGTTTGGGCCGTGCCGACTTTTACCCAAGCTCTCAGCGGGGAATGAGGTCGGCGATAAAAACGTCGCTGTCTTCGCCCTCGCCGCCGGGCTCACCGTCGCGCCCGAAGCTGTGCAGTTGGTACGGGGCGCGATTCCCGGGCGCGACGTAGATCAACCTGCGCCCCCACGGGTCCACGATGTCGTCCTTCGAGAGGTGCACGCGGCCCAAATCGTCGGGCAGGATCAGCGCTTCGAGCGTGCCCGGATAGTGGCCCGAATGCGTTTCGGACCACGCCCGCAGAGCCACGTCCACGCGCACGATACGGTCCTCGATTCGAAGGGGCGGTGCCACCTGGGCGGCACGCTCGCCGCGATCGGCGGCAACGGCGCCATCCGCGAGCGGGGCGGGCTGTGCTCCCGCACGCTCCGCCGCCGCAACCTCTGCCGGTGCGAGGGCCGCTTGCCGCTCCGCGTCGGATGAGGTACGCATCAACAGCCAGACGCCGGCCCCAGCCGCGGCGAGTACGACGAGCAAGGCGGTGCCGCGCACGGCACCCGCGCGCGGATGGAATTCAAAGCGTGCGTTGGCCGTCGGATGGAGACGCGTTTGCATAGGTGGGCGGGGCTGGGGACATCGGGTTCGCAGGAACTAAAGGGATCATCGCAGACACCGGCGCGTTGGGAACACGGAAGTTGAGTCCGCCACCCCTTGTACGCGAGGCGCTCCATTCCAATCCCCGGCCCCGATCGGGACACGCCGCTCCCAAGGATGGCGCATGCGGCTACCATCCCGCCGATGGACCGCCGCGCCGACTTCAGCCTCTTCCTCGTCGTGGAGGGGTTGTGCGCGCGGGTCGACATCCACACGGCCGATGGCCGACGTTCCCATGGGCGCGTCGAACACGCGGGTTCGATGGGCCCCGCGGGCTTGGGTGATGCCATCGGGCAGTTGCTGGCCGGCGGCCCTGCGCCGGGACGGCGGGCGGGTTTGCTCTTTGACGGTTGCTGGAGCGGTCTTGTGCGCGCGCCCGCGTCCGATGAACTTGGCCGGGCGCTCGCGATCGCCGCGCAAGGACGTTCCCACGTCGCGCCGTCGAACGCGCTGACGGGTTGGAGCGCGTTGGAGGGCAGCGCGGACCCCGCAGAGCTGTGGACGACGATCGCACCGCGCCACGTGGCCGTGGATGCCGCCCAACGGCTCGCCGCCGAGCGCTCGGACCTCGCTTGGATCGCCCACCCCGCTGGCCTTTTGCGCGGGTGCAGCGGACTGCGCACGGAGGTTTGGCCGGGACTGACCTGGTGCGGCGGGGGCGGAGCGCCGCTGCGCATCCTCGAGGGTGCGCCCGGATCGATCGCGTGGGCCGGCGAGCTGCGCGGGTGGTTGGCGGAGCGGCGCGGCTCCGCGCCGATTTTGTTCGCGGGACCCGCGGACCGCGAGGCGCTCGGCAGCGCGCGCGTCGCGGGCCGTCGCGCCCTCCTTCCCGAACGCCGCCAAGTGGAGTTGCTCCACGCCGTTGCGGCGCGCTGGGCGGAAACGCGGCCGGCCCATGCCGCCGTGCCGGACGCGCCGTGGACACTCAGGGCGAACGAGGTGGGCACGCAACCGGAAGCGCCAACCTGCGCAGCCGAAACCATCGCCTCCGCCGCGGTCGTGCGCTCCGCGCTGCACGCGGCCCCGTCCAACGTCGCGCTGCCTTCCAAAATGGCAGTGCTCGAGCTCGAAGTCGCGCCCGCCCGTCGCCACGCGGCATCGCCCACGCCGTACCCCGCGCTCGACATCCCCGCGGCGATCCGCGAACCGCGCCCATCGCGCACCGGGCACGCCGGCACCGTCGATAGCGCCCGCCTCGACACCGCTGTGCGCATCGAACGCCCGAACCAGCGCAGCGCCGTGTCGCGCCGCGCCACCACAACGGTATTGGCACCGCGCCGCGCCCAGACTGTCGCGGCCGCGAAGTCCGCGCCGCCGTCGCCGCTCCCGCCCGAACCCTCGATGCGTTTTGATCCGCCAGCGTGGCTGCCCGCGGCTCTGACCCTTGCCATCGCGCTTGCCATCGGCTGGCACCAGCACACCCGCGCTCCCGCTTCAGAAGCGCAGGGTGGAGTGAGCGTCTACGCCGTCGATGGGAGCGACGGCGCATCCGCGACCGACGTGTCGACAGCGTCCATCCTCGAACTGTGCCGCGAAAACCTCGTGCAGCGACGCCGGCTCCCCGCGCTAATCGATGCGATCGTGCGACACACCCAGGATGACCTCCAACTGCGGCGTGTGGTCGCAAAGCTGGGGGGTGTTGCCACTGTCGAAGGGCTTGGAGCGAGCTCCGCTGCGGTCGATCGATTCTGCGCGGCGGTCGCGGGTGAACTCGCGCGCTACGGTTGGGTCGCGTCTGTGGCCGTGGTGCAGCGGCGCGCGTTGCCCTCCGGGGGCCGCGCGTGGGAGTTCGCGCTCGAGTTGACTCCGCACGATCCCCCCGTGGAGTTCGCACCCAGTCCGGGTAGCGCCGACTTGCCCGCGCCCGCCGATCGCAGCGAACTCACCGCCCGCACCAGCGCGTGCTTCGAAGCCGGAGGCGCAGAAATCACCGCGTCGCGGCGCGACGACGGAACACTTTCGCGCTCGTCGCAGGAGGTCGTCGCACTCGCCGAAGGGCTCGTCGGTAACCGCGACAAACCGATGGGTTGGCGTTACGACCTGCGCACGCCCCTCGCCGGGCTAGCCGAGTGCCTGCGGGAGCTCGCCGCGCAACCCGAGTTTGTGCTACCCGCAGCGATCGAACTCGAGTCGCTGGGAGCCGACGCGGGCTTCGACGTGCGCCTGTGGCTCTGGCTGTGATTCCTTGAATCAGCCGATGTCGACCGGATGGATGCGCTCCAGCGGCACCTTCTGACCGTCCTCCCCAACCGCCACCATCGTCACGGTGGCTTCGGTGACGGGCACACGCACGTGGCTGCCAAAACGCCGCTGCGCCCAAACGGAGACCTTAACCGTCACCGAGGTTGTGCCAACACGCACCGTATCCGTAAAGAACGACACGAGGTCGCCGACGAACACCGGCCGTTTGAACTCGATGCGGTCCATCGCCACCGTGGCAATGCGGCCCGAGTGGTAGCGGTGGGCTTCGATCGCCGCCGCCAAGTCGATCTCCGAAAGGATCACACCGCCGAAGATCGTGCCGAGCGCGTTGGTGTCGCGCGGCATCATCACGACCCGGATCGCCGGCGTTTTGTCGGAGGGATAGTCGGCGGAGAGGTCTTGCTCGTCCGAACTCGATTCATGGCCTTGGATCGGCGAATTCATCGGGATTTGGGGGTCTGTTGGCCCTGCGCCCAAGCGCGAACCCGCTGTTCGAGTTCCTGCGTGTGGCCCTTGAAGAAGTGGTCCGCGCCAGCGATCTCGTGGGTGTCGAAGTGCGCGGGGAGGACGGGGTATTGCTCCAAAAGGTCGCGCCGCGTGCCGTATTGGTCGCTGTCGCCCCAGATGAAAAACGTGGGTTGGCGCAACTCGTCCACCCGGTCGAGTTCGAACATCCGCAGGGGAAAGCCGACCAGGACGAGCCTTGCGATGCGCGGCTCCTTTTTGGCAAGACCAAACACGGTCCGCGAGCCGAACGAAAATCCCGCGGCCCACCAGGGTGCGCCCGGGTGTTTTTGCGCGAGCCATTCGAGCGCCGCCTGCGCGTCGTCCTCTTCGCCGCCCTCGCCGTCGTACTGGCCTTCGCTCGCCCCGACACTGCGGAAGTTGATGCGCAGGCACGCGAGCCCCGCGGCCGCGAGACCGCGGGCGGTCCGGAAAGCGACGGTGCTGTGCATGTTGCCGCCGTGCGCGGGGTGCGGATGGCAGACCACGGCAACCGCGGCGGGTTCGTCGCGGCCCTCAGGCTCGTGGTACAGCGCCTCGAGCTGGCCCGCCGGGCCGCGGATCAGGAACTCAAGACCCGGGTGCGACGGCGTAGGGGTCATGGCGCCTAGTCTATAGCCCACGGGAGCCCATCCCGCCCGCCACCGTGCTCCGCCGCATCCGCGCCCTCTTGACCGCCCACCTTGCCGCGTGGCGCGCCGCCGACCCGCCGCTCACGGCGCTCCTCGTGCACGGCTTGATCGCGGGTGTGTTGTGCGGGCTGGTGCGCGACTTTCTCCCGCCGTTTGCGTATGCGGCCTTCGCATTCAGCGTTTCGGGAGCGCTGCTCGTCTTGCCGTTCCTCGGCGAGCTCGGCTTCCTCCTGCGCGACGATCCGGTGTCGGAGTGGAGTTGCGCGCTGTCCGCCACTTCCCGCGAGCAACGCGCGGCCCGCGCCCTCGCCGTCGCGGTGATCCTTGGCGTGCTCGCACTTGGCAGCATCCTGCCCGCGGCGGCCCTCGCGCCGGTGGGCTTCGGGGCGCTCGCGCGGATCGCACTGGTGCCCGCGGGGCTCGCATCGGCTATCGCGCTGGGTGGAGCGCTGCTCGGTGTCCAGCAGTTGCTCGCGCGGCGTCCGGCGCTCCTCTCGTTCGCGCACACGGTGCTCTTCGCGGGTTTGCTGCTGCTCGTCGTCGTGGGCCTGCCGCAGGTGCGCCACCTCGCTGACGTGGATTCGCCGCGGGAGCTGGGATCGGCCTTCGTTTGGCTGCTGCCCCAGGTGTGGTTTGCGGCGCCGTTCGCGGAGGGAGCGCACGGACTCGCAGCGGCCTGGCCCGCTGCCCTCGGCGTCGTGGTGGGCGCGGCGGCGTTGTTTGGACTTCCCCTCTCGCGCGCAGGCGTGGTGCACGGCTCCGACGCACTCGGGAAGCTGCTTGAGCCCCTGCGCCGCCTCGCGGTCCGCCTGTGGGTGCGGCGCGCGGAGCGCGCGACGTTCGAACTCGTGTTCGCAGCGCTTCCGCACGAGCGCGAAACAAACCTGCGCACTCGCCCCCTCGTGGCGCTGCCCTTGCTCTTCCTGCTCGCGGCCTTCAATCGTGAACCGGGACCGGAGCGCGATGGTTTGCTCGCGCTCTTGCTGTTCGTCGCAGCGGTGTACCTGCCCGTCCTGGCGGCGCACGTGCCCGCGTCGGCCAGCCACCGCGCGCGCTGGATCCTCGACGGCGCGCCGGTGGCGGCGGGAGCGCTCCAGGGTGGCGCGTTCAAAGCGCTGGTGCTGCGCGCGCTGATTCCGCTCTACGCCGTGCTGTTTCTCTTCGCCGCAGCCCTCGCGGACCTGTCGTTTGCGGCCCGCATCACGCCCCTCGCTGCGCTGTTTGCCCTCGCGGTCCTGCGCCGGGCGTGGCCAAGCTGCGCACGCGACCTGCCCCTCTCGCTGCCACCCGACCGCGCGGGCGAAGGCCTCAACCTCGGCGGCCCGCTCCTCACGTCGGCAATCCTCGCGACGGTGATCGCGGTCTTCGCCGCGAAAGCGGTCACCACTCCCGTCGCAGCGCTGGTCGTCGCGCTCCCGCTCGTACTGCACGAGGTTCTGGCGGCGCGTGCGTGGAACCGGCCCGCGGGCGCCAGCGCCTGAACCGCGACGCCCTGTCAGTACGGGTCGCGCTGGGCGAGGTACTGGCTCAAGTCCTCGGGCAGCGGGCTCGTGATCTCGATGCGCGCGCCGTCCTTGGGCGACGTCAACGCCAAGCGGTGGGCGTGCAGCGCGTGGCGGGTGAGCCCGAGTTCCAGTTGGTCGCGGCGTGTGAGCTCGCCATCCTGCGCGCGCAGGAAAAGTTCTTCATCCACGCCGTAAAGCTTGTCGCCAACGAGCGGATGCCCGATCGAAGCCATGTGCACGCGGATTTGGTGCTGGCGGCCCGTATGCAGGCGGCACAGCACGAGCGCACAATCGGCGTAGCGCTCAATCACGCGCCAATCGGTGCGCGACGGCAAGCCGCGCGCGACGGTCGCCATCTTGAGGCGCACCTGCGAACCCGGCGCGGATCCAAGATCGGCGTCGATCACCCCCTCGTCCTGTTCGGGAACGCCGCGCACGATCGCGAGATATTCCTTCTCGACGAGCCGGTCCTCGAACTGGCGCATCACCGCTGCGTGGCTGATGGGATCGCGCGCGAGCAGCACAACACCGCTCGTCTCCTTGTCCAGACGGTGGCAGAGCTTGATGCGGTCCTCACGCCGCGCCGCACCCAAGTTCCAGTGCACGTACACACGCTGGATCAGGGTATCGGACAGGTGCCGACCGCTGGGGTGGACCGGCAGGCCCGGCGGTTTGTCGACGGCGATGAGGACATCGTCCTCGTACAGCACGCACAGGTCCGTGGCGGAGCTCGTCGCGCGCTGGATGCGCAGGGGCTCGGGGATCAGGACGACCACGCGGCTGTTGTGCATCAGCCGTCTGCCGGGCCGGTGCTCTGGCTGAAGTTCCCCGCCGCCGTCGGGGCGCTCGGGCACCGCCGGATCGATCAGCACGTACCCCTCGCGGATCAACGCCTGGATCGACGTGCGCGAGCGCCAGGGCAGCGCGCGCTGGAGGAACGCATCCAGCCGGATGTGGACCTCGTCGACCGGCAAGTTGAGGTCGCTGGCCCGCACACGCAGGTCGGCGCGTTCAACGGGCTGGGAGAGGTCGCGATCCTTGGGGAAGAGCCGCATGGCGGGCGTGCAGGTCGACGCCGCTCCCGCGCGACAAGCCCGCGTTACCGCGGGAGAAAGGTCAGCGAACGCGGCCGCCGGCGCGGCGCTGGGATTTGCGCGTTGCCTTCAAGATCGTGCGCAGGCGTTCGCGGCGTTCGCGACGGCGGGCGTCTGAGCGCTTCTCGTGCCAGGTGTAGGCCTTCGCGAGGCGGAAGATGCCGCCGTAGTTGCACTGACGCTTGAAGCGGCGCAGGGCGGCTTCGAGCGACTCGTTCGCACGAACTTGGACTTTGATCGCCATACTGGAGAGGATTTTGGGGCCCCGAGCCGGCCCGGTCGGGGACGAGGGGCGACCAGTATGGCCGCTCTAGCCCCTTGGGCAAGCTTTATCTCGCCCGCCACCCCCGGGGCCCTCCCTGCGGGGCTTCCTCGCGCTCCGCCCCCCCAACTTCCGTGTCCGCGCCCTCCCCCGACCCCCGATCCTCGGGATCCCTCCCCGCCGGCGTGGCCGCGCGCGGGGGTGTTCCGACGGACCCCGGGGCGAACCCGCCCGCGGAAGTCGAGGGGGAGATCGAACGGGTCACGTTCCACAACGAGGAGACGCTCTACACCGTGTTGCGGGTGCGGACCGGCCGCCAGGTGCCCGGGGCGGCTCCTCCCTCGGCGCTGTTCGATTCGCGATTCGCCGCGGTGGGCGCAACCGCCCGGCCGAGCGAAGGACTGCGTGTGCGCCTCGTCGGGCAATGGGCGCAGCACCGCACCCACGGACTGCAGTTCGAGTTCGAGCGCCTCGAACTGCTGCCCCCCAAGGACAGCGAAGGGTTGGTGCGCTACCTCGCGTCGAAAACCTTCGAAGGTGTCGGCGAGGTGCTCGCGCGGCGCATCGTCGACCACCTGGGGCTGGATGCTCTGCGGCGCATCCGCGATGAGCCGCTCGCGCTGACCGGCGTTCCGGGACTGCGCGCGGACGTGCGCGAAAAGCTGGCGGCGACGGTTGTCCAGGCGCTCGGAACCCACCAACTGGTGGCCTTCCTCCTCGGGCTCGGCCTCGCGCCATGGCAAGCCGAAGCCGTCATCGCGAAGTACGGTGTCGACTCGGCGGAGCGGCTGCGGCGCAATCCGTACCTGCTCTGCAGCGGGGTCAGCGGAATCGGCTTCGTGACCGCGGACCGGGTCGCGCGGCGCCTGGGGCTGCCTGCGGATGGCATCGAGCGCCGCCGAGCCGCGCTCCTGCACGCTCTGCAGGAGTCCGCGAGCGAAGGCCATACGTGCCGCAACATCGCCGCGCTCTTCGCGGAGGGCGCGAAGCTGCTGGGTGACGAGCCCGCCGAAGCGGGTCTGCGCGCGGCGCTCGAAGGGCTAGCGGGAATGGGCGAGCTGCGGCTGGAGTCGGACGGCGCGGGGATCGAACACGCATGGCTGCCACACCTCTTCACGAGCGAAGTGGGGGTGGCCCAGTCCCTGGCGCGGCTGCTCGCGCCCGGCGCACCCCGGCCCTGGGCCGACCCCGCGCGCGTCGAGCACGCGGCGCGCCGCCAGGGCATCCAACTCCACCCGCGCCAAGCCGAGGCCGTCCTCGGGCTCTTGACGCACCCCGTCGGGCTTTTGACCGGCGGGCCCGGCGTCGGCAAAACCACGATCGTGCGCCTTGTCGTCGACCTCGCGCGCAGCGCGGGTGCCCGGGTGTTGCTCGCGTCCCCCACCGGGCGCGCGGCAAAACGCCTCGCGGAAGCGACGGGAGCGGAAGCGGCGACGGTGCACCGAACGCTGGGTTTTGACCCGGCAGGCGGCCGTTTTGCGCACGACGCCAAACGACCGCTCGAGGCCGACCTTGTGGTCGTGGACGAGATCAGCATGCTCGACCTCGTGCTCGCCCACCACCTGTTCAAGTCGGTGCAGCCCCCGACGCGACTGATCCTTGTGGGCGACCCGGACCAACTGCCGTCGGTGGCGGCGGGCAACGTGCTCAGCGATCTGCTCGAATCGCGCGCGATCCCGACGTTCCGCTTGACCGAGATCTACCGCCAAGATTCGCGCAGCCTGATCGTGGAGAACGCGCACCGCATCCTGAAAGGCGAGATGCCGCGCTTCCCCGCGCCGAATGCGCCGCGCGCGGACTTCTACTTTTTCCCGGTCGAAGGTGAGGAAGCCGCCGCGGACCGCCTGGTCGAGGTGGTGACACGGCGCATCCCCGAGGCCTTCAGCATGCCGTGGGAGCGCGACGTCCAAGTGCTCGCGCCGATGTACCGCGGCGCATGCGGTGTCGACGCGCTCAACGATCGGCTGCGCGCAGCCCTCGAACACACCGACGCACCGCGCAGGATCCGCGGCCGCGATTGGCGCGTGGGCGAGCGTGTGATCCATACGCGCAACGATTACGAGCGCGAGGTGTTCAATGGCGACATGGGTCGCATCGAGCACATCAGCGCGGAATTGGATTCGCTGACGGTCCGCTTCCCCGAGCGCACGCTGGTTTACGACGCGGCCCAGCTGAGCGACCTCGCGTCGGCGTTCGCCGTCACCGTGCATCGCAGCCAGGGTGGCGAATTCCCGGCTGTGGTGATGCCGCTCGTCATGCAGCACTGGATGATGCTCCAGCGCCACCTCCTGTACACCGCGATCACCCGCGCGCGGAAGCTGGTGGTGCTGGTCGGCAGCCCGCGCGCGCTCGCAACAGCGATCTCAAACGCCGAGCAGGCGCAGCGCGAGAGCGGCCTGGCCGCGCGACTCCAAGCTTGATCGTGGGAAGAAGGCCAAACCCCAGCCCCGCGTGGCGCGGCTGGGGTTTGGTTCTAGCGTCAACTTCGATCGGCCAAAGACGCCTAAGAACGGGTCGTACCCGGGTTCTGGGCGCCCTTTCAATGCCGAGCCCGCACGCGCGAGCGCTTGCGTTCTAGGGATCGGCGAGCGCGGCGACAAGCGGCCAGTCCCCGATTGGACGACGAACTCGCAATCCGCGGGAATTGTGCGCACTGGCAAAACACGCGCGCGGGCGCACACCGCGCTCTTGCCCCGCCTCAAAACGCGCGGCGGGCTCACCCCCCGCCCCGGCGCACGCCCCCCTGGCGCTTGTGATATCACCGTGATATGCTTCGCAAACCTTCGATCCAAGGGCCGATGGCCCCCAGCCCCCCCCAGAAACCATGTCCACCGAAGCCTTCACCCCGCGCGCGCCCCACGCCGAACGCAGGTTCGAGCCCTGGAGTGCGTGGCCCATCCTCGGCGGCCTGCTCCTCGCGGTTGTCCTCGGCTCCGCCGTCGCCGTCGCCAACGACCTGCCGGGTCTGCTGCCGTTCATCCTGGTCCCGGCGTTCATCTGCCTCTTCGGCCTGTTCATCGTCTCGCCCAACGATTCGCGGGTGCTCGTCCTGTTTGGCCGCTACCGCGGCACCGTGCGCAAGGACGGCTTTTGGTGGACCAACCCGTTCACCGCGAAGAAGCGTGTCAGCTTGAAGGCGCACAACCTCAATGGCGACAAGCTGAAGGTCAACGACCTGCTCGGCAATCCGATCGAGATCGCCGTCGTCGTCGTCTGGCAGGTGGAGGACACCGCGCGCGCGATCTTCGACGTCGAGGACCACACCCACTTCGTCGCGGTGCAAAGCGAAGCCGCCGTACGCCAGCTCGCAAGCCGCCACCCCTACGACGACGGTCAGGCCGACGGCATCGAGACAACCCTGCGCGGCAGCTCGGACCAGGTTGCGGACGAACTCGAGGTCATGCTGCAGGAGCGCCTCGAGCGCGCCGGCGTGCGTGTTCTCGAAGCGCGGCTTTCGCACCTCGCCTACGCCCAGGAGATTGCGTCCGCAATGCTGCAACGCCAGCAGGCGAGCGCGATCATCAGCGCGCGTTCGCGCATCGTCGAGGGTGCCGTCGGCATGGTCGAGATGGCGATTGCGCAACTCGAGCGAGGGGGTGCGATCGAGCTCGACGCCGAACGCAAGGCGGCGCTCGTCGGCAACCTCCTGGTTGTCCTGTGCGCGCACGAATCCCCCACACCCGTGCTCAACACCGGCACGCTTTACCACTGATATCTTGGGCGCGCGCGGAACATCGAACGAACCGCCCGCCGCGTCGCCGGCGGGCGCAGACGGAGGTGGCGACGGGCAACCGAACCGCAAGCCCTTCCTCCTGCGGCTGCCCCGGGATTTGCACGACGAGCTACGTGCGTGGGCGGACGCCGAGCTGCGCTCCTTGAACGCACACCTTGAATACGTGCTGCGCGAAGCCGTACGCCGCCGCCGCTCGAAGCCGAAGGGCTGAGGCGTTAGCGGCTCGGCAGCGCGAGCACTCCGCTGTAACTCGGAAAGGTCCGCGCGGTGGCTTCGTTCCACCTGTGGCCCGACGGAATGGCGGCAAAGTGCGCCTCAAGCGCACCCTGCGTCGGCACACGCTGAGGCCGCCGCGATGGCATGCGCCACAAGCGTGTGGGCCCTTCGAGCTCGATCATGCCGGTTCTGCCGTCGTAACGCGCTCCGATCTCCGCTTCCGAGTGCGGCGCAAGCGGCAGCACGGCGTGGCTCCACGCCACTTCGTGCAGGGCACCCGCGTGGCAGCGCTGGAGCGAAACGCTCAACTCCACCGTGCGCCATTGTGCTCCCGCGTTCTCGATGCGGGCCGCGAGCACACCGTCCCCGTCGAGTCCGCAATCGCCCGCGAACACTCCCCGCCGTCCGGTGCCCTCGACGGCGACATCGCGGCGCCAAGCCTCCGCCCACGTTCGCAGGTCGCCGTTGAGCGCCGCAACTTCGATGAACTCCGCGTTAAGGTTCTCACCGTAAACCTCGAGCCCGACTCTGCCCATCAATCGGCGCACTTCCTCGGGCGTGTAGAACTCGAACGGATAGTCGCTGGCGACAACACCTTGGAAAAGTTCGAGGCCACGCTCCGACATCATGTTCTGGAACTGCAGCAGCGCGAGGCCGCCGGGCTTCAGCACACGCTGGATCTCCGCCAGGTAGCGGTACGCACTGCGCTTGTCCACGTGGATCAGAACGAGCAGCGAATAAACGAAGTCGACGCTGCCATTTTCGACACCCGCAAGCGACGCACCGTCGCCCACGATCAATGTGGCGTTGGACACCTCGTCGAGGTAATCGCGTGCTTTTGCAATCATCTGCGCGGAGATGTCCACGCCGATTACCTGACGGCAGTGCTTCGAAAGTGGGCGCAGGAGCCGGCCGATGCCACACCCGATCTCGAGCACAACCGCCTCCGGATGCACGAAGGGCTGCAATGCCCGCACCGCGACTTCGCCGGAGCGCTCAAACGCCCCGATGTCGAGGTCGTCGGGATCAAGCACCGTGGGGTCACCCCAGATGCTGAAATGGGCATCGCGCGAGGCCCGCTCATCCCAATAGGACTGGGCGAACTGTTGGCGTTGCGTGGGCGGTTGCGGTTCGGTCATGGCGCTTCTTGGAAACGCGAACAAGGAGTCCGCGCCGGTCATGCTAGCTAGCTGCCCCGCCAAGCAACCGCCACAGCATCAAGTCTTGCGCGCAATCTCGGATTCGCGCAGTCGGTGTTCGACCGCCGGGCGGGAGCCGCCCGAAAATCTTCACCCGGCCGTTGCGCGCCCGGTGGCCCGTTCATCTGTGCGGAGCGCTGGCCGGGATCAACCCCCGCCGGTCAACGTCCACGCGTGCGCGCACGACGGGAACAACCGCGCGGTGTCCTCGTTCCAGCGCATCCCCGACGGAATAATCGCGAGGTGCACCTCGACGCGCCCGCTATCCGGCAGGGGCTCCGCACGTTGAGTCGCAAACGCGACGTGCTCGGCAGCCGACTGCAGGTCGAGTCCGCGGCTTTCGCCGCCATAACTGATCGCGACGACGGTGCGACTCTGGGGCGGCGTGAACACAACCGCATCGGCGAAATAACACCGTGCAAGGCGTCCACCCTGGCGACGGTGAACGGACGCATTGATTTCGGCGGTCCGCCACTGGTCCGTCGTGTTCACGAGCGTCAAGTCAACGCGGCCCTTCTGCGCCATGTCACCGCCATCGGGCGCAAAAAAGCCCGTGCGCACGATGCCGTCGACCTTAAATCCCTGGCGCCACTCGCGCACCCAACCGTCGGGCCGGCCGCGCAGGACAACCACCTCGATAAACTCGTTGTTCTGGTGCTCTCCAAGCACTTCGAGGCCCGCGCCGCGCAACAGGAAGCGCAGCTCTTCGGGTGTGTAGAACTCAAAGGGGAAGTCGTTTTCGGCGGTTTCCTGGAAGTGCTCAAAACCGCGCTGGCTGAGGATGTTCTGGAACTGGAGCACCGCCCGGCCGCCGGGCTTCAGCACACGTCGGATCTCGCGCAGATAGCGGAACGCACTGCGCTTGTCGACGTGGATCAAGCACAGGACCGAATACACGAGGTCGATGCTGTCCGCTTCGACACCCGCGAGGCTCGCGCCGTCTCCATGACGCACTTCGGCATTGGGGAACTCCGCGAGCACACGCTCGCTCTCCTCCACCACCACCTGCGAGATGTCGATGCCGATAGCGCGGCCGACGTAGGGGGCAAGGTGCGCCAGCACGCGACCGACACCGCTGCCGATCTCGAGGACGTGCGCTCCTGGATGCACAAACGGCAGAATGCCGCGCGCGGACTGCGACGCGCCGCCGAGCGCGGCCGCGATGTCGATCTGGCCCGATCCGTCCCGGGGCGCGCCGTCGTTGCCCGCGAGGGCCCAACGGTCCCAAAAAGCTTCGGCGGCGCGTTGACGGTCGGAGCGATCCTCGTGGTGCTGCATGGGGCTTGGGCGCGCAAGCGCGCGGAAGGATGCTACACGGCGGAGGCCGAACGGCCGCTTCCGCCTCGCGACCTCCTCAATCGGCGGCTTCCACCGTGGCGGGCGGAAGGTCGCGGTCGAAACCCGGCCCGAGGATCCGGACGAACACGTCGTGTCCGAGTCCGCGCCGCCGATCGCTCCAGACGACGGCAAAACTGTCGCCCAGAACCGCCGCATGGGGCATGGTCCGGTCCGGGACGAAGCTGGTTTCGCGTTGGTTCAGGGTGACGGCGGGCCCCGCGCTTCCGTCGGGGTGGACGCGGCGCGCCTGGATGTGGTCGCGGTAGGAAATGTCGTCCTCCCACACCACGACGTACGAGCCGTCGCCAAGGCGCAGCATCTCAGCGTAGTCCTGCTCGTTCGCAAGGACGCTCACGGCGATGGGGAAGCTCGCCGGGCTGCCATGGCGATCATAAAAGCGGGCAAAAACGTCGCGCGTCGGGCTCTCGTTGCCGGTCCACGCCAGCGCGAACCCCCCGTCGCCCCACGGCGCGCCGGCCGGGTCCCAATCGCCGGTCCGGGTGGGACTCGGGTGGAAACGGAGGGTTTCACCGAGCGGTGTGAGGTCGGGACCAAGACGGCGGCCCCGCAGGTGCGCGGGCTCGCCACGCGGGGCTTCGTCCCACATGGCGACAAATCCGCCGTCGGAGCCGGGGAAAAGGGCCGGGTGCCGCAGGTCGTTGGCGGACGTGTCGACGGTGTGCACCGTCGGTTTGACACCGGGTGTAACGAGCGCGACGACGAGCGCCGCCCCGACCTCGCCCCCCGGCCGGTCCACGGTGGTCAAAACGCCATAGCGCCCCCCCGCGAGCGCGACCTGACTGGAGCGCCAGGGTTTCGGACGCGCGCTGACACCGAGTTCAAGACTGGGGCCAATCGGCTTGTTGTCCGGTCCGTGAAGCTGGACGAGGCTCTGCACACCGCGCTCACCCTGCTGGAACCATGTGACCGCGAAACCCCCATCCTCGCCGACTGCGACCGCGGGCGACCGAACGTCCAGCGCAGCGTCCGCGCCCAGGTGGAACTCGTCGCCTTGGAGCCCCGCGGGACCCAGCCGGCGTCCATAAAGATGCGACGCGCCGTGGCGGCGGTCCTCCCAAACGATGACCGCGCGGTTGCTGCCGTTGCTGGCAATTGCCGGAGCGGTTTGATCGGCGCTCGCGTCGTCGGTGTTCCAACGCCGATCCGGGCCCGATTTGTCGCCCGGCCCAAGGACCCGGTAGTACACGTCGAAATCGCCGCTGCGCCGGTCCGTCCACGCGACGATCGCCCGGTCACCCCGCGCGGCCACGACGGGGCCGCTCGCGGGACCGCCGCCCTCGCCGGGAAGCGCAATAGGTTCGCCGGCGGGAGCACCACTCACATCCAGGGAATGGAGCTCGACGCTGCCTTTTGATCCCGACTCCGCGGTGCCCGCACGTTCGGTGGCGAGCAGCAGGCCGCCCTCCCATGCGGCAAGGCTCGCCGCAACGACGGCGCCCTCCACTGGCGCGATGTCGCTGCCGACCGCGCGCAAATCCGCGTCGAGCTGCCGCAACACCACGCCGCCTTCGACGCGCACCAGCAACCACCACCCCACATCGGTGGCCGCGATGCCCATCAGTTCGCCAGCGCCCGCAGCTCGGGCGACACCCTGCGATTCGGGCGCTCCACCCGCCGTCGTGCTCCGTCCCCAGACCGCGACACCGTCCGCGCGGGTCCAACCCACGAGGTAAGCGCCACTGGGCGAAGCGGCAGCGACGGCATCGCTCGTCACTTCGGGGCCGCCCTGGTCGATGTCGAACGGTTCACCCCTTGCTCCAGCCGCCGCCGCCGAAACCGGGCGTCCGAACAACCGGCCACCCTCGCGCCACACCACGATGCCCGTGCCGTCGTCGGCAAACGCGAGGGCGGGAGCGCGGCTCGCACGCTGGTTCGACAGGCCGGAACCCGCGGACACACCCAGGCCGAGCATCTGCCCGGTGTCGCCGCGCGCGACCCCGCCCTCGGTGTTGCGCCCAGTGGCGGTTCCAAGCGGATGCATCGGTCCGCGCACACCCTGCGTGCGCTCGAAGAAGCGCAACTGGACCTGCTGCGCGCCCCCGTCCATCGCGAACCACGCAACGGCGCCGAAGAGCGGCCCGCCGGCGGCGATCGCGGGCTCAACTTGGCGGCTCGTGCGCGGGGCGTGCACGGGTTGCTCTTTGCCGAGCACGTTCCCTTCGCGATCCATGCGGCCAAGGAAGAGCCCGAGGTTGCCGTGGCGTGTGTCGCGCCACACCGCGGCGAAGCCGGCAGGTGTCGCGGCGAGCGCGTGGAGCGTCTGTTCGGCGCCCCCGGTCCTGTCCTGATTGACCTGCGCGTCGCCAAAGCGCACGTCCGCCGGTTGGGGGTAGTAAGTGCCGAGTTCCCCCACGTCGTGGTGCCAGCCGTCGGGCGGCATGGGTCCGGGCTCGCCCTCGGGCGCCGCACGTTCCGCATGTCCGGGGCGCTGGGCATCCACGGGGGCGACGAAGAGCAACAGGGCGAGGGCGGCGAGGGCGCAAACGGCGTTTCGGGCGGTCATGGTCAAGGTCCTGGTCGAGGGGCCAGGGACACGCTACGGCGTCGCGCGCTGCGGGGCTTAGGTTCCCGCCGATCCGTGACGGCGCTGTGACCACGGGCGGCACTCCGGGCACTCCGCCCGGGGCGCGCCCGCGTCCCGGAACCATCGGCCTCCGTCAGGCGCTGGAGTGCGACCGCTCGGGTACGGCCTGCGCCATGCCGAACGCGCTGTGAAGCAGGCCTGGCCAGCGCACGAAGGTCCAGACCGAGCCCGGCGCGACGAGCGGCGCCGCGCCGACGCCACGAAGGGTCGCCGGGCGATACGTCGCCCACCGGGCCAACCCCGCGGGCCGTTAGCCCGGGTTATTCACCAGCTTTGCGATCGGACGGCCCAACCGGCGGCCTTCGGCCGCCTTTCGTCGTCTTTCGCCCTCTGGCGGCACTTTGCGACCACGGGCGTCGCTCGTTGACCTGTTCAAGGTCGACTGTGGATCCCGCGGCCGCAAAGCACCACCAGGCGACGACTTGGGCTCGTCTGCTCGAAAACCTGATGAATAACCCGGACTACGGGATCAGCACGACCTTGATGCAGTTGTCCTGCTTGTCGCGGAAGGTCGCATACATCTCGGGCGCGTTTTCGAGCGGGGAGCGGTGGGTGATGACAAACGACGGGTCGAACTCGCCGCTTTGCACTTTCTGCAGAAGCGGCTCGAGGTAGCGCTGCACGTGCGTCTGGCCCATCTTGAACTGCAGCCCCTTGTTCATCGCCGGTCCGAAGGTCAGTTCGACCGGGCCAAAATACACGCCGGGCACCGACACCTTGCCCGCCTTGCGGCAGCACTTGATAATCTCGTTCAGCACATGCGGTCGATCGCTGCCCAGGTGGGCGGCGGTCTTGAGGTTGTCGACCATTTCCCGTAGCGCCCCGGCTGCGTGGTTCTCCGCGCCGACGGCGTCGATACAACAATCCGGGCCCCGGCCGCCGGTCATTTCCTGCAGCGTCTCGTAAACGTCCACTTCCTCGAAGTTGATCGTCTCGGCCTTGCCGTGTTTGCGCGCCATTGCCAGTCGTTCGGGCACGCAGTCGATGGCAATCACCCGACCGGCACCGAGCATCCAGGCGCTTTGAATCGCAAACTGCGCCACCGGCCCGCAGCCCCAGACGGCCACCGTTTCGCCCTTTTCGATGTCACAGTTTTCCGCCGCCATGTATCCGGTTGGGAAAATGTCCGACAACAGGACGACCTGCTCGTCGGAAAGCCCGTCGGGCACTTTGATCGGGCCATACTCGGCGAAAGGAACGCGCAAAAACTCCGCCTGTCCACCGGCGTAGCCGCCCAGCAAGTGCGAGTAGCCGAACAAACCCGAGGGTGTGTGGCCAAGCTGCTCGCGAGCCATGTCGCCGTTGCGGTTGGTGTTGTCGCACAGACTGAACAGCGTCTTGGCGCAAAAGAAGCAGTGCCCGCAGGCCATGGTGAAGGGAACCACGACGCGGTCGCCGCGTTTGAACCGGCTCACGCTTTTGCCGACTTCTTCGACGATGCCCATCGGCTCGTGCCCGATGATGTCGCCGGCCTCCATCGCGGGTGCTGCACCGGCCATCAGGTGCAGGTCCGACCCGCAGATGCCGGAGGCGGTGATTCGAATCACGATGTCGCCATCGTCCTCGATCTTCGAGTCGGGCACATTGTCCACGCGGATGTCATTGCGTCCATGCCAAGTAACTGCCTTCATTATGATGCGCCTTAGTCAGTGAGGGTTGTGGGTGGGTCGTCGATTCCGTCGGCCGAGCGCGTCCAGCGGCCCGTCCGTCGGCAAAACCAGCAACCCGTGTGCCATCCCGCCCTGTCAAGGCTCGACAGATCCGGTCCACTCCCAGCACGGCTAGCCGGGTCCGGTTCTTTGGGGCCGTTCGGTGTCCTCAGGTGCGCCGGGGCCGCGGAACGGGACAGCTTTGGATCCCACGGCTGGGCCGGCTGGGCCGTTCCGCGGGCTCCAGGGGCCGTTTGAGAATACTTAGTATGCATACCGCGCATGGCCCCCCCATGAGCGTGCGCCACAGCCTGCTGGCCCTCCTGGCGGAGGAGCCCCGCCACGGATACGGCCTGAAATCCAACTTCGAGCGCTCCACCGCCGGCACCTGGCCGCTCAACGTGGGGCAGGTCTACACCACACTGGCGCGGCTCGAGCGCGACGGTCTGGCCGAGCCCACCGCGCCCACCGAGCAGGGCCCCGGGGCGCGCCAGTCCTGGCGCATCACGGACCTGGGGCGGGCCGCCCTGGCCCAGTGGTTCGAGGCTCCCGTGGCCCTCGACCCGCCGGCCCGGGACGAGCTCGCGATCAAGGTGCTGCTCGCCATCGCCGCCGACGTGGACTCGGTGGGGCCGATCCTCGTGCGCCAGCGGGCCGCGGCCCTTTTGCGCATGGCCGAACTCACGCGCGCGAAAGCCAAGGCCGATCCCGCGCGCGAGCTGCCCTGGGTGCTCGTGCTCGATGCGCTGCTGCTCAAGTTGGACGCGGAAGTGCGTTGGCTCGACCTGGTGGCCGCGCGGCTCGCGGCGCGGGGGCCGGCTTGAGCGCGCCGATCCTGCAACTGGTTGCCGTGGAGCGCCATTTCGAAAGCGCGGGGCAAAGACTCCGGGCACTGGGTCCGGTGGACCTGGAGCTTCAGCGCGGCGAGTTTGTGGCCATCATGGGGCCCTCCGGCGCGGGCAAATCCACGCTGCTTGGCCTGGCAGGGGCGCTTGAGCACCCCGATGGTGGCGCTGTGTTCCTGGACGGCCAGAATCTGGTGGCGCTGCGCGGGGAGCAACTGGCGGCCCTGCGCCGACGGCATGTGGGGTACGTGTTCCAGGACTTGAACCTGGTTGACGGGCTCACCGCCCTTGAAAACACGCGTTTGCCCCTCGAGTTGGACGGTGCCGTGCGGCGTGACGCGGATCCCATCGCGCTCGCAGCGCTCGAACGCGTCGGCCTGGCGGCGCTCGCGCATCGGTTTCCAGCGGAGCTCTCAGGCGGCGAGCGCCAACGGGTCGCGATCGCGCGGGCCTTTGTGGGCCCCCGGGAACTTTTGCTCGCGGACGAGCCCACTGGGGCCCTTGATTCCTTGAGCGGCGAAACCGTGATGCGCCACCTGCGTGCTGCCTGCGACAGCGGCAAAAGCGCGTTGCTCGTCACCCACGACGCGCGCCACGCCGCCTGGGCAGATCGCGTGTTGCATCTGGTGGACGGGCGCTTTGCGCTGGATGCCGAACGGATCAGAGGCCGCTGAATCCGGCCGTGGGTTCGTTCCGTGCCCTATTGCGCGTGGAATGGCGCAGCCACCGCCGCCACGGCTGGCGCAGCGCGCTTTTGCTCGTTTGGCTCGCCCTGCCCTGCGCGGGGTTGGTGGCGGGCTGGGCGCTTTTGCGAACGGTGCCCGACAGCCGCCGCGAGTACGTGTCGGCGCGTTTTGGCACCGCGGACTTTGTGCTGGTGGGTGCCCCGGAGCCCGTGCTTGAGCAACTGCTCGCCGCATGGCCTGCGGATCTGCCCTACGGGCGCTTCGACGTGGGCGAAGAGTTGCTCTCCACCGCGCAAGGCCAAAGGTCGGTGGCCACGCGCGCCTTCGAACCGGGAGCCCTGAGTCCCGGCGGCCTGGCGCAAGGTCTCGTGGTCGTCCGGCGCGGGCACGCGCCCGCGGGGCCGGGAGCAGTGGCGCTCTCGCCCTCGCTGCTGCGCGCCAAACATGCGCGCCTGGGCGACACGATCGAATGGGACGGCGAACGCGTGCGCGTCAGCGGTGTGGTGGTACTGCCCGAAGACATCCGCGCGGACCTGCTGGTGCGCACCCTGGTGCGCGAAGTGCCGCGCGGAGAACGGCGCATTCTGCTTGGAAAGGCCCCGGCGGGTGGTCGGGGCTGGGTCGAGGAGTTGCATCGGCGCGGCATCCCGTGGGAGGACCGCCGCATGTGCCGCGGCCCCATGGTCGTCGACCGCTTTGAAACCATCGCCGTGCTGCTCGTCGCCTGCTTTGCCTTCACCGTGGCAGCCCTGATCGTCGGCGCGGCGGTGGCCATCGGCCTGCGCCGCCGCCAGCGCGAAATCGGCCTGCTCACAGCGGTCGGCGCCGAGCGCTACCAGGTGGTCCGGGCGGTGCTCACATCGACCGCGATCCTGGCGCTGCTCGCCTCCGCGGTGGGTGTGGCCGCGGGCGCCCTAGGTGCGGCGCTTGTGCATCCCTTTGTGCACTTGGTGGTGGGACGCCTTGTGGGCGAGCTTGAGTTTGCGCCGCTCGCCTTCGCCGCGGCACCCGCCCTGGCGCTCGTGTTTTCCCTCGTCGCCGCATGGCCCGCAATCCTGCGCGCCAGTTCCCTGCCGCCGAAGATCGCGCTGGGCCTCGCCCGCCCGGTGCGCGATGCGACGGGCGGCGTGCCCTGGTTGCCCCTGGGTGTGGCGGCGGCCGGTGCCGCGGCGGTGTTCACCGCACGACCCCTGGCAGAGGGCGGTTCGCCTGGCCCGATTGTGCTCGGGTCCATCTTGGGCATCCTGGGTTGGGCGAGTGCGGCGAGCGGCCTGCTGGGACTTCTGGGCCGAGCCGCGTCCCGTTGGCCCTTGACGTGGCGGTTGGTGGCCCGGGACGCGGCGCGCGCTCCCCTGCGCAACGGTGCCGCTGCGGCCGCCGTGTTGGCTGGGTTGTCCCTCGCCATGTTGCTTTCGAGCCTCGCTGGCGCGGTTGAGCGCGCCGCGGGCGAAACGACGCAGGGCCGCGACACCGCTCTCACGCTGTTTTTGGCGGGTGCCTTGGGACTGGGCCTTGCTGTCGTGGCGGTCGCGACGGCCCTCAACGCCGTGGAGGCGGCGCCCGATCGGCGTGTGCTGGCCATCACCGGAGCCTCGCCCCACAGCCTGCGCATGCTGGAGGGCGCGCGCGCGGCCTACCTGGCGCTTGTCGGCGGGATGTTGAGCGTGCCCGCGGGGCTCTTGCCCACCTTTGGCCTTCTGCGGCTCGCGGACGTGCCGCTCTCCTTCGTGCTGCCCGGGCGCGAACTGGCTTTCGCTGTCGTTCTCCTGCCCGCCGTCGCCTTCAGCCTCGGTGCGCTGGTTTCGTACCTCGGGGAGCCACGCAAAGCGCGGCTCGTCCCGCCCACTGCGGCCCCCTTCGCTTGACTCCCATGTGCATCACACTTTTGCCCCTCGTTCTTTTGTGGACGGCCCAAGGCTTGCCCGCAAAGATCACCTACGAGCCCTTCAGCCTCGTCTCTGCCGGCGGCGACACGATCGATGGCCGCATGGGCCGCATCGCTGTGCCCGAGCAACACGGCCAACCGGACGGCAAGCAGATCGAGCTGGCTTTTTTGCACCTGCCAAGCACCGCCGCCGAGCCCGGCCCGCCGATCTACTTTCTGGTGGGCGGACCGGGTCCCTCGGGCACCGAGTTTGCGTCCGAGTTTTGCACCCAACCGCAGTTCGACCTGCGCCAATACGGGGATGTGATCGCACTGGACCAACGGGGCACGGGCCTTGCCGTGCCCAACTTGACCGCAGGCCCCGAGTTCGCGGTGGAACTGCCGCTGCTCGAACCCTCAACCGAAGCGAGTGTGCTCAGCGCCCAATCGAAGGCCACGGCGCAGATGGCCGAACACTGGCGCCGCCAAGGTGTGGACCTTTCCGCCTACACCACGACCCAAAGTGCCCACGACGTGAATGCCCTGCGCCGCGCCCTCGGACACAAACGGATCGTGCTTTTCGGCACCAGCTACGGATCCCATTTGGCGCTCGAAGTGCTGCGCCACCACGGGCAACACGTGGAGCGCGCGCTGCTCGCCCATGTGGAGGGTCCGGACGATAGCTTCAAGCTGCCCAGCACGGGCCAGCGCGTGCTTGAGGCCTTGGACCGGCGTGTGGCCGAGGACCCGCTGTACGCCGAGGCCATGCCCAGCCTACTCGGCACCCTGGCCCAACTGCTCGCACAGTTGGCCCAACAGCCCGTGCGCACCAGCGTGCCCCAGCGCGATGCTGCGCCACTCGAGATTGTCTTGGGCCCGTACGACCTCGCTCGCGTTGTGGCCGATGCGCTCGGGGACTCGCGGGGCCAAGCCTTTTTGCCGGCCCTCTTGGAATCGGCCAGCCGCGGGGATTGGGCAGCCGTGGGTCACTTTGCCTCTGGGCTGCGGCGCATCGACGCCCAAAACGGCATGGGCCTCTTGATGGATTGTGCGTCCTGCGCCAGCGCCGGACGGCGCGCGCGCATCGAACGCGAGGCCAAAGACCCCAAGAACATCCTGGGCGACGCGCTCAACGCGCCCTTCCATCTGGCCTTCTGCTCGGCTACGGCCGTGGCGCCGTTGGCCAAGGAATTCCGCGCGCCCTTCACCAGCGAGGTGCCCGTGCTGATGGTCAGCGGAGAGCTCGACGCACGCACACCCCCGGCCAATGCGCAGGCGCTGCGCGCCCTCTTCCCGCGCTCAGCCCACCTCGTGCTCTCCAACACCTCCCACGACGGCCGCGAACGCGAAGAACCCGCCGCCCTAGCCGAACTGCACCGCTTCCTCGCAGGCAAAGCCGTCGCCGACGGGCGCATCGATCTGCCACCCCGCCCCCTCGCCCCCCCTCGCCCCCCCGCGCCGCTGAGCCGCTGAGCCGCCTCCGCAGCGGTCGACAGGCCCGGGGCGGGCCAGTCGGCAGGGCACTGCGTTCAGGCGCTGGGCTTAGTCGCGGGCTAACCCGGGTTATTCACCAGCTTTGCGATCGGACGGCCCAACCGGCGGCCTTCGGCCGCCTTTCGCCCTCTGGCGGCACTTTGCGACCACGGGCGTCCTCGTTGACCTGTTCAAGGTCGACTGTGGATCCCGCGGCCGCAAAGCACCACCAGGCGACGACTTGGGCTCGTCTGCTCGAAAACCTGATAAATAACCCGGGCTAAAGCCCCAGGTAAAGCTCGAGCCCGTTGGTCAGCGTGAACCTGGAGTCGGCGAACAAGGCGCCCTGGAGGTAAAGCGTCCTGCCGACCAGGTTCTTGTTGTTGGGCAGGTTCAAATCGACCGGGAGCGGAGCACCCGCCCCGGACCAACCGGGGGCGATGAGGGTCAGGAAGGGGTTCGGAGCGAAGGCACTGATCAGGAGCTCGCCGATCGGACCTGACATGCCGACGCCCGACAACAGGGTGCCAGAGCCCGTCAATGGGAACAGGGAGTCCGGTTGGGTGGCGAAGAACACCAGCCCCGTCCCGGGACCACTCTGCGACCCCGTCGGGTTGTCGATGCCAAGGGTCAGGGTCGAGGAAATGCTGGGCGTACCCGCCAGGGTCACGAGGCTGTTTTGAGGATTCACGCCGGACCCAAAGGGCGTGGCCGCGCTGGGGGTGACGATCTGACCGCGCAGCTCGCCGCCGCCGTGGGCCGCCGTGTGGAGCACGATGTAGTAGAGACCGGACAGCAGGTTTTGAATGTCGGTCGGGGTGGCTTGCGCTGAGCCTGTGATCGTGCCGCTGGTCGTGCCAGCATATGACAGGATTATCTTGACCGGCGCGCTCGCCCCAGGCAGTGCGGGTCCGTGGATATGCACGCCCAGCAGGTCTCCCAGCAGGCCGCTGTACGATCCGTCGGCGCTGACCAGACCGGTTGAAGTATTCAAGGTTACGGTGGCCACGCCTGTGCCGGGTGAGTTGATGCCCATCTGAGGGCCATCCATTGGAAACGTGAACACGTTTTGAGCCGCGGCGCCTGCGATCAGCAGGGTCTGAGCGAGCGAGAATAGGGCGAGCTTCCGGGCTAGCAGGCTAATTGAGGTGGGCATGGCAAGTTGGAACATGGGTAGTTTTGGTGGAGGGAGGGCTTAGAGGGCGACCGACCGGGCTTGCCCGGGTTATTCAGGAGCGTTTCGAGCGGACGAGCCCAAGTCGCTGTCTGGTGGTGTTTTGCGGCCGCGGGATCCACAGGCGACCTTGAACAGGTCATCGAGGACGCTCGTGGCCGCAAAGTGCCGCCAGAGGGCGTAAGGCGGCCAAAGGCCGCCGATTGGGCCTTCTGGTTGAAAGCGCATGAAGCATCCGGGCTAGGGCAGCAGGATTGTGGGGATCGGATTGCTGGTGAGGGTGACCACCAAGGAGACGGGGTCAGCGACAGCGTAGGCATGTTGCACGACCAAACCCGCGAGCACCGGCGCGAGCAAGCCGGGGGGGATCGCTAGAAAAGCGCTAGCCGAGCCCGACCCGTCGACCAGTCCGATGCCATTGTGCAGCGGGCCCCCGCCCGAGAGAGTGAGCAGCAGGTACGCATCGGGGTTGAGCGGCAGCACCTGTCCATCGACAGCGACGCCGGGAGCCGTACCAGAAACCGAGCCAAGGACGATGAACAACCCGCCGGCATGGATCGGGCCCGCATGGAGCGCGAATTCGATCGTCCCTCCCGCCGAGATCGAGAGCGAGGCACCGTTGGCGGAGAAGGGTTGGCATTCGTCCGGAGTGCCTTCCGCGTCGAGATCGAGCGAGGTCCCGGCGGCGAGGTCGCACTCGTCCGGAATCAGGTTGTTGTTGCAGTCGGCACTGATGCCGGAGGCGAGGTCTTGCGCATCGGGAACCCCGTTTCCGTTGCAGTCCGTTTCGAGCAGGTACACGTGCACCGAACCGGCGTCAGCTTCTCGGCCGAGGTCGTCGTGGGGCGCCCCGATCAGCACCGAGGGGCCTGAAAGGGCTACCGACGATCCAAAGTTGTCGCCCAGCGCCGCATCGCTGGCGGTGAACTTGACCTGCTCGCTCCAGCTCGTCCCGACGCGCACGAACGCATAGGCCGAACCGGCCCGGATAAGTCCGGAAAACTCGTCCTGGGGTGATCCCACGATCGCCGTGTCGCCCTTCAAGGTGACCGTGTGACCAAAGTCGTCGTTGGCCGCGGCATCGTTGGGGGTCAGCATGGCCTGCTGGCTCCAGTTCGCTCCGTTGGCCAGGAACACATACGCCGAGCCGGAGTTGATACCGCCCGCGTGGTCGTCGCGCGGCGCTCCCAGGACCGCGGTGTCCCCCGACAGCGTCGCGGAGTTGCCGAACTGGTCGCCAGCCTCGGCGTCGTTCGCGACGAGCTTGGCCTGGAGGCTCCAACTCGTCCCAGCGCGCTCGAACACGTAGGCGGAACCCGCGCTGATTCCCCCGGCATGATCGTCGAGGGGGGCGCCCAGGACCAGCCGGTCTCCCGCAAGGGCCGCGCTCCATCCAAACAAATCGAGCGCCGCCGCGTCGCCTGCGGTCAGCTTGGCTTGCAGACTCCAGCGAGTTCCGGAGCGCACGAACACGTAGGCGGAGCCCGCGTCGATTCCACCCGCATGGTCGTCAAAACTCGCTCCCACAACGGCCGTGTCGCCCTCGATGTCCACGCAGATGCCGAAGTGGTCGAAGGCCTCGGCGTCGTTCGCCGTGAGCTTGGCCTGCTCGGTCCAGCTCGTCCCGTTGCGAACGAAGATGTAGGCCGAACCGGCGTCCGTCAAGCCGGAGTGGTCGTCGTTGCGGGCGCCGAGGATCGCCGTGTCGCCGAAGATTGCGACGGAATGCCCGAATAAGTCAGCGAACTCCGCATCGCTAGCGATCAGCTTGGCCTGCTCGAGCCAGCTCGATCCGTTGCGCACAAAAATGTAGCCCGAGCCCGCCAGATCGCTACCCGAATGCCCGTCATACCGCGATCCCATCAGCGCCGTGTTGCCCGCAACGGCCAGGGAGCGACCAAAGTGATCGTTGAGCGCAGCGTCGCTTGCGGTGAGCTTGAGTTCCTGGAGCGACACCGAAGCTGCGACCGGAAAGGCCCACGCCACGCTCGAGCAACCGACCAAGAGCAACGCAAGGGAGCGAAACCGGGGAAGGTCCCAGAAATCGTGGCGAGTGGTGATCCTCATGGAAATCTGCGGGACGCTGGCGGGGTGGGGCGAGCCGAACGATCGTGCGCTCAAAACCTTATCATGGGTATTGCAGAGCGTGGTGTGTGGCGCATTCGATTGAGTCCACTCGGCCTTGGGGCAGTCCCTTCTGGTCTCCGTCCGCAAGGCCCGGTTCGGCTCGCCCGGTGGTTTCACCAGGGCCTCAGAGGCAGCGGCGCCTGATCGTGCCCACGTACGAGTGGGTCCGGTCCCTCGGACGCACGCCATGCTGTTCTGCAGAGCCTCGGGAGCCGCCCGAGTCGGACGGATGCGCTGGGCTTGCGGCGCGGGGCACGGCCGCCAGCCGGGCGGTGCGCACCTCGTTGCCGAACAGCGCGCCGAACAGCGCGCCGAGCAGCGTGCCGAGCGGGTACAGCGCGCCGAGCGGGTACAGCGCGCCGAGCGGGTACAGCGTGCCGAGCGGGTACAGCGAGGCGCCGGCGAACGACGAGCCGGCGGCGAGCGCCCAGGCATCGGCGCGCGACGTCCGGCGGTTGCTCGGCGGGTGCTCGACGGCCTTCACTACAAGGGTGAGGCCGACCCACCGCGTGCCACCGCCGCGCCGCGAGCGTCAGCCTCCGGCGACTTGGCGCGCGTCCGCCGCCGCCGCCGCCGCCGCAGTCGCCGCCGCCGCGTCGGGCGCGGCCGACGCGGCCTGCCAGGCGGGCAGCGCCGGGATGCGGCCTGTGATCAGGCGCGCGCCGCGCTGGAACGTCAGGTACGACCACATCCAGCTCAGCATCACGAAGAAGCGGCTGCGAAAGCCGATCAGGAGCGCGATGTGCACCGCCCACCAGAAGACCCAGGCGATGAAGCCGCTGAACTCGAGCTTGCCAAGGTCAGCGACCGCCTTGGAGCGGCCGATCGTCGCGAGCGTGCCCTTGTCGCGATAGCGGAACGGCGGACGCGCCGCGCCCGCGAGATCGGCGGCGATGCAGCGGGCCGCGTGGTCGCCGCCCTGGATCGCGGCCGACGCCAGCCCGGGCACCGGCGCGCCGCGCGACACTGCCGCGGCGACGTCGCCGAGCACGAAGACGTCGCGGTGGCCCGGCACCGTGAGGTCGGCGTCGGCCACGACGCGGCCGCTGCGATCGAGCGGCACGCCGAGCGTCCGCCCCAGCGGGGAGGCGGCGACGCCGGCGGCCCACAAGACGGTGCGCGCCGCGATCCGCTCGGCGCCGACCTCGAGGCCGAGCGCGTCGATCGCGGTGACCTGTGACGACGGCCGGACCTCGACCCCGAGCCGCTCGAGCTGGCGCTGCGCCTTCTCGCTCAGGTGGGCCGGGAAGCTCGGCAGGATCCGGTCGGTGCCCTCGAGCAGCAGCACCCGTCGGGCCATCGGATCGACCGCGCGGAAGTCACGCGCCAGCGTCGTCGCCGCGATCTCGGACAGCGCGCCGGCCAGCTCGACGCCGGTCGGCCCGCCGCCGACCACCGCGAACGTCAACCACTCGCGCTGCCGCGCCGGATCGACCTCGCGCTCGGCCGCCTCGTAGGCGAGGAAGACGCGCTTTCTGATCTCGAGCGCGTCCTCGACGCTCTTGAGGCCCGGCGCGAACGCGGCCCAGTCGTCGCGGCCGAAGTACGAGTGGGTCGCGCCGGACGCGACGATCAGGTAGTCGTAGGCGATCGGGCCGCCGTCGGTCTCGATCCGGCGCGCCGCGAGATCGATCGCGCTGACGTCGGCCATCAGGACGCGGGTCGCCGGCTGGCGCCGCACGACCGCGCGGATCGGATAGGCGATGTCGCCCGGGTTGAGGCCGGCGGTCGCGACCTGGTAGAGCAGCGGCTGGAAGACGTGGTGGTTCTTGCGGTCGACCAGCGTCACGTCGACCGCGGTACGGCGCAGCGCCCGCGCCGCGCGCAGGCCGGCGAAGCCGCCGCCGACGATGACGACCCTGGGACGCGGGGAGCTCACGGGCGCATCCTGACACGCATCGCCAGGGTTCGATGCCGGCCGACCCCGGTCGGTTGACGGCCACGCACGGTGAAGCGATGCTCCGCCGGCCCCGGGGGCAATGGCATTAGGCTCCGAAATGCGGCCCGCTTTGTGTCCATCAGTGACTTGAATGGGAGGGGGCCGGGTCAGGAGCTGGTCGAAGGGTGATGCCGACAGACCGGAGTGATTGGATGAGCGCATGAAGACTTTATTGTCGACGAGCGCCGCCGCCTCAAGCGCCGCCGCCCCGGGCGCCAATTGTCTTGAATCTGCAAACTCGGAAATTTCATGCCGGGCCGTCAGATTTTAGACGCTTTTTCGACATCATTGCAAGTGCATTTGAAACCCGTCGCATGCCCGGGAAATTCAACTCACCTCGCGACTTCACGCGTTCGGGTCCGCTGTCTCCCGACCTGGTGACTCTCTTGATCCTTTATATGGTCAGCGATGCTGGACGTAGGAGCTACGCTCACCTGCTGCGCGCGTTTTGGGACGAGGTCGCGGCCCATGGGATTCGACTGCCGTGCGCGGAGCCGGTCAGCGCGACGTCTTTTTGCGAAGCGCGCCATAAGATCACACCAACTTTCTTCCGCGAGCTCCTCTATCAAGTAGCCGCGGCGGCTCGTCCGCACGATGATCCGCCCGGCGGCTGTGGAAGGGCCGCCGTGTCTTCGCAGCCGACGGGACCAAGCTCAATCTCCAGCGTGGCGACGAGCTCGCATATGCCTTCGGCGTGCCTTCTGGCAGTCAGTGTCCGCAAGCCCTGCTCAGCGTATTGGTGGACGTGTGCACGCGCACTCCGGTCGATCTTCAAATTTTCGGTTACGCCACCAACGAGCACGAGCACCTGTGTCGTATGCTCGAAAGCCTGGAGAGCAAGGATGTGCTCGTCCTTGATCGGGGCTACCCATCCCACGAGCTGCTCCAGTACCTTTGCGAAGCCCGTATCGAGTTTCTCATTAGGGTCCCAGCGAGCCACTCTTTCAAAGCGATTACATTGTCTTTGAGGTTTTGAGGTAGGGTCAGAAGGTATGGAAAATCGGGCCGGGCTGTGTGGGTCCAAGGTCGAGGCCGAGCTTCTACCCCATACCAACCGACGCCCGACACGAAGAGTAACCTCACTCTCCCGGGCGGCTTGAAGCCCCAAACGGTTGGGCGCTCCCGGCTGGCGAGTGGATTGGGCACCGTAAAGCGTCCTACGGGTAGCCGCAGCCCGGCCGAGCGGAGCACCGGGGATCCCCCGTCGTCAGTCGCGAGCACCGAGCTTCGCGAGCACCTCCTGCAAGTCCACCGTGGGCGCGTCGCAAGCGAAGTTCTGGCATAGGTAGAACGTGGTCTGCCCACCCAGCGGCGCTTGCTCGCGAGTGAAGGGCGCGAGGGCGGCGAGGGCCTCGGCGTGACGCGGCGCGCGCGGCAGCAGCACCACGCGCGGTGTGAACATCCGGCCAAGCGCCGCTCGCGCGTCCCGAGCGATGTCAGCGGTCTGTGCGAGGACGAGCTCGAAGCTCGGCCCGGCGAGCAAGTCGACCGCCGCGAGCATCTGCGAATACGACGCCGGCTGCTGTGCGATGCGGCCGCTGAAGGCGCGCACCGTAGCGTGCGCGAGCGCCTCCAGCTCTACGTCGCCCGTCAGACGCGCGAGGCGCACTAGGTTGTGCGCGGCGACTGAGTTGCCCGACGGCAGCGCGCCGTCGTAGATCTCCTTGTTGCGCACGATCAGCGCCTCGCCGTCATCCGGCGTGAGGAAAAAGCCGCCCGCTTCGTGGTCGTAGAAGTGGCGCACCTGCAAACGATTCAGCTCGAGCGCCGCCGCGAGCCAACGTGGGTCGCCGTCCGCTTGGAACAGCTCGATCAGGCCGTAAACGAGGAACGCGTAGTCATCGAGCAACCCCGGCAACGCGGCGTCACCGGCGCGCCAGCGTTTCAGGAGTCGTCCGTCCTCGGAGCGCAACGTGCCGAGGCAGAACGCGGCGGCGCGTTGGGCGCGTGCGACGAGAGCCTCGTCCTGGAACGCACGACCCGCGAGCGCGTAGGCGCCGATCATCAACCCGTTCCAATCGGTCAGGACCTTGTCGTCCTTGAAGGGGTGCACACGCGTTTCGCGGCTCACGAAGAGGCGCTCGCGTAACCTCTGCCAGCGCGCGGCGAACGCCTCGGGTTCGACGCCGCGGGCTGCGGCCTCGGCGGCGAGCGGTCGTGTCAAAGCCAGGATGTTGCGCCCCGAGGCCGCGCCGCTGGCCTCTTCGTGGTAATTGCCCTCTAGCGTGCAATGGAACAGCTGCGCGACGAACGCCGCGTCGTCCGCGCCGAGGACCGCCTCGAGCTCAGGAATAGTCCAGAGGTAGAAGAGCCCTTCTTCACCCTCGCTGTCCGCGTCCTCGGCGCAATAGAAGCCGCCCTCGGTCGCGGTCAGGTCGCGGGCGACGTAGGCTAATAGCTCGCGCGCAAAGCGCTCGAGATCGGGGTCGTGTGTCACCTGCCAGGCTTCGACGGCGGCGAGCGTCGCCAGGGCCTGGTCGTACAACATTTTCTCGAAGTGCGGCAGGAACCAACGCGGATCCGTCGAGTACCGATGGATGCCGAAGCCGACTTGGTCATAGATACCGCCGAGGCGCCAGGCCTCGAGCGTGCGCTCGACCATCATGAGCGTCTCCGCCTCGCGATCGCGCTGGTACTCTCGCAGCAGTATCCGCAGGTTGTGCGGCACCAGGAACTTCATCCCGGTGCCGAAGCCGCCGTTCGCAGCATCGAATCCGGCGGCGAGCTGGCGCCGTGCGAGCAGCAGGATGTTCGCCTCCAAGGCCTCGCCGGGCGCGCCGCTCGAGGTGGCGGCAAGCTGCGCGGTGATCGACTGCGCGCTCGCGAGGACTCGCTCGCGGTCCTCGCGCCACCCGCGATCGACCACGGGGATGAACTCGACGAGGCCCATACGCTGGCCGCGTGAGGTCTTCGGCAAGTACGTGCCCGCAAAAAACGGCTTGCGCTCCGACGTCAGGAGCACCGTCATCGGCCAACCGCCGCTCCCGATCAGCGCCTGAGTGACGGCCATGTATACGCTGTCGACATCGGGACGCTCCTCGCGATCGACTTTGACACACACGAAGGCCGCGTTCATGAGCGCGCCAACCTCGGCGTCCTCGAAGCTCTCGTGCTCCATCACGTGGCACCAATGGCACGTCGAATAGCCGATCGACAGGAACACCGGCACATCGCGTTCCTTCGCCACGCGGAAGGCCTCGTCGCCCCACGGGTACCAGTCGACCGGGTTGCGCGCGTGTTGGCGCAGATACGGGCTCGCCTCGAACACGAGTCGGTTGAACTCGGGTCCGCCGTCAGGCGGCAAGGCGGCGATGACTTCGGCGGGGGGGAGAGGTGCGCGCACGTGGGGTTTCTCCGCAGGAGGAGTTGCGGCAAGATCCTGCCGAGGATTCGCGCTCGCGGGGCACGCGCTGACGAGCAGCATGGTGAAGACAACAGCGGTCGTCGCGATCGATTGCGAGAGTCGCAGGTGCATGGTCCAGCCGCGGCGGTATGACCAGAAGTTGTGGACGGTGATCTGAGAAGCAGAGCGGCGTACCCTTGGTGCTTGATTCTCACATCAACACCGAACGCCCACGACGAGGGAGCAAGGATACGCCACATGTCTGAAGCTACGACAACCCTCGGGTTCCGTGCAACCACCACCCGGGATGCTTTGACCGAGGTGGTGCGCCTGGGCGCGCAGCGCATGCTGACAGCGGCCCTGGAGGCCGAGGTCGAGACCTACATCGAGGAACACAAGCACGTCCTGGACGCGAAGGGAC
>JBBRWC010000012.1:0-56535 GCA_038246255.1 Planctomycetota bacterium
AGAAGCGGGCCAGATCCTCCTGATCCGGTTCGCCAACCCCGCCGGCCTGAAGGCCGTGGGCAGCAACCTGTTCTCGGAAACGCTCAGCTCCGGCATCGCGACGCCGCAGACACCCGGCCTGAATGGGATGGGATTCTTGCGCAACGGCTTCCGCGAGCGCTCTAACGTTCAAATCGTAGACGAGCTGATTGAGCTGATCCAAGCCCAACGCAACTACGAAGTCAACAGCCGGACGATCCGCGTCGGCGATGAGATGTTGCAGCAAGTCTCGAACCTCGTCCGCTGATCGCGAACCATCATGATGACACTCGCAGCTCTCTTGCTCGGAGGCATCTCCGTCGTGCTCCCCATGGAGACCAAGGTCCGCGGCACGGAGCTGACGCTCGGCGACGTGGCCGCGGTGTCGGGCGACGACGCCGGGCTAGTTGCGGCTGCGCGCCGCATCCCGCTCGGTTACGCGCCGGCACCCGGCTACAGTCGTGTGATCGCCGACGGTTGGATCCGTGCGCGACTTGAGCGCGACCTGCCTGAGATCGAATTCGCGCTCAGCGGTCAGCCGAACGTCCGCGTGTTTCCCCTCGTGGAGCGTGTCCCCGCCGCGCGCCTGCGCAATGCCGCCGACGCGGAAGTGGCGCGCCTAATCGGAGCGCAGGACGCGACGTACGAGCTGAGCTCCCCGATCAGCGACATGCTGGTGCCCGCGGGGATCGAAGCGGCGGTTGTGCGCGTCGTACTGCCGGGCGACCACCTCGCCACCGGCGCGCTCTCCGTACCGGTTCAGGTGCTGGTCGACGGGACACCCTACCGCACCCTTTGGACCACCTACGACGTCCGCGTCTGGCAAACCGTGCCGGTGTTGAAGCGCAGCGTGCGTGCGGGCGAGCGCCTGACGGACGAACATTTCGAACGCAAACGCATCCCGCGCGCAACCACCCAGCGCGGGGCGCCATTGCCGGTGGACGCGGTGTTTGGATCCACGACCGTGCGCGACATGCCGATCGGTTCGATCGTCGCCGCACCCGACGTGCACCGGCCGGTCGCTATCGAACAGGGGCGCTCTGTCGTGCTTCAGGTGCGCAAGGGCAGCATCAAGGCGCGCGTGGCGGGTATCGCCCGCGACACGGCGAGCATCGGCGACCGGGTGCGTGTCGTCACACTGGACAGCAAAGCGGAGCTGGTCGGAGTCGTGCGTTCCCGCGACCTCGTGGAAATCGATCTCGGCAGTTGAACCCCATGAAAACCGCCATCACCGCCATCACCATCCTCGCCGCGGCCCTCGTGCCCGCGGGCGCCCAGGGTAGCCGACCCGGGTCGATCTACGACGCGAGCCGAGGCCCCGTGGGCCTTATCGCTGACAAGTCGGCGCGCCGGCCGGGCGACCTTCTGACGGTTGTCATCGCCGAGCAGTCAAACCTGATCAACGAGGAATCCAGCGATCTCAAGCGAAGCACTACCCTCGACTACGAGTTGGAGGCCTTCTCGATCAAGCCCGACCTGTTCAACCCCTTGCCTCAGGTGGCGGCAAAATCGACCGACGAGTTCTCCGGCGCCGCGAACTATTCAAAGCGCGGCGCGTTCAACACTCGCCTGACGGCGATGGTCGTCGACGTCCTGCCGAACGGCAACCTCGTCATCAGCGGCCGACGGGAGCTGCGCGTCGACAACGAAGTCAAGCTGATCGAGTTCAGTGGCATGGTGCGGCGCTACGACGTCGCCAACGACAACAGCATCGAGTCGTCGCTGGTCGCCGACGCGAAGGTTGTCTACATCGGCCAAGGTCCGATGACCAACAGCACCAACCGGCGCGGCCTCGGCGGTTGGCTGCACTCCTTCATCGGCTGGATCTGGCCCTTTTGAGCCGCGCCCATGTTGACCACATTGCTGCTTGTCGTCGCGCAGAGCGCGCCCGTCCAACCGCCGGATCAAATCGGCAACACACCGGCACCGGTGGTGGCACCCGTGGCGTCGGAGTTCGAACTCGACGTGCGCCGCGGGCCACGCTACGGCGGCGTCGAGGCACCGACCCAACCCTTCCGTGCGTCGAGCGCCCGTTACCGCCAACTTCCGCGCGCGGCGCTCGACCGCGCTCGCGGCACCACGGGCAGCATCCAAGTGCGGGTCGCCGACCTCGTGGATATCCGCGGGCTCGAGAACAACGTCATCCACGGCGTGGGCCTTGTGACGGGACTTGGGGGCACTGGAGACGCCGGTCTGCCGGCGCGCCAAGCCATCGCCAACCTCATGCTCACCCACAATATCAAACTCGACGCGTCGTCCCTGACGGCGAACAACGTCGCGGTGGTGTGGGTTGAAGCCACGTTGCCATCGGGAGTCAAACCGGGTCGACGCGTCGACGCGAAAGTTTCGTCGATCTACGACGCCGAGAGCCTCGTGGGCGGAACATTGGTGTTTGCGGAGCTCACCGACCCCTCGGGCGCCAACGTCTACGGCACGGCCTACGGATCGGTGACGACGGGTGCGTTCTCAGCCTCGGGCGAAGGGGCGTCGGTGACGAAGAACCACCTCACCGTCGGGGGCATCTCCTTGGGCTGCAAGATCGAGCGCGAGGTACCCGGCACGATCGTCAGCGACCAGGGCATGATCTACCTCGACTTCCAGCCGAACAAAGCGAGCTTCGGCAACGCGGTGCGCATCTGCGAGGCGATCAACGCACGCTTTGTCGGTGCGGCGTCCGCGTTCGACAACATGAGTGTGCAACTGCGTGTGCCGACGGACCTGCCGCCCGAAGCCCACGTTCCGTACCTCAACAGCATCCTGCAACTGCGCGTCGAGCCCGAGGCCTCCTCACGAGTTGTCATCAACGAGCGCACGGGCGTGATCGTGATGGGCGAGCAGGTCCGTATTGGCCGCGGTGCGATCACCAAGGGCAGCCTGACAGTCACGATCGCGGAAACACCCGAGGCGAGCCAGCCGGGGCCCCAGTCGGAAGGCGAGACCCAAGTCCTGCCCCGCACCGACTTGCTCGTTGACGAGGAACAGGCGCAGCTTTCGATCATCAACGGAGCGGCGTCGTTGAATGACGTGGTCGAGGTCCTCAACGTGATCGGCGTCAGCGCGCTCGACATGATCCAGATCCTGCAGGCGATGGGCCAGTCGGGGATGTTGCACGCCGAGATCATCGTCCAATGAGAATCCAAGGTGATTCGAGCTCACGTGGCTTCGCGGCCGCGATGGAAGCGACCAGCGCACAGACCGCGGCGCGCCTTGCCGAGCTCCCGACCTTCGATCGGCAATTGAGCGGCGACAACGTCGAAGAGGCCGCGCAGCGCTTCGAAGCGCTCTTTATGTCGATGCTGGTCAAGGAGATGCGCAAAACGCTGCCCCAGGGCCCATTTGGCGCCGGTCCGGGCGCGGACACCTACGAAGCGTGGTTCGACGAGCACGTTGGTCAGTCCGTGGCTGCGTCGGGCGCCATGGACCTCGTTGGCATTCTGCGCTCCGGCCTGCCGCGCCCTGGATCCTTGCTCGCGAGCCCGCCCCCCGCCGCCGACATCGACGCACCCCAAAACACCCCGCTACTGTGACCATGAACCCGAAGCTTGAAGCCCCGCGCGACCTGCCGCTGTCGGCCCGCGCTCACAACATCGTCCGGCGCCTCGAGGCCTGGGTCCAAGAGGAGATCGGCGCAAAACGCCGGCTCATCGAGCTGCTCGAGGTCCAGGAGGCTGCGATGTCGGACTCCGACGCCGAAACGCTCGTGAGCGCGACCCGCTCCGTTTCGGAAGCGATCCAGGGTGAGCCAACACGCGCCCACACTCGCCACGAGTTGCTCAGCGCGCTCGCCCGCGAATGGGGCACGTCGGAGCGCGCATTGACGTTAGGTGGCATCGGTCTGCGCATGGGCGCTAGCGGCCAGCGGATCGCGCGCTTGCGTGGCGAACTCACCCAAGCTTGTGAGCAGGCCCTCGCCCGCGGCCGCCGCATCGCGCTCGTCGCACAAGCGCAGCGCGCGGTGCTGAACGAGATGCTCAACGCCATCGTCGGCTCCAAGCACGAAGAACAAGAGGGGCGCGGCGCACTGCTCGACGCGCAAGCTTGACATGTCACGCATCGGCCTCAATACCGGTCTGAAGGCGCTGCTGGCCGCGCAGTACGCGCTGAACACCGTCGGTCAGAACATCGCGAACGCGAGCACGCCGGGTTACTCGCGGCAGCGCGTCGAACTGGCCGCGTCGCATCCGCTGCGGCAGCGCGGCTTGATGCTCGGCAATGGCGTCGAGGTGCGCGGCATCACACGCACGATCGACCAGTTGCTCGAACGGCGCATCCTCGGCCAGATCCAGGTGGGTGGCAGCCTCGCCGCCCAATTGGGGACCGCGCAGGAGATCGAAGGCCTTTTTGGCGAGCCCGGCGGATTCGGCCTCGGTGGTGCCATCGACGGCCTGTTCGCGGGCTTCAACCAACTCGCCGGCAATCCCGCGGACCCGATCCTGCGCACCGCGGCCGTGCAGGCCGGAGTTGACCTCGCGTCACGTTTCAGTCAACTCGACAAAAGCCTCACGAATCTCGAGGGCGAGGTCGGTCGCGAGCTCGGCATCCTCGCCCAGCAGGTCAACCAGATCGCCCATGCGGTGGCTGGACTGAACGGCGAGATCAGCCAAGCCGAAGCGGCGGGCCTGGAAGCCAACGACCTGCGCGACCAACGCCAGGAGTTGCTCAAGAATCTCGCGTCACTCGCGGACATCAACACCCAAGAGGACGAAACCGGCGCGGTGCGAGTCCTGGTCGCGGGCAACGTGCTCGTCAACCGCGAAACGAGCCGGACCATGTCCATCGACAGGGATCCCAGCGGCAAGCCGCGTGTCGCGATCCAGGGTGTAGGTGGTTTCGTACCGTTGCAGGGCGGCCGCATGGGCGGGCTCTTGAACCTGCGCGACGGATTTGTTCCCGGACTCCTGACGCGCATCGACGGCCTCGCGAAAAACTTGATCCTGGCGGTCAACCGTATTCATAGCCAGGGCATCCCTGAGGGCGGGCCGTTCCAATCGCTGATCGGCACGAACGAAATCGTCGACCTCGACAAGGACGGGGATTTGAAGGACGAGCTTCTTTCGCGCTCGGGACTGCCCTTCGATATCAGCAGCGGCGACTTCTACGTCAACGTCGTCGAATCGAGCACGGGCACCCTCGCAAAACACAAAATCTCGATCGATGCCGCGAAGACGACGGTCGGAGACCTGCTAGGCGCGTTCGATAAAATCCCGAACCTGACGGGCAGCCTCGATGCGTTCGGGCGGCTCCAGATCATCGCGGACGCGGGCTTCGGATTCGACTTTTCGAGCCGCGTCGACACTATGCCCGACAGCAAGGGCACCTTCGGCAGTTCCAAAGCCGCGGTCGGCGGTTCGCTCGCCGGTCCTTTCGCCGTGCAGCCGGGCGACGACCTGCAGCTCGCGGTGCCCGGCGGGCCCGGCTCCACCCTCGTGAACGTGGCGTTCGAAGCGACGGACTTCGCGAATCCGGCCAAGGCCACTGCTGCCGAGGTCGCCGCGGCGCTGAACGCCGACAGCGGCTTCCAGGCTTCGGGTTTGGTGGCGGAATCCGTCGACGGACGCCTGTTCCTGCTGACGGCGGGCGCGGGACCGTCCGAGAGTTTCGAGCTCGTGGGCGGCAGCGCGGCGACGGCGCTCGGATTGGGCGCAAAGGTCGGCTCCACGTTCACAGGCACGCTGGGTGCCGTCGCGCCGACGATCGCAGGCGCGTACACCGGTACGTCGACGGACCAACTCGTGTTCGTTCCCAGTGGAGACGGCACGATCGGCACGACGCCGGATCTCAGCGTCGACGTTTTCAACTCGAAAGGCGAGCTCGTCAAAACCTTGCTCGTCGGCGACGGTTATCAGCCGGGGCAAGCGCTCGATCTGGGCGACGGCCTAACCGTCAGCTTCCATCTCGGCGAACTGTCGGCGACCGATGCCGACCGCATGACCCTGGACGTCGTCGGAAACTCCGACAACACCGACACCCTGGTGGCGCTCGGGCTGAACGGCTACTTCGTGGGCAGCGACGCGGCGTCGATCGCGGTCCGCAAGGACATCGAATCGAACCCCGGTTTGCTCGCGGCCTCGTCCACGGGTGCCGAGGGCGATAACCGGATCCTGCTCGCCCTGCTCGGGGTCGAAGACCTGCGTATCGCGGGCCTCGATGGGGCGACGCTCGGTGAAGCCTACGGCGGCCTGATCGGCGATGTCGGCTTCGAGGTTGCCGCGGTGGCGAGCGGCGCTGAAGCCAGTAATAAGGTGCTCGAGAGTCTGGAGCTGCGGCGCGAGTCGATCTCGGGTGTCAACGTCGACGAAGAGCTCGTCGACATGGTGCGCTTCGAGCAGGCTTTTGCCGGCGCGTCGCAACTGATCCGCGTCATCAACGAACTGCACGACGAACTTCTGCGAATCCTGTGAGACTGCCATGCGCGTGAGCACTGAATCCGCCTATCGCCGCGTCCTGATCGGACTGCGCACCAACTTTTCAAGCCTGGTGCGCGCACAGGAGCAGGTCGCTTCCGGTCTGCGCATCCTGCGACCGTCCGACGACCCGACGGGCATCTCGAAGGTTTTGTCCCTTGAGCGTCAGCTCTCGGACACGAACCGCATCCGTTCCGCGATTTCGGGTGGCCTCACGTTCGTCGACGCGGCCGCCGCTTCCTTGGAAGAGGGCTCCAAGTTGATCGCCGAGGTGCGCTCACTCGTCCTGCAGGGAATGAACGGCACCATCACGGACCAGGACCGCGCCGCGCTTGGCAAGCAAGTGGCGCTCCTGCGCACGCAGCTCATCGAGATCGCGAACCAGCGCACCGCGGACCGCTACCTGTTTGGCGGTACTCAGACCACGACACCGCCCTGGGCCCTGTCGTCGAACGGTCAAGTGAACTACCAGGGCGACAACGCCAACCAGGAGATCCGCATCGGCTCCGGCGTCACCATCCCGATCAACGTTCCAGGGCTCGAGATCTTCGGCAAGGTCGAACCCGACGGCCTCGCGTTTGCCGGCTTGACCGGGGCCGGCGCTGGCGCGACAGCTTCGGAGGGCGCCGGTACGTCGTGGCTCGAAGTGCGCCAGGACACTCTCGACATCGGCGGTCTTTTGGCGCTGGGCGCTGCGGTCGTGGGCGCGAGCACGTTGATTGGCGACCACGCGATCGTGATCGACGCGGCTGCAGGTACGATCCAACTCGGCGATGGGCCGGTGCAGTCACTGCCCTCCGCAGGCTCAGAGGACCTCGCCGCTTTCACGCTCCAGTCGGGCGGGGGCGCGACGCTCACGCTCGACCTCACAGCGTTCACGGCAGCGGATTACACGGGGTCCATTTCCGCAACCGGATCGGTCAGCATCGGCGGTGGACCTTTTGTGGCGATCGGGCCGGGGGACGACAACGTGCGTCTTGAAGACCCGGCGACCGGCAACGTGCTGCACGTCGACTTGACGTCCGTCGAGCGCGCCGGGCGGGAACTTGTGCAGTTTGCGGGCCAGATCGACCTGTTCCAGCTCCTCGACGGCATCGCGGCGGACCTCGCCAACGGCGATGCGCTCAACCAAGACGGTCTGTTAGGTCGCCTCGACCTGCGGATCGGCGAACTCGACCGACACCACGGAAATCTCCTCTCGTCGCTCGGTGTACTCGGTGCCCGCAGCGCGCGCATGACCAACACGAGTTCGCGCTTCGAGTCGGTGGGGTTGCAGGTGTCCTCGCTGATCTCCGAACAGCGCGACGCCGACTACACCAGCGTCGTGCTGGAGATGAGCCGCGCTGAAAGCACTCTGCAGCTCGCGCAGGCCACTGGAGTGCGGCTGATCCAACGCAGTTTGCTCGACTTTATCCGCTAGTCCCGCGGACTTCATCCGATGACGACAGTCATGGAACCCCGCAGCATCCCGATCCGCCCGGCCGCCGCGCATGCGCTGCCGGTCGCCGCCGTCCCGCCCGCCGCAAACCCCGGGTTCCACGCGCTCCTCGAACGGCTTGAGTTCAACACGCATGCACTCGAGCGCACGGAACGCGAAGTGGGTGACGCCCAGGGTCTGGGCCGCGCCGTGCGCGATGCGCGGATCAGCCTCGAGAACGCACTCGAACTCGGAGCTCAGCTCCTCGAAGCGTACCGTCAAGAACTGCGTCAGAAGTCCGAAGAGGTACAACCGTGAATGCACAGCTAAAAGCCGATGTCAGTGGTCCTCTCGCGTTGATGGAGACGGTGTTCGACGCGGGCGGTCAGTTGGCAGCGGAGTATCCGCTGATCTTCCGTCCGGGTTTCGATGGGCGCCTTGTTGTCCTTGAAGACGGCGATGACGTGCACTCCTCCTGTGCCGTCATCACCCGGCGGGTGTTGCTCCCCGGCGTGGAGCTTCCGATTGGCCTGATCGGATCTGTGGCGACGAAGAGCACCCAGCGCGGCCGCGGTCATGCGAGCCAGGTGCTCAGCGCGGCCGAACGGTGGCTGTGCGAGCGTGGCGCTGCGATCGCGCTGTTGTGGGCCGAGGATCCGCGCTTCTACCTCGCGCGCGGATATCGCCCGATCGGCAGCGAGGTCGACGCCGTGCTCGACCCCACCGTTGTGTCCGCACTTCCTTGTTGGGGATTGGTGCGCGCGGCCACGCCCGCCGATGCCGCGGCGATCCACCGGCTCTATTCCACCCACAGTTCGCGTGTCGACCGCACGGCGGACGAGACCGCGGCGCTGCTGCGCTGCCCGCGCATGCAGGTGCTCGTGGCCGAGGAAGCGGGGACGCCCGTGGCCTACGCGTGCCTCGGACGCGGTCGCGACCTCGAAAATGTCGTCCACGAGTGGGCCGGGGGGACCGCGGCGGCCCTCGGATTGTTCAAGGAAGCGTTTGCCCGGTCAGGCGCACAACAGGTGGTCGTGATGGCGCCCGATGACGGCCTCGCGGTGATCGACGCGCTTGCGACCGCGGGTGCTGCGGTCCATCGCGGCTTCCTCGGGCTCGCAAAAGTGCTGCCCGGCGTCGGACCCGCGCGCCTGATCGCGCAACTGCTGGTCGCGCGCGGCGGGGGTCAAGTCGACGTCGAGCTTTCGAGCCGCGACGGACTTTCGCGCTGGCGCTGGACGGGCCCGCGGGGCGCAACACTGCTCGACGGCGCGCAGGTGCTAGACGTGCTGTGCGGGCCGCGTGGAGTAAGCGAAACGCTGGCCGCCACGCGCGCAGCAACCGGCCTGGTTGCGACAGAACTCCCGCTCAAACCCTTCGTCTGGGGTCTCGACTCCATCTGACCGTCGGCTCAATCCGGTGGATAGCTCGCCGGGTAGCTTTCAGGGAAAAGCCGCCGCTCGACGGCTTCGATCACGGTGTGCAGCACCTTGATGTGCACCTCTTGGATGCGATCGGAGCTCGTTGCGAGCGGTACCACGACGGCGTGGTCGACCGCGCCTAGTAACTTGCCACCGCCCTTGCCCAGCAGGCCGACGGTGGTGATGCCGCGCTCCTTCGCGACCGCCACAGCGCGCAGGATGTTCGGTGAGTTGCCGCTCGTCGAAATCGCGACCAAAAGGTCGCCCTGCTTTCCGTAGGCCTCGACGGAGCGCGCAAAGACCTCGTCGAAGCCAAAATCGTTGGCGATACAGGTCAGTTGACTCGGATCGCTGAAGGCGATGGCCCCGATCGCGCGACGGTCGCCGCGAAATCGCCCGGTCCATTCCTCGGCGAAGTGCATTGCGTCGCACATGCTCCCGCCGTTGCCGCAGGCCATCAGCAAGCCTCCGCGCGTGATCGTGCCATGCACGAGTTCGACGAACCGGTCGACGCGCGCCAGGCCGAGCGGATCGCAACAAAAAGCCTCAAGGGTCGCCGCGGCGTCGTCGAATGCGGCTCGCACGGCGGGGGAAACGATGGGCGTGGGGACGGACATGACCCTAGTCTCGCGCCCCGCGCGGTGCGGGGCAACCGCGGTCCGGACGGCCGTCCTCAGGACGCGGCCAGCGCGCCGTCCGCCGCCGCCACCAGGGCATCCACGACCGCATCGTCGTGGGCGGTGGAAAGGAACCACGCTTCGAAGGGCGACGGAGGCAGGTGGACCCCGCGCGCGATCATCCCGTGGAAAAACCGCACCCAGCGCTCCCGATCCGAATCGAGCGCGTCCTGGAAGCGCGTGACCGGGCGGGCCGAGAAGTACGGGCACACCATCGAGCCCTGGCGCCCCACCCACAGCGGCACACCGTTGCGCTGCGCGGAGGCTTCGAGCCCGGCCTGGAGACGCGCGCCGGCGCGTTCGAGGTCGCGGTAAACGCCGTCGTCGCTCAGGGCGCTCAGCATGGCCATCCCCGCCGCCACGGCGATCGGATTCCCGGACAGGGTGCCGGCTTGGTACATGCGCCCGGCGGGCGCGACCTGCTGCATGAGCTCGGCCCGACCGCCGTAGGCGCCGATCGGCAGCCCGCCGCCGATGACCTTCCCCAGCGTGACCAGGTCCGGCATCACGCCGCACAGCTCCATGTAACCGCCGCGCGCGACGCGGAAACCCGTCATCACTTCGTCGAACACGAGCACCGCGCCGTGTTCGTCGCACAGGCGCCGTAGGCCGGCGAGGAAACCTGGCTCAGGCAACACGCAGCCCATGTTGCCCGCGACTGGCTCAACGAACACGGCCGCGATCTCGCCGCGGTGCGCCTGGAAGAGGTGCTCAGTGGACACGAGGTCGTTGTAGTCGGCGATCAGCGTCAGCGCCGCGAGCACTGCGGGCACGCCGGGCGAATCGGGTGCTCCAAGTGTTAGCGCGCCGGAACCCGCCTTCACGAGGAACGAGTCGCCGTGGCCGTGATAACAGCCGTCGAACTTGATCATCTTGTCGCGTCCCGTGTGTGCACGCGCGAGGCGCAGGGCGCTCATCGTCGCCTCCGTGCCCGAGTTCACGAGGCGCACGCGCTCGACACACGGCACGGCCGCCACGATGGATTCCGCGAGCGCGAGTTCCCCAGCGGTCGGCGCGCCAAAGGTCGTGCCGAGCTCGGCGGCGGCGCGGATGGCAGCGGTGACTTCCGCGGGTGCGTGCCCGAGCAGCAGCGGCCCGTAGCTCATCACAAGGTCGATGTAGCGGTTGCCATCCACGTCGTGGACGTAGGGACCGACGCCGCGCTCCATGTGCACCGGCGTTCCGCCGACCGCCTTCCATGCGCGGACCGGGCTGTTGACGCCGCCGGGGATCAGGCGCTGCGCGCGCTCGAAGAGTGCGCTGGAGCGCGGCCGCGGGTCACGGGTCGAAGTCGAGGGCTGGTCGGCGTTCATGGAAGCGTCAAAAGGTGTCGCAGGAGCGCACAGAGGTCGTTGGGTTCGGGCCGCGGCAGTTCGAGGATAGGGTCGAAGAGGCCCGGTTCGAGCGTGCATCGGCGATCCAACTCCCGTCGGGTGCTGCGGCCGAGGGCGAGCCCTGCAGAAGGGGGACCCACAGGGGCACCCCCGCGCAATCGGTGTTCGCACCACGCCGCCACACCGGAGGCGCTCGCAAAAAACACCGCGTCGGCGTGTGGCAGGGGGGCGGTTTGCACGCGCGTGTGGCTTGTATAGGCGATCGGAGCATCGACGTGCGCGCCCAGGGCCGCGAGCGCGCGTGCGAGCTCGTCCGAGCGCGATCCACGCGGGGCGAGGATGCGAATCCCGGGGCTCAGGAGCGGCGTCAACCGGGCCAGAAGATCCGCAGCATCGACCGCGTGCGGGATGCCGGCGACAAGGCCCATGCGCTCGAGCGCCGCTGCGCTCGGCCGGCCCACACACGCACAGCGCACACCGCGCAGCGCAGCGCGCAGGGGCTCCAGCGCGTGGAGCGCGTTTTTACTCGCCACAACCACCCAATCGGGACGCGGTCGCGGCGCCGGGATCGCGTGGATTTTGATGTCTAACAACTCGCACACGTGCGGTTCCCAACCCGCGGCCCGCGCGGCGTCCGCCCACACCGCTCCGCGCCCGGACGGGCCGGTGATGAGAACGGACTTCGCGCTCACGGGCGCGCAAGGGCCAGCAGCTCGCCCGCACCCTCGGACAAAAGCTGCTGCGCCAGCGTAGTACCCAGTGTTTCGGCCGCGTCGAGCGGCCCCGACATGACGGCGTCGACGCTGCGGCTGCCATCGGGCGAAAGCACGGTGCCGCGCAGCTCGATGCCGCCGCCGCACAAACGCGCCCAGCCCCCCGCGGGCACGTTGCAGCCCCCGCGCAGCGCGCGCAAGAACGCACGCTCGGCGGTGGCGAGCGCAAACGTTTCGCTGTGGGAGAGCGCGCCAAAACGCTGCGCTGCGTCCTTGTCATCGGCGCGCGCAACAACGCCGACGATCCCCTGGCAAACCGCGGGCACGAAGCGCTCAGGCGGAAGCACGCTGTGGGGCAGATGGTCGAGTTCGAGCCGCACGAGGGCCGCGCGCGCCATCACGATGCCGTCGATACCCGCGTGTCCGATCTTGGACAGCCGCGTCGCGACGTTGCCGCGCAGCGGGGCAAGTTCCAGGTCGGGCCGCGCGGCCCGCAACAGCGCCGCGCGGCGCAGCGAGCCGGTGGCGATCCGCGCGCCGTGTTCGAGGTCGTCGATGCCGCGTCCGTCGCGCGTGACGAGGGCGTCTTCCACCGGTCCGCGTGCGAGCACCGCAACCAACTCGAGGCCCGGCTCGAGGGTCGTCATTGCGTCCTTGAGGCTGTGCACACCGGCGCTGGCGCGCCGATCGAGAACCGCTCGATCCACCTCCGCGGTGAACAACGCCGTACGACCAAAACGTTCGAGCGCCGTGGTGGTGTCGACGTCGGCGCTCGCCTTCAGTTCGAGCAGCGCCACCGCCGCGTGCGCGTCGCACTCCAGCAACGCGCGCGCGACTTCACGGGCTTGCCACAGCGCAAGCGCGCTGGAACGCGTGGCGAGCACGAAGTTCATCGTTCTTCCGCTTGTGTGCGGCTTTCGAGGTAGCGCTGGTACTCGCGGTCGAGTTCGTCCGCACTGCGCGAGCGTCGGATCGTGTCCTTGGTGTGCGCGAGCGCTGCATCGAGCAGGCGCCGTGTCAGTTCGTGCGCGAGCCGCACGTGATCCGACGTCGAGCGCTCGCCGACGACCTCGTCGAGCGTTTGCTCGCGCAGACTGTCGAATCGCGCGCGGAGCTCCGCGATGGCCGGCGCGGCGGCCGCGTAGCTGCGCAGGGAAAGGTACTTGTGCACCTCGGCGACCAGGATTTCCGCGGTCCCCTCGGTCGCTTTTTCGCGGTCCGCGCGGTTGCGGTCGACAACACGCGCCAGGTCGTCGAGGTCGTAATAAAAGAGCCCCGCTTGCCCCGCGACCGTCGCCTCGATCGCGCGCGGGACGCTGAGGTCGATGACAAGCAGCGGCCGATCGCGGGAATCGAGGCGCTTTGGGAAGTCCTCCAGCCGAACGAGGTGACCGGCGCCATCCACGCAGGCCACGAGTAAGTCGGCGCGCGCAAGTTCCTGGCCGATGGCGGAGAGTTCGACGGCGCGCGCTCCGAACCGCTCGGCGGCCGCGGCGGCGCGATCCTGGCTGCGGTTCGCGAACACCAAGGAGCCCACGCCGGCGCTGAAGAGATGCTGCGCGACCAGCATCCCCGTTTCGCCCGCTCCGACGATCAACGCGCGGCAATCAGTGAATCCACCGAACACCTGCGCGGCAACGTCGATCGCGACGCGTGCAACCGAAAGTGTTCCCAGGCCGATGGCCGTTTCGTTGCGCACACGACGACCGACCGACAGCGCTTGGTCCAGAAGCGGGGCAAGGCGCCGACCCAGACCCTCGGCGGCACGCGCGGCGGCCGCCGCATCTTTGATCTGTGCGAGGACCTGGCTCTCGCCCAAAACGAGGCTGTCCAGGCCCGCAGCGACGCGGAACATGTGGATCAGCGCGTGCAGTCCGCGGTGGGTGTAGAGCTGTGGAGGGCTCGCTGCGCGGAAAAACAGTTCAAGGAGCAGCTTTTCGACGCGCTCGTCGACGCGCCCGGCGACCAGCACTTCCGTGCGGTTGCAGGTGGAAAGCACAAAACACTCTTCGACTCCGTCGAGCGCGCGCAGCGCTGCAAGATAACCCGCAAGGCGATCGGGTTGCACGGCACAGCGTTCGCGCACGTCGAGGGGTGCGCTTTGGTGGGAGACACCCACCAGCATCAGCTCCCCGGCGAGGCTCGGCGTCAGCGCGTCCAATGGAAGTTCGACTCCGCGAGGAACAGCCCGAGGGATGCGATCAGCAAGAGCAGGCCGACGGCCGCCGCAAAGGACGCGCGCCGCGCCGTGAGGCCGGGGATGCGCCGCGAGAACGCCACGGCGCCGAAGTACACGCTGAGCAGGAGCGAAAGGATTACCACGGGATCGCCGTAGGTGAAACCGGGGATCTGGGCAGCGTGGGCCCACCAGATACCGCCATTCGAGCCCAGCAGCAGAAGCAGGCATGCGACGAGGGCCGTGCGGCGCATGAGCTGCGCGAGCAGGTGCAGTGATGGCAGGCGCTCAAAGAGGTTGCCCAGGCGGCGCTGCCGCATCTGGCGGAACAGCATCAGGTAGAGGCAACCGTGCAGGCCCGACAGGACGAGCGCGGCGCTCGCCACGAGGATCGAAGTGACGTGAAGCAGGTAGAACGGGATGGGCCGGTCGGGCGCGACGGAAGTGTCGAGCGGTGCAAACGCCGAAGCCGCGAGTTGCAGCACGAGTACCGTCGTGAGCACGATCGGGTCGGTGCCGCTGGTCCCCTGGCGCGCAGCGACCACGAGGTGCAACGTCGCGACCGCGAAGGCGAGGGCGGAAATGGCCCACCAGCCTTCGAAGCTGGGTGTCCCGGTTACGCTCGCTGCGCGGGCGGCGAACAGGGCGACGTGTAGGGCGAGCGCGGCCGCGTAGGCACCGACACGCCACGGCAGTCCGGGTGTGCGCGCTCCGCCGCCTGCGCCGAGTGTGCTGAACTCGATCAGAGCCAGTGCGGCGGCCGCGGCGTACACCACGGGCAGGAGGACGACGAGGGCTTGGATCACGGCGTGGGCGGCGCGCTCGCGGCCCCTTGGATCTGCGCGGCGACCGCGCGGCCGCGGGCGAGGACCTGGTTGACCGCCAGCCCCGCAGTGTAACTACCGGCGAGGTGCAATCTTGGGGCACGCTCAGCGAGCTCCGTTTCGAGACCCGCGATCCGCACCCCGTGCTCCACGGCGTACTGCGGAATCGCACCGGGCCAATCCACGCACCAAAACGCTTCGGCTTCGGGGGCGGCCGGCAGCCGGAGTGCGTGCGCGAGATCGCGCCGGGCGAGCGCGGCCCGTTGCTCAGGGCTCGAACCCCGGGCCCAATCTTCGGCGAAAAAGCACGTGACCGCGGCTCCGCCCGCGGGCGCGCGTCCGCGGAAGAGGTTGGAGGGGAAAAGAGCGCCAAGGGCCGCGGGAGCGGCGGCCGATCCCCCGCGGCGAAGGAGCGCCTCTGGCGGGGGCACGAGATAACCAAAACCCGGGGGCAGTGTCAGGGTGCCGGGTGCGAACCCCAGATGCACGAGGCGAATCCCGCGGGTCGGGAGGGCCGCGAGGCGTTCGGCGAGTTCGCCCAAGCCCGCGCGGGCAATCAGTGCGGCGGCGGCGCGAGCGCCGAGCGCAAGGACAAGCGCCCGTGCACGTAGGGAGCCTCCGCCGGACAACGTTGCGCGCCAGCCCGAGGGCTCCCGCGTGATGCCGTCGACGCGGCACCCGGTGCGAAGGCGTGCGCCGAGTCGGTCTGCGAGGGCCGTGGCGAGCTCGCCCAAGCCCTCAGGGAAAGACAGCAAGCGCGAGGCGGGCACGTCCGGGCCGGGGCCCGAGGGGGGCCGCGGCGCCGCAGCAGCCCGACGCGCGCCACGCACCAGGCCGCCACCGTCTAACAACATCGACCACAGCCGCGGAAATGCACTCCGGGCGCCGAGCTGGCGGTGGTCGCCCGCATAAACACCGCGAACGAAGGCTCCGGCGAAGAGGTTCGACGCCTCCACGCCGATGCGCTCGTCGAGAAGCTCGCCGAGGGAGGGCTCGGTCACGTCCGCTTCCGGCGCCCGCCAGCGCCGTAGGGGTTCGCTCGCCACGCGCAATTTCGCGCCGGCGGACAAAAGGGGTGTGGTGAGCAAGCCGAGCGGCCCGCCGGGCAGCGGCACGAGGCGGCCGCCAAACCACAGGTAGCGCGTGCGCGCCGACGGGTCGGCTGCGACGAGACGCGAGGCGATCCCGAGGCGACCCGCGAGTTCGCGCAACTCGCGCGCGGATGCGGGGACCGTGTTGGGGCCCGCTTCAAAGAGGTAGTCGCCGACGCGACGCGATGTGGCGACACCGCCGGCGGTGGGGGCCGCGTCGAGGGCGACGACGTCGGCGCCACGTTCTGAGAGCTCGAACGCGGCCGTGAGCCCGCTCAACCCCGCGCCGACGACGAGGACATCGAGCAGCGGTTCGGGGGTGGCCGGTGTTTTCAACGGGGTGGCGACGCTGGAGCGTGCACGGGCGGCGCGCGCCGGTGGAACGGGTGAAGCATATAGGCGAAGGGCCGCAGGCGATGGCCGCGCTTCCCGCATCGCCCACGACGTTAGGTTGGTGGGCCCCCTCCACCCACCCGAGACCGCACTGACCCCGTTCCGGTTTCAAAAAATCCGCCCACCCCGACCTAACCCACCACGCGCGCTTGCCATGAAATGCACCATCCACGGCGACCTCGCCCAGGTCGCGCGCCTCGAGTTCGAGCCCGGTGACGTCGCCTGGGCGAGCCGCGGCGGCCTCATGTCCCACTCGTCCGGACTGCGTTGGACCCTGCGGGTGCCCGGCGGCCTCGGCGGTGCGGTTCGGCGCACCCTCTCCGGCGCGGGCGCCGCGCTTGTCCACCTCCTGGCGGAAGGCTCCGACCGCGCGGACATCGCCGCCAGCCAACCGGGCAAGATCATGCCCTGGGATCTCGGCAACGGTTCCGTCCTCGCCACCCGCGGTTCCTTCGTCGCAGCCTTTGGCGACGCGGTCGACATCGATGTCGCCATCGCCCGCCGCGCGGGCGCCGCGCTCTTCGGCGGGGCGGGGCTCTTCCTCCAACGTGTGTCCGGACGTGGCACCGCCCTGATCCACGGCAGCGGCGACTTCGACGAGCGTGTCCTCCTACCCGGAGAAGAGCTCTTCGTCAGCACCGGCCACCTCGCCGCGTTCGACGAGCGTGTTGACTACGACGTGCAAGCCGTCGGCGGCTGCCTGCGCAGCCTATTTGGCGGCGAAGGCTTGTTCATGACGCGGCTGCGCGGCCCGGGGCGCGTTCTGCTGCAGACCCTGCGCCGGCAGAGCGCTCAAAAGCGCGTGCAGGTGCAGGGCTGACCGCCGGCGGAAGTCCCGGCTCTCAACGCCGCGCGAGCAGCGTTTCGAATGCAGCGGCGACGCTTTCGACGGGAGTGCCGGGCAGGAGGCCGCTGCCCACATTGAACACGTATCCGGGCTGGCCGCGGAAACGATCGAGCAGGGTCGTGACCGCCGCGCGTGTGGCGTCGGGCCCCGCAAAAAGCACCGTGGGATCGAGGTTGCCTTGGAGCGCCACCCGCCCTGCCGAACGTGCACGTGCGTCCGCCGGTGCGGTGCGCCAATCCAAGGACACCGCATCGCATCCGGAGTCCATCAACACCTCGAGCAAGTGGTCGCCGCCGTTGGCGTAGACGATCACAGGCACTCCCTCGTTGCGCGCGCCCGCGACGAGGCGTGTCAGGTGCGGCAGAACAGCGCGCGCGTAGGTCTCCCGGTCGAGCGCTCCGCCCCAGGAATCGAAGATCTGCAGCGCGTCGGCCCCCGCCGCGACTTGCATGGCCAGGTACGGGCCGAGCGCATCGACGAGCCGCGCTTGGAGCTCGTCGAACAGCGCTGGCTGCCCGTACAGCATCGACTTGGTGCGCTCGAAGCTCTTGCTCGACGCACCCTCGATCAAATAACTCGCGGTGGTGAACGGCGCGCCGCAAAAACCGATCAACGCGCGCTCGTCGCCCAAACTCTGCCGCACCCGGCGCAAGGTTTCCGCCAAAAAGTCGGTCGCCCGAGCGGGGTCGAACGGGCGTAGCGCGCGGACTGCCGCCGCATCCCGCACGGGCGGCGACAGCACCGGACCCTTCGATTCGATGAACTGGACGTCAATCCCCATTGCCGCGGGTGGCACCAGGATGTCCGAAAACACCACGGCGGCGTCCATCCCGAAACGGCGGATCGGTTGTAGCGTGAGCTCGGCCGACAACTCGGAATCGCGCACCCGCTCCATGAACGGCCGGCCCGCCGACGCCGACATGTACTCGGGCAAATATCGCCCCGCCTGGCGCATCATCCAACCGGGCGGCGCCGACTGGGATTCCCCGCGCAGGGCGGCAACAAAACGCTGGCGGGGACTCGGCTGCGAAAGCTTGGGATTCGGCACATGCGGCATCCTACGCAGTGCGCGTGGTCCCGTCTTCTTCCGAACGTTTGAAGAGCGCACCCACAAAACCGTGGATCCAGGCCGCCGCACGCTCGCGCGCCGCGCCGTCCACCAGGGCGAGGTTTTCCAGCGCCCGTGCCGCAACCGCGTGCGGTGGCAGCGCTGGCTCGTCCTTCAAGTGCCCGCCGTCAAGCAGGTGTTGTTCGAGCGCTTCGCGTTGGGGACGCCGCAGTTCCGGACCGGCCTTGCGTTCGAGCCCATCGAGCAGCGCTCGGCCGTCGAAGCCCACCATGCTGGCATAAGCGACCACGTCGTGAAGGAACTGGCTCTTCGGAATGGCCTGTTCGATCAACTCGGGCGGGAAGGGCGCCGCACGACCGATACGGAACGCTGCGAGCGTCGCTTCCAGCGCGCTGCACCGCAGCTCGAACTCCTCCCGCGTGACCCCCTCCACTGCGCCCCCCGTCGCGAAAAACCGCCGACACGCACCGACGTGCTCAAACCTACCGCGCGCGAGCGCATGCACACATGCGAGCGCGTCCCGGTAGAGGTAATAGGGATGCACGTTATCGACCGAAGCAAACGGGTTGAGCCGCGGAACACCCAGACGGGCCGCGTACTCCTGTGGCGCAAGCGAGTCGGGCGCGGGGATCGCGGGAAGTGCGTCGAGCTGCAAAAGTTCCAACGGCACCGGCTCGGGACGCGAACCATCCAAAGTCACGATGGCGGGCCACGCGCCGGAATCCCCGAACGCACGCACATAGCGCTGCGCATCGACGGGGTCCGACGTCGCAAAGAAAATCTGCCGACCGTTGTGCGCGAGTTCCGCCAGCGCGTCCGCCATGGCCGCAAACCGCGCCGGATCCGAATGGGTCAACACCTCGTCCAGGAACAGCGGCAGCGACTCGGTGCCTTCCTCAACACGTTCAATCACGGCGATGCGCAGCGCAAGCTCGAGCTGCGCGAAGGTCGCGCTCGAAAGCTGCGCGGGTTCGCGTTCGGCGCCGCGGGACGTGGCGATGCGATAACCACGATCGCGTGCGTCGCCGGGGGTCGAGCGCGCGGGCAACAGCGCCATATCCCCGCGCGTGAAACGGGCAAACAGCACACCTGCGCGCGCGAGCAACTGCGATCGCGGCACCGCGTCGTGCTCATGCTCGACATCCTCGAGCAAAAACTCGAGGGCCGCGGCGCGCAAACCCTGTTGGGTCGCCTGCTCCAAGTCCTCCGTCCGCGCGCGCTCGTCTGCTAGCGCCCGTTCAAACGCATCGTCGCGCTCGGCCTGCGCGATCCGCACCTCGATGCCTTTGATGGCGTCAACAATTCCGTCGCGCCCTTCGACACGTTCCTGGGCCTCTGCGATGGCGGCTGCGATCGCGTCGACCCCCCGCGTCCGCCAAGCCTCGATCGCCTGCGCCAAAACGCCCGAACGCGCAAGTTCCTGTTCCCGCGCGCGGTGCTCGAGGTCGTGCGCCTGATACACCTGCGCCTGTTGCGCGAGTGCCGCGACGGCCTCCCGCGCGCCCTCGGGCTCGATCCCAAGGCGCGTGCACAGTCGCTGCAGCGCGGCAGCGTCGGTTTCCAGTTGGCGCTCGCACCGCGCAAGCTCCGCGCGCGCCTGCGCGCACTGCTGCGCTGCTCCTTCCCGCTCCCGGCGGCGTTGCTCCACACGCTCAAAAACCCGTTGCGCGTCGAGGGCGCCTGCGGGGAGCGCGATGCCGACCTCCGCGAGCCACCTTTCAACAGCGAGCCGCGCCTGTCCGAGGGCGCGTTGGGCTCCGTCCGCGCGACGGGTCGCCTGCTCGAGCTCCGCGCGCAGCTCCAGGACGGCGCGCAACTGCCGTGTGAGTTCCATAGCCGCAACGGGACCCGACGGAGCGCGCAAGCCGAGCTCGAGAAGGAAACGATCGCGCTCCGCCCTCGCGGCGCCCGCCGCAGCGTCCAATCGGGCGATGGCTTGCGCCGCGCGTGTGCGCTCGCTGTCGCGCGCGACCTGAAGTTCCGCGTTTTTGATTTCCGCGCGCACTTCGACCAGCCGGTCCGCGACGGCGCGTGTGGTCCACTCCGCCGGGGGTTCGAGTTGTGTGCGCGCGAAGATGTCGGCTTCACGCGAGCGCACGGCGGTGTTGTCGGGCGAGCGTCGCAGGAGCAAAAACGCGAGGGGCAACAACGCAAGCACGCACAGGAAAGCGAGCGCGCCCGCGAGCGGCGCGTTGGCCGCAAACAACACCGCCGCGCCCAAAAGTGCCACTGCGGCGAGCACCACCGCCGCACCGAGGCCTGTGCGCGGCCGTTGTTGCACGCCCACGTCCGCCTCCAACCAGCGCGACAGCGCGTTTTCGCCATCGCGCAGCGCGCGTGGGTCCAGCGCAGGCTGCGCTCCGTCGCGCTGCGCATCAAACAGCTCGAGCCGCTCGCACGCCGCGTGGTGCGCTACCTGCGCGCGCTCCGCGGTGTCCAAAAGAACGTCGAGGTGAGCGATCTGTTCAGGCTCGAGCAGCGCGGGGCCCTGGCCCGCAAACAGTTGGTCGAGCTTTTCCTCGACGGCCTCAACACGCGCGTTCTCCTGTTCGAGCGCGCGGGCAAGGTTCGGCAGGTCGATGCGTTCGACGGTCGCGGCGAGGCCGTCGACGTCGCGCAGTTGCGCAAGCGTCTGTTCGTGTGTGTCGCGCTGCGCCGATGCCGTCGTCCGCGCGGTCTGGGCATCCGCAATCGTGCGTTCGAGAGTCGCGAGTTGCTCCGGGTCTTCGGGTGAATAGCGCCGCGCGGCGGCGGGCAGTTCCGCCAGAACGCGTGCCGCGGCGTCGCGTGCGTCCGCGGCTTTGAGCGCCGCCAGTGCGCGTTCGTGCGCGCGCAAATCCTCCCGCGCGGCTTCCGCGGCGCGGCGGTCGGTTTCGAGGCCGATCAAGCGCGCGCGTTCCGAGTCGAGCGCGCGCTGGGTCGTGCGTTGGGCTGCGAGTTGACGGCGCGCATCGTCGAGTACACGCCGCGCCGCCCGCAACGGTCGCGCGGTGCGCCACGGTTCCCGCACGGCTGCACCAACCGCCGCGAGGTCGTAACCCGAGCGCAGCTCCCGGCGCAGTTCCACTTCGAGGTCCTTGCGGCCCGCGCCGCTGTGGAAAACCTCCAAATCGAGGAAATAAAGGCGCGCGAAACGCGCGGGTGGCAGCGTGGGCGCGGTCGGTTCAAACCGCAAACGCTGCCCCGGGCCGTAGGACGATTGAAGCGCGCCGCCGTGCGCCAACCACGCGGCGTGGCCCACACCGGGCGCTTCGCGGCGCTCCCAGATCAAATCGGCGATGCCACGCGACAGGCTTGATTTGCCCGAACCGTTCGGGCCGAGCACCACCGCGCCGATTGCGGGCAGATCGCCGAGTAGAAGCGTGCGCTCGAGGCCGGGCAGGCCGCTCAGTTCGACGCAACGCAGCTTCACGGCGTGCGACTCCGCTGGCTGTCGAGTTCCTCGAGCGCCGCGTGCGCTTCGCAAGAGAGCAGCGCGGCCAAACCATCCTCGTCTAGCGCGGCAAACGCCTGGCGGCGCTCGTCCTCGAGGGCCATGCCCAAACGGGCTCGCGCACGCGCCATCAACATTCGGCCCTGTTCCGTGCGTTGCTCGAGGTCGAGCACACGGCGGGCCAAAAGTCCAAGTGGATCGTCGCCCTGTGCAAGAGCAGAAAGGTCGAGCGCAAGTCGCGATCCGTCGCGCACGGTGTCCAACAGGTATGCACGCGCGCCAAAGTGTGCGCCGCGCCATGCAGCGAGGCGTGCCAGCGCGGCGGCGATGCCGAGCGCATCCAATACACGTCGTCCGATCAAAACGGCGCGCACCACGACAGCTCGCGCGCTGTCCCCGTCTCGATCCAAGTCCGCGGCGTGTGCTTCGACGGTGGCCAGAAATCGCGACTCCACGTCTTCCGCGCTTTGCGCACTGCTCACGTCAACGTCGAGAACGTCGTAGCGCACCGGCGCGAGCGGAATGTGGCGCGTGCGCCAGCCCTTCTGCTCTGCTTCGAACAACCACGGCCCGCGACGGCCGGGTTCACCCGGATCCAGACCGCACAACGAGCCCAGATAACCCAGCGGCGCGGGCCCGTCGAGCGCATCCGGTTTGTGCACGTGCCCGAGAGCGAAGGGAAGGTTGAGTTCTGCGAGCGCCGCGCGACGCACTGGCGCGTGGTGGCTTGCGCTGGCGTCGACGTCGCAGTGCAAAAGCCCCAACGTCGCGATGGGTGTGCGCACGCCGTCGTCGAACGCTCCAGCGGCCCAAGCCGCGGGGAAGTTGTCGAGCGGCGAAGACGTGTGGCGCCGCTCTGGGAACGACCAACCGAGGATGCGCGCGACCGGCACGTCGCCGCGGTGCACCAGTGCGCTCTCCCAACGCCCACCCGCGCCCAAAAGATGGACCCCCCGAACATCCTGGGCGAGCCTCGGCAGCACCTTCGTATCGTGATTGCCGACGACTGCGATAAGCGCGATGCCGTGCTCCACGAGGCGGCGGGCGCCGTCGCGCAGGGGCGCGTAGGCCTCGAGGAAGTGCTCGTCGTCCTCCACGACATCGCCTGCGAGGAGCACGGCGTCGACCCGCTGTTCGATGGCGAAGGACACACTGGACGCAAGCGCTGCCGCGGGACCCAGGTCGCGGGCGACGAGCCCGAGCTCGTCGAGCCGCTCGGGCGCAAGACGGGACGGCCTGCGCCCCAGGTGAATGTCGCCGATCACCAGGAGGCGCGGGCCTTGGGGATCGGGTTCGCGCGACGCCATGGGCGCAGCGTACCGCCACGGAGCCTCAGCGCATGAGGCCCAAGAAGGCAAGTGTTGCGCCGTTGTGCAGCGCGTGGGCAATGATCGCGGGCCACAGGGAGCGCGAGCGCTCGTAGCTCCAACAGAAGACGACGCCGAGCCACGTCAGGCCCACGAGACCCGGGGCGCCGTAGGGGTGGACGGCGGCAAACAAGAGCGAACTGCTGAGCGCGGCTCCGGTGAACGTCATCCGCGAGCGCAGCGCTCCGAACAGCAGGCCCCGGAACGCGAGTTCCTCGAACAGCGGCGCCCAGACGACGGCTTCGAGGGCGAGGCCTAACCGTTCGAGGTCGGTGCCGATCAGCCACAACTCTGTGGTGGCGTTCAGGCTGTTCTCGCCTCCTAACCCGAGTCCCGACAGGAGCATTAGGGCGACAAAAACCACCGACTGCACCGCAAACACTGCGAGGACGAACGGTGCGAGGCGCAGGAGGGCGCTCTTCCCGAGGGGCAATCCGAAACTCGCGACCGTGCGCCGCCAGCCGGGGCCGACGTAGCGCAGGGCGAAGACGATGAGGGCGCCCCAGGCGATCGGTCCCGTCGCGCCGAGGGGCGGCTTCGCACCCAGTTGCTCGGCCAACGCCGAGACCGCGAAGGACACCGCGAGGAACCCGAAAAGCGCGCGGGCAAAGAGGTCGAGACCGAGGGCGGCGCTGTCGCCGGGAGGAAATTCTGCGCGGCCCAGTCGCTGGCTGGCGGGGCCGCGGAATCCGAATGCGACCAGGGCGGCAGCGCCTACGAGGGCGAGCGCGACGGCGAGGATGGAAAAGCGCGTCAAGCGTTCTCCACGCTGCTTGGCACGCCGTTCACGCGCAGCGTCGACCGCGGCGGCATCCTGTGGCCGACCGTCGGCGCGGAGCAACCCCGCGAGCAGGAGGTCCCCCGACGTCGTGCCGGCGAGTTCCTCGGCGGCTTCGATTTGACCCCGCGGCACCGGCGTCCGATTGGAATCGGGCCCCGCGTCCGGCGCGCTCGGGCCGCCGGGCAAATGGACGCGCAGGACGGCGTCCAAAAGGGGGTCGTTCCGCTGTTCGCGCGCGTAGGAAATGAGCAGATCCTGGACGCGCCGGTCCGTACGGCCGACATCCGCGGGGTCGTCCAGGTCGTCTTCGTCCCCGTCGCTCGCGCGCGACGGGGCGGCGCGGCGCAGCGCGGCCCCGTCCGCCTCCAGCACCAGCGCCCGGATGCCCAGTTCGTGGGCGTCCCGGGCCAGGGTTACGGCGCGCGGCCCGTCCGCTGCGCTTGCGGCTTCGCTGAGCTGGTCCCGCACGCTGCCGAGCGCCTTGGCGGCGGCGGCGCGGACCTCGGGCGTCAACTCGGGCGTGACCATGTTCGCGGTCAACTCGAAGAACGATTCGGTGAACTGCGATGCCGTGCGCGCGGGGTCCTCGAGCCGCGCCACCTCCGACGTGCCCAACTGCACGTGGAACTGCCAAGCGAAGAGCCCGAAGGCGACGAGCAGCAGCACCAGGGTGTGGCGCGAGTCGAACGGCGAGCGCTTCGAGCCACCGCCGAGCGGCGCGCCGGTCGGTCGGACCGGCGGTGTGGCGGGGAGCTTGGCGGCCATGGGGACGACGAGGATGGGTTGTGCGCGCCGGCCGTGCCAGCCCCAGTTGCGATCCGTCCGCTCGATCGCCCGTCCCGCGCCGGGGTTGCGCGCGCGGAGCGACCTTGACCCGTGGAGCCCGTCCGGGTGCAGTCGGTCTTCGGCCCCGTCCCACCGCTTGTCCTATGCGCTCCCGTCTGATCCTTTTACCTGTCGCCCTCGGCGTCACCCTCTTAGCGATCGTCCTGCAGGCGCCCCGCTCCGGCCAAAACGAGGCCGCCGTCGAGGCCGCAGGGGGCGCGCGGGCGGAAATCGCGGAAAAAGTGCAACCAATGGCCGCGCCGAACGACTTCCCCGGGTGGGTGGGGGCTGGGGATGGTTCTAGACCCCTTGCGGAAAACGCGCCCGCGTCCGGATCGGCGGATTCCAGCCTGGCCGGCGCCGTTTCGACGGCATCCGCTCCCTCCGGCAACCCGTCGTCCGTACACACTCCTTCGGCCTTTGCAGAACACGCTGGCCCGGCGCTAACCAGCCCGTTCGGACCCGTTCAGGCCCCCGCTGGCGCGGCGGCCACCCCGGCCACCGCCAGCGACGTCCCCGCCACCACCCCCGCCACCACCCCCAACGGAGCCCCCGCGGGCACCGCCCCCGCTGTGGCCGCCCCCGAAGGCCCCGCGGCGGACCTCCCCGCCAGCCAGCAGGCCAACCTGCGTGCCCGCGTGCTGGAACCCGACGGCACCCCAGTGGCCGATGCGGGAGTGGTCCTGCGCCCGACCGGCTCCGCTCCCGCGGCAAAGACCGCAGCGGCCGAAACCGCAGCCGGGGGCAGTCAAGCGACCCCGCCGGCGGCCGCGCAATCCCTCGTCTTGCGCGAGCGCACCGATTCCGAGGGCCGCGCGCATTTCAGCGCTCTTGCCCCGGGGCGCTACGACCTGCACCTTGAGTCCAGCGGCCTGCGGCTAGGCCCCGGCGTCTTCGAGCTCCACGACCGCGGCGCCGTCGCCGAAGTCATCCTCGGCCCAGGCGAGACGCGCGAAAGCACCCTCACCGCCCCGCCCCGCGCGCGTCCCTTTGGCGCCGTGTGGAGCGCAGGGTCGCCCCTCATCGGCGCGAAGCTCATCCTCACCGACACGCTGCACGGCGCGCGGGCGGGCGCGGATGCACCCGGTTCCGTCCGCCGCGAAGCGCTGTCCGTGCAGGGCGGCGCGTTTGCGTTCCCACCGGTTCCGCCCGGCCGCTACGACGTCGCGGTCGAGCACGCGGACCTGCGCGAAGCATTGCGCTTCGCGCTCGACCTTGGCGAGGGCAGGAGCGAGCACCGCTTTGCGTTCGAGCCGGCTGAGGTCGCCGGGCGCGTGCGCGACGACGCGGGCCAACCTGTTCCCGGCGCGCGTCTGTGGATCGCCGGCGGCGGTCGGCCCGAATGTGTGGGGCTCGACGGCGAAAAACTGCTCGTCGCGGCCAGCGCGGACCGCGCGCCCGAACGCCGCGGCCCGGAGGAATCGTTGAGCGCCGTCACCGACGCAAACGGGTTCTACATCCTGTCCGGGGTGTCCCCGGCGCCGGGCCTCGAGCTGTGCGTCGAAGCGCCGGGCTTCGCGCCCCACCGCGTGCGGGTCGAACTCCTCGCGGCCAGCTCCCGTCGACTGGACCTCGCATTGACGCGGGGAGCGGAGCTCGAACTGGTCCTCGTCGACGACAAGGACCGCGGCCTCGCGGGCGCGTGGGTCGGATTGAGCGACCCCGACGGCCGCACGCGTGTCGGATTGACCGACGCCGCGGGACGTGTGCGCTGGTCGTCGGTCACGCCCGGCGCAGCGCGCGTCGTGGCGCTGCCCTTTGGGCCGCAGATCGCGGGACGCGAACTCGACCTCGTTGCCGGCGAGCGCGCAGAACTGATCCTCGCGCTGCCCTGAAAGGCGGCCGGACCCCGATCAGGCCGCGCGGCGGATCAGCGACAAGCTCGTCGTGAAGAAGCGGTCACGGTCGTAGGCGACCGGCAGCTCTTCGATCTCGAACTCGACCGACACGGAGCTCAGCCCGCGCGCGTAGAACACGTTGTAGCTCGCGCCGAGGATCAACGACGGCACCGTCAGTTGTTCGGCGGCGTAGTCCGTGCCGCGCAGCTCCTCCTTGATGGAGCCGGCGACGAGGTTCCCGATCTCCATGATCGAGTCGAAGGCCTCCTCGCCCATCTCTATTTTGTCCTCCATCAGCATCTTGGCGGCGAGGTGCAACACGGCGCGCTCGGAGAAGTTCATGGCCACCTGGCCGTTGCATCGACCGGTCAACCCGACCAGCACGGAGAGGGAACGCGTCGCCTGGAAAAAGCGCGAGGCGCCCACCGGCGATGGGGCCACGCTGGCCATTTCGAGCCCGCGCAGCGTGCCGCGAATCACACAATCGAGGAGGACCTCGTCGACTTTTAGTAACGACATGGGGCAAGCGGGGCGGGGGACTGGCCCGAGGGGGGCGAAGTGACTCCATCCCTCGGCCGCAGCCGGTGGCAAAAAAAAGGGGAACCGGACGGATCCGCCCCTCGATCGGCCGCGGGGCCCTGCGCAGGCGCCCGTAAAGGGTCCCTCAGGCCGTCACGCGCTCGGCGATCAGGGCGTCGAGCTCGATCTTGAGCGCGCCCAAAATGGCGTCGTAGCCGAAGGCGCCCAGTTCGGTGGAGCCGCGCTTCAAATTCACGTGGTTCGGCCCGCACCAAAGGCCAAGGTCCGCGTCGTCCGTCTCACCGGGCCCGTTGACGCGGCAGCCCATGACCGCGATCGTCAGCGCGTGCTCCTTCGCGTAGGCGCACAGCTCCTTGACGTCCTGCGCGAGCTCGACAAAACGCTCGTTCTCGACGCGGCTGCAAGACGGGCACGAGATGATGTTCAGCCCTTCGAAAAACCGCGGCGGCACCGAGCGGAAACGCCCCGCGGCGACGTCGGCGATGATCTCGCGACCGACGGCGATCTCGAGCCCCTTGTCGTCGAACGGCACCGTCAACGACACCCGCAGCGTGTCGCCGATCCCGCGCGCGAGCAACTGCTCGAACGCGATGCGCGTTTTGATGATGCCCTCGGGCGGCATGCCGGCTTCTGTGACTCCCAGGTGGATCGGCACGTCGGGGCGCAGCGTCGCAAAACGCTGGTTCGCATCGATCACGAGGCGCGGGTCCGAATCCTTGATCGACACCACGTAGTCGGCGAAGTCGAGCGCATCGACGATCGCGCAGTGGTCCGCGGCGCACTGGACCAGGGCGGCCACATGGTCGTCGCCAAAACGGCCTTCGTACTCGGGGGCAAGCGACCCCGCGTTGACGCCGATGCGCAGCGCCAGTCCGTGCTTGCGCGCCACTTCGACGAGGTCGCGCACTTTTTCGGCACTCGAGCGGTGCTTTTCGTGGTGGTGCAGGTGCCCGGGGTTGTAGCGCAGCTTGTCGACGTGGGGCGCCACCATCTCCGCCAGGCGGTAGTTTTCCTGCAGGTCGACGGAAAGGAGTGCGTCGCTCTTCCGGCGGATTTGCGCCAGGGCTTCTACGTCGGCGCGGGAGTCCACGGCGATGCGGACGAGATCGGCCCCCGCCGCGCGCAGGAGCTGGACCTGGCGGAGGGCCGCTGGAATGTCCTGGGTGCGGGTCGCGGCCATGCTTTGCACGGCGATGGGGGCCGAGCCCCCCACGGCGAGGGACCGGATTTGGATGCGACGGGTGACGCGGGGGGGGAGCATGGGGGTCTCAGCATATAGGACGTCTGGGGGGCATCCCGACGGTTCGTCCTGACCATCCCAGGAGCGCCGCACGGCCCCAGCGCCCGGCTGCGGGCTCGGGCACGCCGGTCCCGCGCCACCAGGGTCTTCCCGACGGCGCGCCGCCTGTGGTCTCATCTCGCCCCCCGGACCCTGCACCCCGCGCCCCCGGCCAGCGCCACCCCGTCCCTTCTCCCACGTGAAAGCCAAGATCCTGATCGTCGGCGGCGGAGTGATGGGAAGCTCCATCGCCCTGAACCTCGCCCGTCACCTCGACCCCGTGCGCGAGCCCGTGGTCCTTTTGGAGCGCGGCGACCTCGCTGGCGGTTCGTCGGGGCACTCGGGGGCCGTCCTGCGCCAGCACTACGCGGAGAGCTCGATCGCCTCGATGGCGCGCGACTCGATCCGCGAATACGCCGGCTTTGAGTCCCGCACTGGGCGGGCGCTGGGCTTCCGCCGCTGCGGTGTCCTGACCCTCGCGGGGCCGTCGCGGCCGGACGCGATGGCGCGCCTTGAGCGCAACGTCGCCGCCCACGCGGAAATCGGCATCCGTACCGAGGTCCTCGACGCGACCGGCATTCGGGCGCTGATGCCGGGCATCGAAGTCGACGATCGCGCAGTGGCAGCCTGGGAGCCCACCGGCGGTGTCGTGGACCCCATGGCCACCGTGCGCGAGTTCGCCGCGCTCGCGCGCACCTACGGCGCGGTCACGCGCCTTGGTGTGACCGTCTCTGACCTCGTCATCGAGAACGGACGATTTGTCGCGGCGATCACGAGCGAGGGCCGCTACGACGCCGAACGTGTCGTGATCGTGGCGGGCGCGTGGTCCTCGCGTTTCCTCAAGAAGTACGGCATCTCCGTGCCCGTCCGCGTCGCGCGGGTCGAGCAGCACTTCTTCGCGCAGCCTGGTTTTGAAGAAATGCCCGTGGACGTCGAGGTGGATGTGCGTGTCGACCTCGAGGACCCCCTCGAATCCATCGGCGAGCAGTTGGCGCGCGGTGAAGGCCGCGGCGAAGCGAGCGGTATGGCGCCCGTGCTGATCGATTTGGAGTACGGCTTCTACACACGCACCGAGCCCGAATACCGCCGGGTGCGTGTTTCGCCCATAGACCACGGCCCGGCCGAGGTTTACGACGAACCGCGCCCCGAGGAACAACCCAGCGCCGAACGCGCTGCCTGGGCGCGCAGCGTCCTTGCCCGGCGTCTCCCCGCGCTTGCGAACCAGCCCGAGCGCGGCGGTCAGGTCTCGTGGTTCCCGATCAGTCCGGACGGCCGCGCCATCGTAGGTGCCGTGCCCGGACTCGAGGGTGTTTACGTCGCGTCGGCGTTTGCCGACCACGGCTTTAAACTCGCGCCGGCGGTCGGCGAAGGCATGTCGCAGATGCTGCGCGGCGAGCCCGTCAGCGCGTTCGACACCGAGTTTTTCTCGCCGGCGCGCTTCGAAGGTGCCGTGGACGGCACCTGGTCGGCTGCGTCGTTCCTGTGATCGGCGACGCGCTCACGCGCCCAAAATGCTCGTGATGCGCACGCCGTAACTCTCGCCGATCGTCACGACCTCGCCGCGCGCGAAGATCTTGCCGTTGACCAGAATGTCGGCGGCTTCGTGGGCTTCCCGGTCGAGCTCGACGAGGGAACCGGGCGCTAGACGCACGAGGTCCCCGATCGGGATTTGCGCGCGGCCCACCTCGACGGTCAGCCTGACGATGACGTCCTGGAGCTGCGCAAGGCCGACATTTTGGCCGCCGGCCACCCCTTCGCCGAGTTCGTCGAGTTCCTTCGTGCGCACGCGCACGGCTTGGGTTGCGCGATCCACGGCCGATTCCACGTCGCTGTCCTGTGCGGTTTGACTTGCGGGATCGTTGCTCATCTCAGTTGCGTTGTGGGCCGGTGGAAATCTCGGAAAGGCGCACGGCCAGGCGACCGCGACGCCGGCCCAACTTGCCCAGGGCAAAACGGCGGTTGTCCGCGTGAAGGGTGACGGGAGCGCTAGCCAGCGCGTCGATCGGAACGACGTCCCCTACTTCCAGCCCCAAAAGGTCGCGCAGGGGCAGTTCGGTGTGGCCGAGGCGAACAGCGACCTCCACCGTCACGTCGTCGAGGTGCAGCGGCAGCTTCTCGTTAGGCGATAGCGGGACTTGGTGTTCGTCCGATTCGAGGAACTCGTTGGTGGGCAAGTAGACACGCAGGGAGCTCTTGGTCCCGACAACGTCGATCAAAAGCTCGATGCTGACGCGGTGCGGATCGGCGCGCTCGCCGGCGTCGCGCCACGTGCCCAACTGTTCACGCTTCGCCGGCACGCTGTGGTGTGAGCTTGAGAGCCCCAGAGCGACACACAGGCGCTCCGCGGGAATACTGAGGATGCGATCGAGGACGTTGCGCTCGAGCATCGACAACGGGCGCTCCTGCGCGCGCGGCTCGGGCGCACCGAGAACCTGCTCGACCGCGATCACTGCCGAGGGTGCATCCCATACGATCCAGGCGGGGTGTCCGCCCGCCCGAAACGCCAGAACGGCCAGCGGATCGGGGACGGTGGCGAAATAACCCTCGATGGACAGCTCGCCGATCGCACCCAGTTCGATGCGGACCGTGCGGCGCAGAAGGCTTCCAAGCTGCGCCTCGAGGCCGAGCAGTGCCGTGCGCACGGCGCGCGCGACACGTTCGCGGCGCTCGCCGCTGAGACGGCGCGGGCGGCTGAAATCCCGCGACTCGACGGGCTGAGCGGGGCGCGGGCGCGCGCCATGCAGCGCGTCCATTTCCTCGCGGCCGACGCGCGACGATCGCGGCTCGGCGGTCACTGGACCAGGAACTCCTGGAAGAGCAGTTGGCGGATGCGGCCCTGCACGCCGATCTGGACTTGGCCACGGAAGTCGGGCTTGATTTCCGACAGGTCGAGGTAAACGTCCTTGCCGCGGTCGTCGACGACACGCAGGTCGCGCTCGCCCGGCGAGAACGCGATTTCGGGCGATTCTCCGATGCGCACGCGCCCCAGTGGTGCATCGACGTAGAGGATCTGGTCAAACAGCGGATCGCGCATCGTGCCGCGGTACGCCGAAACACCCGGCTTGATGCCAGTTTGCGAATCGGCGCCGTGGGGTGTGGCCGAATCGCCGATGTGCACCGGGAAAAGGATCGGCTCGATCGCGCGGCGCAGCTCCTCGCGGAACGTTTCCTGCGCGAGCGGTCCGTGCACCTCTTCGCGTGTTTTGGCGCTGGTCACGCCAAGGATCGCGTCCACAAGCAGCGGGTGGTATACCGGGTCGGCAGTGCGCACCGCGATGTACTTTTCGTCGTACGCGTCGTACATGGCGTTGAGCGCCATGACGAGGAAACGTTTGTTGCTCTCGCCGGCGAGGTTGGCCTGCACACGTTCGCTCGACAACGCGGCCATGTAGGGCCCGGCGAAGGTTTTGTAGACGGCCTTCGATGGGATCGCGAGCATCGCCAGCGCCCACGCGAGCGCCACGATCCCGACGCCGGATCCGCCCATCACGAGCATCTTCTTCTTGCCGGGGTTCGGGGCCTTTTCCTCCTCGGCTGCGGGCTTCTGACCCTTGGCGGCTGCGGCGGGCTTGGTTTCCTTGGTGGCCATGGGAGTCTTTGGAGTGATCCTTCTACGGAGCGATCAGCGCTTAGCGCGTGTGGCGGGGACGATCAGACGGGCGTCGACGACATTCGCCGAAGCCTCATCGACGCCCGGTCGATCCATCCAAAGCCGCTGCTCGACACGCGCGGCGTCGAATCCCGCGCGCTGGACGAGGTAGTCCTCGACCGCGCGTGTGCGCTCGCGAGAGAGCTGCGTGTCCACGCCGGCGCGCGTTTCCAGAATCAGCAACTGTCCGGGACCCGGCCGCAGGCTGGGGGCAAGCAGGTCGAGATAGCGCGTCGCGTCGGGGCTGAGGTCTGCGCTACGGGGCGTAAACACGGCGATGGCCGGTTGGATGACCTCTTCCACGGGGTCGAGCTGGGCGATGTCCTGGGCCTTCAAAACTTCGCGGGTTTCCGCTTCCTCGGGAGCCACCGCATCCTCGAGCGAATCCTCGGGCGGCAGGTTGAAGCGCACCCGCACTTCGTTGTGGATCTCGAGCTTCTGTTGGTCGTCGAGCACACCGTTCAGTCCGTAGCTGTTGAGGTGCACGACGAAGGAGCCGACACCGCGCGCCACGAGCCCGACCTGGCGCTCCTTGGACATCGACACCAGCAGGATGAAAAACGTCAGGATCAGCGTCATCATGTCCCCGAAGGACACCATCCACGCGGGAACCTTGGCTTTCGAGTCGGGCGGCGGGGACTTGCGGCTCATCGCTCGCCATCCAACCGCTCTTGGCGCCATTTGGCGTCGATCTGTGCGGCGCGCGACGGATCGAGGGCGATGATGCGAACCTCGACACGGCGGTTTTCGCGCCGCGCCTCGGGGGTGTTGGCGCGCACCCGCGGGACGCGGTCGGCGTGGGCGGTGACCTGGACGCGGCTGGGTTCGACACCGCCCTTGCGGATCAGTTGCAGCGCGGCTTGCTCTGCGCGCGCCAGCGCCAGCGCTTCCGCATCGATGAAGCGTGCGGTGGGTCGAAAGCCATCGTCGGTGTGCCCCTCGACCACCAGGCGATGGGGATGGTGGCGCATCAGGTCGGCAAGCTCGTCAAGACGTTGGGCGAGCGCCGGGTTGATCTCCGCCGAACCCGGAGCAAAACCCTCACTGGCTTCAAAACGCACGAGCAGTCCGTCGGCGACCCGGTTCATGTCGACGTGTTTTTTGGCCGGATCACGGCGACGGCCTTCGTCGGCCGCATCCGTGATCTCTTCCACCGGGCGCTCCGGGGGCTCGACAGCCCCCGCGACCGGATCCGTGCCAGAAAGCAGATCGTTTTCCGGCGCTTCGACTTCCCGGTCGCCGTTCATGTGCTCGATGGTGCCGCCCGAGCCCATCAAAATGCCTTTCACGCGCAAAAGGTCGTACTCCTCCATGCTGCTGAAGGTCATCAGCAGCACGAAAAACGTCACGAGCAACGAAATCATGTCCGTGAACGTGACGACCCACTCGGGTGCGCCCGGCGGTTCTTCCTCGGGGGGGCGTTCGCGACCCACGGCTCAGGCTCCGATCTGTTCGCGGCTGCGCGGCGCCACGAAGGTCTTCAGCTTTTCCTTGATGAGCTGCGGCCCATCCCCCGATTGGATGGCGACGATGCCCTCGATCATGAGGTCGCGCAGCAGCGCTTCTTCCTTCGCGCGCACGTCCAGTTTAGCGGCCATCGGCATCGCGAACAGGTTGGCGACGAGGGCGCCGTAAAGCGTCGTCAGAAGCGCGACCGCCATGCCACCGCCGATCTGGCTCGGGTCCGACAGGCTCGAGAGCATCTGCACGAGACCGACTAGCGTGCCGATCATTCCGAAGGCTGGCGCGTAACCTGCGATCTGGTCGAGCATCTTTTTGCCCGCGCTGTGGCGCTGGAGCTGCCACATGGCTTCGAGCTGCATGATGTCGCGCACGGTCTCGCTCGGAAATCCGTCGATCACGAGCTGGATGCCCTTCGCGAAAAACGTGTCTTCGACGTCGCGCAGCTTGCTCTCGAGCGCCAGCAAGCCTTCCTTGCGGGCCAGGGTTGCGTACTCGATGACCCGTTGGATCTCACCCGTCGAGGAACCCAGCTTGAAAAACAGCGTCCGCATCGACACCGCGACGAGCTGCTTGATGTCGCCCGCGGGGTAGTTGATCAGCATCACCGACAGGGTGCCGCCCCCAACGAGCATGATCGACGGCATGTCGATGAACAGGCCGATGCCCCCGTTGCCCGACATGATGGCTGTTCCCAAGAAGCCAATGCCGAGCAGGAGGCCGAGGACGGTCGTAATGTCCATAGTGGGGCGGGGCGCCGCCTGGGAAGGCGGACAACGGATCGATCCGCCGGGGGAGGGCCGGACCGATGGGGCGCCTATCGGCCATCCGCGGCGTCACCCTTGAAGCCCTCGCGATTCGCTCCACCAGGTTTCGACCCTGTCGCGTGGCGCACCGCCCCTGTGTGGGCTCACGCGCCCCCCGGCGGGTCACCCTTGCCCGCCGGTTCCGCCCCCCACCCTGTCCGAGGCGCGCACGACCCAAGGCCGCCGTTCCGCTCCGCCCGCGAAGCCTATTTAGCGGTGCGCAGGCCGTTGCTGGCGTAGAGCATTCCCGGCGCTTCAGGGTCGAAGCCGATCAGTTGGAAGTAGATGTCCGCCGTCGAGGCCGGAGTATTGAACTGCCCGTCCCACTCGCCGGCGGGGCCCAGCACGAGGGGGAGTTGGAGGTCCGGCCACGGGTAGAGCGTGAAGCCGAACTGCGGCAGCGGCACCGACAACGGCGACACACCCAGCACCATCCACGCCAGGCCGAAGGGCTTGCCACCGCGCACGCTCAAGCGCGTGGCCGAGCCGGGCGCATGGTCACCCATGCCGACGAGGTTGGGGATGTGCGGCGAGAACTTCGAGGCCGCATCGACAAGGCGCCACGGGGCGAGGGGCAGATCAAAGGCGGCGAGGGCAATTTCGGCCTCGCCTTGAAAGTCCGGTTGCACTGCGCCTGGTGTGACGGGCAAGTCCGGCGAGTTCGTGTAGAACGCGATGTGCGGACGCCCTTGAGCGTCCATGGTCATCTGCGGCTGGTAGTCGGTCGAGTTGCCGCCCAGGAAAGTCGAATACACGAGATCCGATCCCACCACATTGAACTTGGTGAGGACAATATCACCGGACGGGAAGCTGCCGATATAGGAGGGAGTGAACGCATCGCTGGTCGTTGGCCAGCCCGGTTGGTTCTGCGATCCCACGGCGATCAGGTTCCCTGCTGCGTCGACGCCAGCGCAGCTCAAAAATCCGCCGCCGCCGCCATTGCCGCCGATATACGTCGACCAGGCGAGACCGGAGCCGTTGGGCAGGATCTTCGTCGCGAACGCAGTGCCCGACGGGGTGGGTGTGTTGGCGAAAGCGCCCGGGGTGGTTGGGTAGTTGCTGGAGTTGGGAGGCGTCTGTCCCACGACATACACGCAGCGCGCAGCGTCAACGGCCATTCCCCAAATGGTGTCGGCCTTGTCGCCCCCGAGGTACGTGCACCAAAGCAATTGCGATCCCGTGGGGTCGAGCTTGCCGACGACCCCGTCCTTCAGGTCGCCCGGCACCTTCTGAAATGCGCCAGGCGTGACCGGGACCGGACCGGTGGCGGTGCTGGAATCCCCCGCGAAGTACACGTTCCCATCGGCATCCGTGGCCAGCGCAAGCACCCGCGCAATGGGAAACCAGGTTGCGAAAACGACCTCCGACAAGTCCGCCGTCATCCGCACGATCAGCTTGTCGGGCGGGTCTTGGGTCGTGTCGAAGGCGTTTGGGGTCGCCGCGAAGGTGTTGGGCGGAGCGGGGCTGGGTTTAACTGCGAACACCACATCTCCGTTGGGAGCGACTGCGAGCGACGAAACCAGGTCATGGAGATCGCTTCCAAAAAAGGTGCCGTGCAGCATGTGACCGCTCGTGCGATCGAGTTGTGCGACGAACACGTCGCTGCGCTCCGGGGTACCGTTGTGGTTTGGCTGGTACGTTCCCGGGGTGGACGGGAAATCGACTGCCCACGTTTGACCTGTGACGGTTAGTAGATGGTCGCTCACCACCAATGCAATCGGCTGGTTCGTCGCGCTGCCTCCCAAGAAGGTACTCCACAACAGATCTCTCCCATCGGCAGAGAACTTCCCGATCCACATTGTCGACACGACCAGAGCTTCCGATTGGAACGCGCCGGGTGTGATCGGCATGGACGGACTCCCTCGGGAGAGGACATACAGCGCGCCAAGATCGTCGATCGCGATGCCGCGCGGTTCTTCGGCGCCAGCCGTCCCGAGGTACGAGCAGTACAAAAGCGTGGGATCAATTACGAGCGGCCGATCCGCGCTCCATTCCGGCGCGTCAAATCCAAAGGCAAGCGGATCGCCGTCCGGGGCAAGCTTGTAGCGGACCTGGATTGGTGTTTGCTGGCCGCTCGTTGGATCCACTTGCCAACACGCACCGATGCGCTGGTCGATGGGGCCGGTCGGGCGTAGCAGCCGTAGGTCGCCGGTGTCGGTGAGGCTCAGCGAGGACGCACCCTCGACCCGCAGTACGAGCGACTCGAGGTCCGCTCCAGGCGCGAGCATCAGGTCATAGGCGAAGGAGCGACCATCGCGCCGTACCACCAGGTCCACGCCGGGCTCAACTTCCGCGTAGCGCACGGAGTCGAACGACCGAGCCCCCGTGACGGCGGTCGTGCCCTGGAAGTACGACGATGTCGCCCGCTGTGGATCGACGCCCACGACCTCCGCAGCCCCCTGAGGCAACCGCAGCACGAGGTTCCCTTCCGCACCCCGGAACACCAGGGCATCGTCCACTAGCGTGACCTCCGCCGCGTCCCCGCGCCCAAAAAAAGCGGACCTCGTCGTCCCACTGCCCGCGGTTCTCGATGAATCCCGACGGCGAAGCGCTCCACGCACCACGGTCGAGTTCAGCGGGTGCCGCGCTAGGCTCCGCCGCTTGGATCCAAGACACGAGCGATGACAAAACGACGCTCGCAGCAAGGCTCAATACGTCCATGGTTGAATCCTTCGGGCCCGGTGCGGGGCCTACTTGGCGGTGCGCAGGCCGTTGCTTGCGTAGAGCATGCCCGGCGCTTCGGGGTCAAAACCAATCAGTTGGAAGTAGACGTCCGCCATCGAGGCCGGGGACGCGAACTCGGCGTCCCACTCGCCGGCGGGGCCCAACACAAAGGGGAGTTGGAAGTCCGGCCACGGGTAAAGCGTGAACCCGAACTGCGGCAGCGGAACCGACAGCGGCGACGCACCCAGCACCATCCACGCCAGCCCAAAAGGCTTGCCACCACGCACGCTCAGCCGTGTTGCCGATCCCAACGCATGGTCACCCATCCCAACCAGGTTGGGGATGTGCGGCGAAAACTTCGAGGCCGCATCGACCAGACGCCAGGGGGCCAGGGGTAGATCGAGCGCAACGAGGCCGATGTCTCCGTTCCCCTGAAAGTCAGGTTGGTAAGCACCCGGCGTTGTGGGGAGTGCCGCCGAGAACGTCTGGTAGGCGACGTGTGGGCGCCCTTCGCTGTCCAAGTCCAGCAGCGGAAAGCCGTCCGAACCGAAGCCGCCGAGGTACGTCGAATACACGAGCTGGCTACCGACCGTGTTGAAGCGGACTAGGACGACGTCGCCGGAGGAACCGGCGCCCATGTATGTGGGGTGCAGCGCGTCAGCCGTGGTGGGCCAGCCGATCTGATTTCGAAAGCCCGCTGCGGTAAGGTTGCCTGCGTCGTCCACCTTGGCCTGCTCCAAGTGGCCAGCGCCACCTTGCGCTGAACCGATGTAAGTGGACCAGACGAGACCCGATCCATCGGCCAGGATTCTGGCAGCAAATCCGTTCCCGCCAGGAGTCGGGCCGTTGGAGAATGCGCCCGGTGTAGTGGGGAAGTTCGTGGAGTTGGAAGCTGTCTGACCCACAACGTAGACACATCGCGCGGCGTCGACGGTCATGTCCCAGATGGTGTCGGCCTTGTCACCACCAAAATAGGTGCACCACAGCAACTGTGACCCTGTGGGATCCAACTTGCCGACGACGCCATCCTTTGTGTCTCCGGGAACCGTCTGGAACGCACCGGGTGTGACCGGGATGGGACCGGTTGACGGGTTCGAGTCACCTGCAAAATAGACGTTACCGTCTGCGTCAGTGGCGACGGCAAGGACACGCCCGATCGGGAACCACGTCGCAAAGACCACCTGCGAAAGATCTGCGGTCATGCGCACGATGAGTTTGTCCGGAGCGTCTTGAATAGTGTCGAAAGCTCCGGGGGTAGCTTGTAACGACGACGGCGCGGTTGCTAAGGGCTTAACCGCGAATACGATGTCGCCATTCGGCAGCAAAGTCAGCGCAGTCGGAGTTTCTCCGTTCTCGCCTCCGAAGAACGTCCCGTGGGTCAGATGGCCCGTGTGCCGGTCGAGCCTGGCGACAACGCCGTCAGTGCCCGACTGCGCTTCGTTGTGGATCGACTGGTAGCTGCCCAGAGTGACAGGAAAATCGGGGGACCACGTCTGCCCGAGGACAACGATGCCCAGGGAATCGACTGCCACATCCACCGGTACGTTGGTGTCACTACCGCCGAGGAACGTGCCCCAAAGAAGTTGCCCCGCGTCCGGCGAGAACTTGCCAATCCAAATGGTGGGCCAAAGTCCGTCCGATTGGAACGCGCCCGGCGTCACCGGCATCTCGGGGGTCGCTTGGGAAATCACATAGACGTGGCCCTGTTCATCGACGGCAATTCCGCGCGGATCTTCTGCGCTCTGAGTTCCGAGGTAGGTGCAATACAGGATCGTCGGATCGATCACGAGCGGGCGGTCCGAGGCCCACTCGGGGGCCTCAAACCCGAAGGCCAGCGGGTCGCCGTCGGGCGCGAGCCGATAGCGGACGTTCACCGGCACAGGGTCGCCCGTAGCCGGGTCCACTTGCCAGCACGCACCGATGCGCTGGTCGACGGGTCCGGTCGGCAACAGCAAGCGTAGGTCGCCGATGTCGGTGAGGCTCAGCGACGACACACCCTCGACCCGCAGTACGAGCGACTCGAGGTCCGCTCCTGGCGCGAGCATCAGGTCGTAGGCGAACGAGGGCCCGTCCGGTCGCACCACGAGATCCACGCCTGGCGCGACCCCCTCGTACCGCACGGAGCCGAACGACCGAGCTCCCGTCACGGCGGTCTGACCCTGGAAGTAGGAGGTGGTCGCCCGCTGGAGATTCACGCCAACGACCTCCGCAGCAGCCTGCGGCAACCGCAGCACGAGGTTGCCCTCCGCACCCCGGAACACGAGGGCGTCATCCACCAGGGTGACCTCCGCCGCAGCCCCGCGCCCGAAGAACAGGACCTTGTCGTCCCATTGACCCCAATTTTCGATCAACCCGGCGATCTCGCCCCTCGACCCAGCGCGTGCCGCTGAAGCGGTGGTTTGAGGTCCGGCATCCGGCGTCGAGATCGCCAGATGGGCCGCCGCCAAGACAACATTCGCCGCCGCACTCAACAGGTCCATGGGTTCTCCGGGGGATGGGAAACACGATCGGAACGTTTACAGTGTGCCCTTGAAAAGGCTCTGTTGGGGGGGGCAAACTTCGCAAATCTTCTGTTGCCCCGTCTGCGGCGCTAGGACTCAGGGTCCGACGCCGGAGTACGGGAACGTTTCAACCCGTGCCCTAGGAGCACCGTGTCCTTCATCAAGCTTAGAACCGTCCTCGCATGCGCGGCGGCATTTTCACTCACCGGCATCGCCGTCGAGCCTGCCTTCGGCCAGGCCGAACGTTACCGCTACCTCCAGGGAGGGGAGAACTACGCGGCGGTCTTCTTGAACTCGTCGCAGGGCATCGTGACTCGCGACGGCGGTGGCGCTTTGTTCTCGGACGACGGCGGCTTGAGTTGGGACGAAGCCTTCGTGCCGGATTCGGTGCGCAAACAACTCCGCAACCTGTTCGTGCTCGACAGTGACCAAGTTTGGTCGGTCGGAGGTGGAGGCGTGGTCGTTTCGACTTCGAACCGTGGCGAGTCCTGGATTCACCGCAACCTCAACGCGCCCGTCGAGAATGAGTTGGATCAGCCAGCGTCGCTGTACGACATCTGGATGTTCGACGACTTGAACGGCATCTGCGTCGGCGAAGTCGGGGCGCTGGCACGCACCGACAATGGGTGGCTCACTTGGGAACCGGTCGGATTGCCCACTGACTTCTACGACGAGAACAGCACTGATCCGCTGCTGAATGAGCCGGGCGACATCTACCGCGTCCACTTCTTCGACGCGGACAAGGGCCTGCTCACCGCTGACAATGGTCGCATCTTGCGCACCTTCGACGGCGGGGCGAATTGGGTCACGAGCTCTTTCTCAGGCTACTGCGGCCATGTCCCCACCGGGGACCTGGAGCTGTGGGGTCTGTCGGCCAGCGGCAGTGACGTTTGGATCGCTGGGGGAAACACCGCGCAGAACGGGCACGCATTCTTCAGCGATGATTCGGGCCACAGTTGGCAGCAGATCCGTTTCATCGTGCCGATCGACGCAACAGTGGAGGCGGCGATCTCGAGCGGCACAGGAGCGTGGCCGACGATCTACGGGGTTGCGGCGCTCGGCAACGGGTCCGCGGTCCTTTCGGGCTACGCTGGATGGATCCACGAGTTCAATCCAAGTGGTTCGCAAGGGCAAGACGCGGTGAATCGCTGCTTGTTCCAAGATCCGCCTGCTCCCACTACCCAGCCGACGCTACATCATGTCCACCCCGCGGCATACGCGGGGCCCGGACTGGATCCGGGGCGTCCGCCGCTCAACGGCGCGTTCGCATTGAGCAGCTCCGAGCGTTGGGTGGCCGGGCAGTTCGGCGCAATCAAGCGCTGGAACGACAGCACGGACGTTTGGGAAGAACGCGGGACGGCGGCGCAGACGCGGTTCCGGGATCTGGACTTCGTTTCCGCTAGTGTCGGAGTCGTAGCGGGGCAGGGGCATCGGATCTTCAAAACCGAGGACGGCGGCCAAACTCTCGACCTTGTCTACGAAGGAACGTCGAACGAGCACGACATGCTTGTCGTCGGCCTCGCGCGGGGGTCCAGCCAACTTGGACTCGCTGGAGGCGGCAATGCCTTCTTCGTTCGAACCGACGACGCAGGCGACACTTGGACCCCGGTGAACACCCCCCACATCATCCCCACCAGCTTGGACTTCGGCGGGACGAGTGACGTTGCTTTCGTGGGTGCGTCTGGTGGTCACATCTTCAGTACCGACGTCTCCGTGCTCTCGGCAGGGGACCTGATCTGGACTTCACGGATCCTTCCTGACCTCGAACATACGGTGACCGGGCTTGCCTTCATCGATGAAGACACGGGCTACGCCGTGACGACGGGAATGAAGATCTACTCGACCAGCAACGGCGGTTCGAGTTGGTCCACCGTGGGCATCACCAACCGGCCTAGCACGCAGGCCCTTCGAGCGGTCGCAACGTTTGGTGACGGTTCGAAGGCGATCGCCGTCGGCGCTGCGGGCTCGGTTCTGGTTCGCAACGGCACCAACTTCCAGGTCGTTGATCTGAGCTCGCTGATTGGGCTGACACAGCTCAATACGGTCACCGTCCTGGGTGGGGGCACGCGCATCGTCGCCGCTGGCAACGATGGTGTGGTCGTGGAGTTCGAGGGGTCGACGTTCGCGGATGCGCTCAATCCGTCGAACTGGAGCACGCCCAAGAGCATGACCGACCTTCACATCTTTGCGGTCAGCTTTGACGCTGTGGACCACGGGTTTGTGCTTGGCCAGCAGGGTTTGATCATCGAGTACGACTGACCATCCTGATGGAATGATGCGGCCCTCGGTCGGACGCGCGCGCGTACGGCCGAGGGCCCTTTTGTTGCCCGCGGGGGTCAGCGCGGCGCTTTGACGGGCGCTGGCGCGGCTTCGGCGTAGGCGCTCGAGAACACGGCCCATGCTTCTTTCGGCAGGGTGCCCAGGATCTGGGCGGCCTTGGCCGGATCCATGCTGGACAGGATCAGGGCGGCGTCTTGCGGCGTGTGCTGTTGGATGCGCGTTCCCGCTTCCTTGGGTTCCAGGCCGACGAGGAGCTGGCCGAGCTTGCCCCAGCGCGCCGCGTCCTGGTCGCGTTTGGCGCCCTCATCGCGGGCCACTTCCTGGGCGCGCAGCTCGAGCGCCGATTCGCGCGCGTCGAAGTCCGCGCGCATGCGGGCGAGGTCCAAAGACATGTGCTCGAGCCGCGCGAGCTGCTCGGCGAGTTCCTGCTCGCGGGTTTGGAGCGTCGCGGCGCGCTGTTCGGTGTCCGCGCGGCGCGCCTTGAGCTCGTCGCTCAGCTTTTGGAGCTCATCGCGCTGGAACGGCGCGGGAAGCGTGAACGCTCCCAATGCGCCGACACTCGCCCGGACGACCTCCTGGGCGGATCCAAAATCCCGGGCCACAGGCGCCTGCGGTTCGGCGGGAGTGTCCGGCGGCGGTTCGAGCCCGAGCAGCGGGATCAGGATTGGTCCAATGACGGCGACCTTGTGCAGGGGCACACCGGCCATCCGGGCGAAGCCCATGAAGCTGATGCCAAAAAAGACGAACCCACCGAGGCAGGTCAGGGCGATGTGGATGGCCTTGTTCATCGCGGGGTGCGTACGTCATCGGCGCGTCTGAGCGCGGCGCCGGTGGGAAGATCGGCCGTCGGCGGCTGGGGAGCTGAGGACTGCTCGCGCCGGCGTCCCTGATCCCGGAACGAGGCCTGTTCGTCCATCCGCGCGGCTTCGACGCGCTCGCGCTCAACCCGCGCGGCCGTGCGGGCGTTTTCGACGAGGTGCTCGAGCGCGCGCCGCGCACGTTCCGCTGTGGCCCAAACTTCTCGGGCGCGCTCGGCACGCCCCGCCTGGGTGCGGACGGTCTCGCGGGCGGCGCCGACCCGGCGCTCGAGCGGTGCGACGGTGCGCTGGAAAGCGATCCAGGTCGAGCCAGCGAGGACGGCGCCCGACTGCAGCGCGCGCAGGCCGTCGAGCGCTCCTGCAACCTCACCCTTGGCCCGCGACAGCGCTTCCACCGCCGCTTGCGCCTTCTGTTGGGCCTGGGCCCAAGCCGCTCGCGCGACCCGCTCCTCGAGCGTGCGGACGCGGGCGACCCGGGCCATGCGCCGGGCGCGGTCGGCGTCCGAACGATTCACGGTTGTCGACCTTCCATCGCCGCCGCGGCGAACATTCCCAAGGTGTCGTCGAGGCTCGAAACCTCGTGGCTTGTCTGGCGCAATACGGCCTGATACAGCGGCACACGTACGAGCGCCTCGTCCAGCGCCGGGTTGGTGCCGCTCTTGTACGCGCCGATTTCCACCAGGTCGCGGCCCTCGCGCCAGACGGCGAGGTCTTCGCGAACCGCTTGTGCAAGGGCGCGGTGCTCGGGCGAGGACACGGCGGGCATCAGTCGCGAGAGGCTGGCCAGCGTGTCGATGGCCGGGAAATGCCCGCGGTGGGCGAGATCTCGGCTGAGCATCAGGTGGCCGTCCAAGAGGCCGCGCAGGGTGTCGGCGACCGGCTCGTTCGGATCGTCGCCGTCGAGCAGCACAGTGATCAGGCCGGTGATGCTCCCGCGCGCGGTGCGACCCATGCGTTCGACCAGCTTCGGCACGGTGGCGAAAAAACTCGGCGGATAACCGCGGACGGTGGGCGGCTCGCCGGCTGCAAGACCAATTTCGCGGGATGCCGCGGCAAAGCGAGTCACCGAGTCCATTACCAAGAGCACGTCGAGCCCCTGGTCGCGAAAATGCTCGGCCGCAGTCACGGCAACAAAGGGAGCCAGGAAACGCTCGATCGGCGGCCGGTCGCTGGTGGCAACAAAGGCGGCACAGCGCGCTTTGCCCTCGTCACCGAGCACGTCGTCCAGGAAATCGCGCACTTCACGGCCGCGCTCGCCCACCATCGCGATGACCACGACGTCCGCGGACGATCCCCGCGCGACCTGGCCGAGCAGCGTCGACTTGCCGACACCGGACCCGGCGAAGATGCCCAGGCGCTGACCCTTGCCCAAGGTGCACAGGCCGTCGATCGCGCGCACGCCTGTGACGAAGGGTTGATTGATGCTAGGGCGCTCCATCGGACCCGGTGCGGGACTGCGCACCGAACGCCGGTGGTTGCACGCGGGCGCCGGGCGTCCGTCCAGGGGTCGACCAAAACCGTCGAGGACACGCCCGAGCAGCTCGTCGCCGACCGCAACGTGGAACGAACGGCCAAGCGCCAAAACACGCTGGCCCGGTGCGATGCCGTCGAGCTCACCGTGGGCCATCAAAAGCGCTCGGGAACCGCGGAATCCGACCACTTCGGCGTCGATGGAGCCATTGCGGCCGCGCTCGATCCGACACAATTCTCCGAGCGCGACGGGAACCCCTTCGGCTTCGAGCAGCACCCCTGACAAGCCCACAATCTGGCCGCGATAGTGGGGTCGCACCGCTTCTGCAATGGCATCGCGCCACGCGGGCGAAATGCTGTCGGCTTCCGTCGTCACGTCGCCCGTGCCTCCAACGTCGCGCGCAACTGGCGCAGGATGATGTCGATCTCGCGCACGACGAGCCCATGCGACGATTCGACGTGCACCGATCCTTGGCGCAGCTCGGCGTCCGCGACCACGGTCGTGCCCGAGCGAAACCGCACGGACGCGAGGTGCTCGGCATCGTCCGGATGGACACGCACCGTGCACGGTACGTGGCCCGTCGCCGCAACCGCCAGCGTTTCACGCACCATGCGTTCGATATCGTAGCGCCCGGCCTCGAGTTCCTTGCGCAGCACCAGCGACGCAACCGCAGTCACGAGCAGCGCCGTTTGGGAAGCAAGGCCCGCGGCCGCGCGTTCGCCCGCGGCAATCGCGTCATCCGCAAGCGATGCAAACAGCTCTGCGAACTCCGCGAGCGCGGCCTCGCGACCTGCGCGCCGACCGAGTTCGAGTGTATTGCGCTCGAGTTCGGCAATTCGAGTGGCCAGGTAGACCTCGGGTGTCTCGTTTCGAACGACTACCCAGCGCGGGCGGCCGGGCAGATAGAGCGCGTCAGGAGACAAGGTCGTCGCCCGCCTTCGCCGGCTGGAACTCGCCCGATTCAATCATCGCTCGCACGCTCTTCAGAATCTGGTCGCGTGCGCCGAGCACTTCGGACATCGGGACCGCGCCGGCGAGTTCGCGTTCTTCGCCAACCATCTCCCGCACACGGCTGGAAAGGTTTTGCAGAATGTTCTGCTCGACCTCCGGCGTGCACGCCTTGAGGGACAAACTCAGGGTGCGTGTGTCGACCGCACCCAGGATTTTTTGCATGGCGCGGCGGTCGACGTCGGCCAAGTGATCCCAGGTGAACATCTGTTCCTGGATGCCGCGGGCGACGTCGGCGTCGGTGGAGCGCAGGCTTTCCAGTACGCCCTTCTCGAGTTCCGGCGGGCTGAAGCTGAGCATTTCAGCGACCGTCCGCAGCCGGCGGTTGTGGTCGGCGGTGCTCGGGCCAGGCGCGGACTCCGCGATCTGCTTTTCGAGCTGTTCTGCGAGCGACAACAGCACGTCGTAGGGCGGCGGAACCAGCGTAGCCATGCGGTGCACGACATCCTGGGCGCGTTCGGCCTCAAAACACGCAAGCACCGCCGCCGATTGAGCGGGGTCAAGGTGCGCCAGCACGAGCGCCGCGACCGCCGCCGATTCGTCGACGAGCGCCGCTGCAACGCGGTCCGCGGAACGGCCTTCGATCGATGCGAAGGGGCGCTCCAGCCGCCGCCGACGGCGCACGTGTTCGAGGAAGTTTGCGGCGCGGTCCTTGCCTAGGGACGACTCCAGCAATTGCTCGAGGTCGCGCAGGTTGCCGGGGCGCAGGTTGTTGGGGCGGTGGAGCGCGACCGCGACGTCGGTGTGCAGGGACTTTTGAAGGTCTTCGGGGCTCATTTTTGGATCGAGCTCCAAGAGCGCCTGGACGACCTCGGAGACCACGTCTTCACCGAGTCGACGCAGGATGTCGGCCGCGGCGGCGCGGTCGAGCGTCATCAGGAACGCGGCCACCTTCTGGGGCCCGCGCAGGTCCTTGCGGCGTGCCATAAGGATCAGGTGCGCGCGGCGCTGTGCTCCTCACGGGCCCAGTTCGAAAGGATCGAGATCACCCGGTCGGGATCGTTGCGTAGCAGCTCCTGAACCTGGGCCAGCGCGAGCACCTCGGGATCGATGGCGTTGCCCTCAGCGTCCAACGTAGGGTCGCCGGCAGATCCAGCCGCGGCGCCAGCTTTCGGCGCGCGCATGCCGCGCAGGCTGAGCGCCAAGAGCACGATGAACGCGAGCGCCGACGCGATCTCGACACCGCGCGTGATCAGAAGCTCCATCATCGGACTGAGGCCCGGTTCCTCGACCTCTTCCACCAGTGCACCTTTGACGCCACTGTCCGCCGCCGGTTCACCCGCGACCGCGCCTTCGCCGTCAACGGCGTCCACGGGACGGCGCATGGTCACGACCGCCGACACGAGCTGGTCGCTGCGCCGTTGGTCGAAGCCGACGGTTGCTTTGACGAGGTTTTCAAGCTCCGCGCGCTGCTCCGCGAGCGAGTTGTCGAGCGACAGTCCGATCGAAAGCCGCTGGAGCATCGGCGCGGTGCGCACCGTTTGGGTCGTGATGCGCGGTGTGACGTACTCGCGGCGTGTATCCCGCGTCGTAGAACTGCCGTTCCCGCTGGTGCCGCTGTTCACACCGGCGACCACACCGACGTTGTCTACGCCAAACCCGTCGCCCGGAACCTGCAGCGCGGACGCGGTGCCCGCGGCGCCACCGACCTGTGCCGTGGCGGGCGTGGTGCCTTCGGTTTCACTGGACGTTTCGCTGACGATTGCGCGTTTCTCGGGGTCCGTCGTCTCCGCAATGACAGTGCTGCGGTCGAAGTCCCAGTCGGAGTTCACCGTCACACGCGCCATGTCCGGGCCGAGGATGTCCGCGAGCATGCGATTGACTTCGAGCGCAAGCTGCGTGTCGTGGCGCGACTTGTGGTCGAGCCACTCGCTGCGGCTGCCCGTCGCGAGTTCCGATCCGTCGAACACACTCGTGCCCGCCTGGTCGGCGATGACAAGATGCTCGGGGCTGATACCCATGCCGAAGCGCACCAGGCTCGCGACCGTTTGGGCGTGTTCGCGCCCGAGCGTTGTTCCGGCGGCAAGCGTCAGGGTCACCGACGCCGAGACGGGCTCACTGCGACCCAGGCCGCGGGTTTCGGGAACCGACGTGCGGACGCGCGCAGAGCGCACAAAATCAAGCTGCTCCAGCAAGCGCTCCATTTCCTGCCACTCGCGCTTGCGCACCATCTGTTGGCGTTCGCCGGCGCTCAGGAACACACTCGCCATGCCGCCGTCGCTCCCCAAGATGCCACCCGGCAGCTTGTCGAGGGCCCCGGCGCTGGCGATCGCGGCCAGGGCCTTGTGGCGCTCGGAACGGTCGACGTAGACCACGAACGGGCCCGGAGGTTGGCTGACGTCCCAGCGCACGCCAGTGGACGATAGGGCCGACTGCACACGTGCGCTTTCCGACGCGTCGAGGCCGGAGATCAGCAACTCGAAGTGCGGTTTGTTCGACTGCATCACGACCGCTCCCGCGAGCGCTGCGAGCACGAGCACGCCCGCCGCGACCGCCACCCGGGTTTGGGCGGTGGTCGCGCGCAAGGCGTCGAGGATCTGTCGCAGGAGAACGTTCATGGGGAGCAGGGGCTCGCGGCTGGGGGAGAGGCAGGGCCGACGGGGTCGCGGTCAGTGGATCAGCGGCAGAGGTGTCAAACGCTCATCCGCATGACTTCGCGGTAGGCATCGATCAGGCGATTGCGGATCTCGAGGGAAAACTTCAGCGTGAGGTCGGCGCGCTTCACCTGCGCAGCCACTTCGTGGAACTCACCGACCTGACCGGTGATGAGGTCCTCGGCGAGGCGCTGGCCGGCGCGCACTTGCGCGTCCACCGAGCGCAGGTCGGGTACGACCGGCGTGGCACCGGCCGTGCGGCGGGCCGCAGCGACGTCGAAAGGCGCAGCGGGCTCGTTGCGCACGAGGTTCTGGGCGGCGCCCAGCATCTCGCGACGCCCCGCCCCGATCTCATGCGCCTTCTGGCGCAGCGCCGCGAGCACCGCTTCGCGTTGCAACCCGTTGCCACTGCCGATGCCGTCCACCATGGTGATTTACTCCGCGCTCAGCGCGCGAGCTCAAGGGCCCGTTGGGCCATGCGCAGGAAGTTTTCCTGGGCGCTTAGGTTGGCTTCGTAGGAGCGCATCGAACCGATCATGTCGGTCATCTCCTTCAGCGGATTGACGTTGGGCATGCGCACGTTGCCATCTGCGTCCGCATCCGGGTGGCTCGGATCGTGGACGTCCTCGAACGGCGTGGTGGTGTCGTTCTCGATGCGCACCGCGCGCACACCGACGGCTTGCGCTGCACCATCCAACTGCTTGCGCAGTAGTGGTTCGAACACAACAACCTTGCGGCGGTAGGGCCCGCCGTCCGGGGTTTTCGTGATGCGCGCGCCGGCGATGTTCTCGGCGATCACGCCGACGCGCACACGTTCGGCAGCGAGACCGCTCGCCGAGGTGCGCATGGTGGAAAAAAGGCGATCGAGGCGGCTCATGGTCAGCGTCCGTTGGTTATGGCGGTATCGAGGAGTTGGAAGTGGCCTTGCAAGATCACCGCGTAGGTTTCGAACAGGATCCGGTTTTCCGAACCTGCATTGACTTCCAGTTCGGGATTGACGTTGTTGCCGTCGTGGCGTCGCGGGCTTGACGTGTCGTCGACCACCTTGGGCAGCACCGACAGGGGGTCGCCGCCGCGACGGCGCAGCTGAGCTTCAACGAGCTGCTCGAACTGCACGGTCTGGCGGGTGAAGCCAGGTGTGTTCTGGTTGGCGAGGTTGTTCGCGATCACGCGGCTGCGTTCGGTCGTGGCCGAGAGTAAGCGCAGGATCAGCGACTCGGAACGGTCGGGTCCGCTGATCATTGACGCACCTCACGCGGCGCGACGTGGCCTTGTTCGCGCCACAGCTTCATCTTGTTGCTGAGGGTGCGTGCCGTCACACCCAAGCGACGCGCCGCTTCGGTCTTGTTGCCGCCGCAAGCGCGTAGCGTCGACAGGATCGCGGTGCGCTCAAGGTCCTCGATACGCCGCCCAGCCAAAAGGTCACCGAGGTCGGCGATCAGCGCGCCGGGCGCGATGCCATCACCGGCCATGGGCAGCAGCGCAGGGGGCGACGCCGCGCGTGCGTGCTCTGCGCGGCCATTCGCGGCGGGGCCGAACAGCAAGTGCTCCGGGCCGAGTTCGCCGCCATGGCCGAGGACGACGGCGCGCTGCACGACGTTCTCCAGCTCGCGAACGTTGCCTGGCCAATGCCACGCGAGCAATCGACGGCGTGCCTCGGCGGAAAAACCGTCGAAGGCGGTGCCGCTCTGGCGTGAGTAATGGCGCGCGAAGTGTTCGGCAAGGGGCAGGATGTCGTCCTTGCGCTCACGCAGGGGCGAAAGATGCAGCGGTAGGACGTGCAGCCGGTAGTAGAGGTCCTCCCGGAAACGGCCCGCGGCAACCTCGTCGGGCAGGCTGCGGTTGGTCGTGGCGATGATGCGGACGTCCACATGCAAGGTGGTTGTGCCACCGACACGCTCGAACTCCTCTTCCTCGAGGACACGCAGCAGCTTGGCTTGGAGCGCAGGCGAGATCTCGCCGATTTCGTCGAGGAGGAGCGTGCCTCCGTCGGCGAGCTCGAAACGCCCCTCGTGCCGCCGGTGCGCGCCGGTGAAGGCGCCGCGCTCGTGGCCAAACAGCTCCGACTCAAGCAGGCTTTCCGAGAGTGCCGCGCAGTTGACGCGGATGTACGGGCCCGATTGGCGCGGGCTCGCGCGGTGGACGGCTTGCGCGATGCGCTCCTTGCCGGTCCCGCTCTCGCCGGTGATCAGGACGGTGCCCTTCGAAGCCGCGATGCGGCGCGCGGACGCGAGCGTGTCCAGCAGCTCTTGGCTGTGCGCGATCAGTTGCGGCGCCTCGCCGAAGCTCGCTTCGCGCAGATAGCGGTTTTCCGCGTCGAGACGATGGGCGCGCTGGACACGGCTCAGGACGAGGGCGAGTGTTTCCGGCGTGACGGGCTTCAGCAGGAAGTCGCTGGCGCCGAGGCGCATCGCGTCGACGGCCGTTTCGACGGTGCCGTGGGCGGTGACGAGCACCGTAGCGATGCCCGGCGCGATTTCCTGGATGCGGCGGATGAGCTCGAGCCCGTCCATGCCGGGCATGCGCAGGTCCGTGAGCACGAGGTCGTACTCGCGGGTGCGTAGGCGCTCGAGTGCCTGTTCGGGGCTCGCGCTGGCTTCGGCGCGGTAGCCGAGCGTGCGCGCTGCCTCGGTGAGGAACTCGCGGCTCAGGGGGTCGTCGTCGACGACCAGGAGGCGTTGCATGCTCATCGGATCTCGGGCAGGAGGCATTCGGGGGGCAGTTGCAGGGTGAAGGCGGCGCCGCGCAGGGGTGCACAGGCTGCGTCCACGTCGAGCCGTCCGCCATGCAGACGGGCGACCGTATGCGTCAGCGCGAGGCCGAGGCCGGTGCCCTCAGCGCGTGTCGTGAAAAAGGGTTCGAGGACGCGAGTGCGCAGCTCGGCGGGGACACCCGGACCGTTGTCGCACACGATGAGCGCAACACCCTCGCGATCAGTGCGCACGCGCACTTCGACGCGTCCGCCGCGGGGTTGGGCGTCCATGGCGTTAGCGATCAGGTTCCGCAGCGCTTGGCGCAACTTCACGCGGTCCGCAACAAGGCGCGCACCGCTCGGTGGAGCGACAAGTTCCCAACGTTCCGGCCTAGCGCTGCGAGCGCGCGCTTGATCGACCAGCTCATGGATCAGGATGTCGATCTCGAATGGCTCCGGAGCGACGTTGCCGGGTCCGGCGAACGTCAGAAGCCCGCCGACGATCTCATCGGTTTCGGACGCGCCGCGGACGATCAGCTCGGCCCAACGGCGCGCGCGGGAGTCCTGGGGGAGCTCGCGCACGAGCAGCGACGCAAAGCCCAGCACCGCGCTGAGCGGATTGCGAATCTCGTGGGCCACTCCGGCGGCGAGCGTCCCGAGGGCGGCCATCTTGTCCACGGTGTGAAGACGTGCCACGAGCCGCAGGTGCTCGGTCTGATCGTCGAGCAAGAACACTTCCGCGGCCGATGGGCCGTCGCGCGCGGGCACCGGTGCGCGGCGTGTCGCGACGGCGCGCGGTGTACCGTCGATCGCAATCCGATGCACGGACGGTTCGACGGCCGCGAGGCTTGCGAACACGGCCTGTGCGCGCGAATCCAGGCCTTCCGCGCTGCCCGACCCGAGGATCTGCGCCGCAGCCGGGTTGGTGCGTGTGATGTCGCCGTTGTCCGCGCGGACGACCACACCCGTCGGCAGCGCGGACAGGAGCGCTTCCAGCTCGCCACTGACGCTGTCAAGTTCGACCACCTTGCGCTCGAGCTCGCGGTTTGCGATCGCGAGCTGCTGCTCGACACGCTCAGCGCGCAGGGTCAAGCTGCGGTAACTCGAAACCAGATCGCGTCCAAGGACTTCGAAGCGCGACATCGCGCTTGCCAGTTCCGGTAGGGCTGTGCTCGCACGCGGTTCGGTGAACGTGCTCATGGGCGGGTTGCCTTCTGCGAAACGGTCGCAGCCGCAGAGTTGGCGTCCGCATCCGTACGGGCACGGCGCAGCTTGCGCATCCAATCGACGTACTCAAGGTCCGCCTTCACACGCGCGGCGAGCGCGGCGACCGCCGGCTCAGCCAGGCGCGGATCGGCCGCGGCCAGGCGTAACGCGCCCAGGGCTTCGTCTAACCGATCGAGTCGTTCGTAGGAGCGCGCGCGCCAGTGCAGCACTTCCGGGGACGCTTCGAGACCCTCGAGGAGACTGAGCGACTTCGTGTACTGCTCGGCCAGGAATGCACTTCGCGCCTGACGCAGACGATCGGCGGGTGCCAGGGTGGAGGGGGTTCCCGGTACATCCGCGACGGGAGCCTGCACCTGGCCGTTGCGCACGGGGGCCATTTGACTGCCGCTGCCAAGAGCACGCGATTCGTTGTTCGATCCTGCTGACGGGCGCAGCAGCGAAAGCTCGTCCGCATCGAGTCCCACCGTCAATCCGATGCGCGGCATGTTGCCCGTTGAGGGCACCACGTCACCCGCACCACCCGTGCCACGCACCGCTTCCAGCGTCAGCTCAAGCTGCGCCAACTCTGCGCGCAGTTCCTCGAGCCGTTGATCCTGTGCCTGGGGATCCGCGACGGGAGCCTCCGTGATCGTACGCACCTGGCCCAGCGCTTGGGGCTCGCGACTGACCAGCCGCGTATGTAGCTGGTCCAGCGCATGGATCGCGCGGTCGCGCTCCCGTGCCGCCTGCAACAGCGCGCGAACGCGCGGACCGTCTGCCGATTGGTCCTGGGCCAACCCCGGTAATACGGTGAATACCGCACCCGCAAGTGCGGTCACAGCTCCGACATGGCGCAACATCAGTACACTCCCTCGTAAGCCAGAACGGCCCCGTTGTAGTCGCGCACACGCTCGAGCAGCGCTGCAGCCACGCGGTCCAATGCGAGGCGGTCTTCGGGCCGCTCGAGTTCCCAGCGGGTATCGCGCAACACGTCCAAAGCAGCGGCGATGCCGGCAAGCGCGAAGGTCTGCTCGGCACGCAGGCGTCCCAGTTCGACGAACGCCGCCAGTTCCAGCAACGCACGCTCGTTGTGCAGCCGCTTGAGCACGGGTGTCAGCTCTTGCCAGCGCTCGGTCGCGGCGAGTTCGGCTGCGTAAGTGAGCGCCATCGAGACCGGCATCAACAGCCCGTCCTCAGGCAAACCCAGGCGTCGCCGCGCTTCGAAGACCGCTGGGTCGACCTCCGCGTCGACACCGGCGCTTACCGCTGCTTGGGCGACGAAGAGCACCGACAGCTCCTCCTCGGCTTCGAGCGCGAGGCTGGCCGCGCGCTCGAATGCAAGGGCGCGCCGTGGAGCGCGCTCATCGCTGGCGACGATCAACCAGGCGCGGGACGCCTCTTGAACCATGTCCAAACCCTCGAACGCCCGCGCGCGGATCGACATGGCCTGTGTTTCCGCGTCGACGGGCAGTCCGCGCACCGCGCAGCGCTCGACGGCATGCAGCGCATCGATCCAGCGCTTGAGTTCGAGGTACGCTTCCGCCCGTACGAACTCGCGCGCCGCGATGACACCGCGATCGATCGTGGGATGCGCGCGCTCGAGCGTGGTCAGCATGGCTTCGGCGAGTTCCGGATTGCCGAGCGCGAGAGTGTTACGCGCAAGATCGAGGCGCGCCTTGGGATGCCAGTGCTCTGCGCCCGCGGCACCGATGACGAGCCGCAGCTCGGCCGCGGCTTCCGCGAATCGGCCCAGGCTCTCCAGCACACCCGCCGCCGCGATCCGCGCGTCGTGCACGAGGGGCGCTGTGCGGTAGGACTCGACCAGCGCGCGCAGGTGGTCGAGCGCCGACGTCCCGTTGCCCCGATGGATTTCCATGCGCGCCTGGGAAAGCCGCGCCGCGGCACCTAAGGGATGCGACGGAAAACGCTGGAGCGCGAGCAGATAGGCCGCGGTCGCTTGATCGCGCAGTGTGGCGGGTTCGCGGTCGGACGTGTCGTCGCGCAGCACCCGCAGGTGCCCTTCGCGCAGTTCATGGCGCAGGCCCACGCTGCCAAGCACGACTTCCAGGACCTCGCCGATCGGGCGATCTTTTAGTTCAACAGTGACCAGCGCCGCGCGGGCAACACCCTCGAATCCGCTGAGTTCGCGGCCGGTGCGCTCCGCGATCTCGCGCACCACGCGGTCGACGGGTACGTTGGATCCCAAGATCGAGCAGCGTGCGCCCTCGTTGTCCGCGACCACGTCGACGACCAGCGGTGCAGTGTTTTGCGGCGCGAGCGCGACCCACAGCGCAAATAAGAGTGCCTTCACGGCCACACCTCCTTGCGCTCTGCTTCGACGCGCAGGCTGTCGGCGATCAGGAAGCGCGCCCGCGCTTCAGTGTCCTCGCGCACGCTTGCGTCGAGGCGATCGATGATGGCGAGCAATGCGTAGAGTTCGCGCCGTGCAAGCGTACCTTCACCGCGCTCGAGCATCCGTTCGATGCGTTGCAAGCCGTCGTGCGCAACGCTGGGTTCGGCGCTAACGATCGGACGGGTCAGTTCTTCGACGCTCGCAAGTTGCCGTTGGAAATCCGCCCGCAGTGTTTGCGCCGTTTCCTCGATGGCGACGCTCTTGCGGTCGACGTCGGCGCGTGCGCGCTCGCCGCCGAGCCACACGAGCAGCGACGCCGCCATTTGGCCACACAGGAGGCACACGAGGGCGATCCACGCACCCCGCGACAGTCGGAAGGAACCCGTGACCACGGGCGCGGAAGTCACGGCCGCGGGAACCGGACCGGCCACGGGGGCCTGCGGTGTTTCTGCGGCGAGCGCGACCAGCGCCGGTTTACCGACTTCGGGCACGGCCACCGCCGTATCGGCGAAGGCACGCAGGAACTCTTCAAGGTCGACTTCCTCGCGCGACTCATCCGTTTTGTCGGCGTAGAGCTCGTCGAAGTGGAAGAGGTCTTCGTCCTCGTCGATCGGAGCGCCTTTGGCTTTGGTATCGGCCATGGTTCAGCTCCAAAGCGCCCGTTGCGCGCGCCGTTCGACGATCCGTTCTCCGTGGCGGCCGACCCAGCAGCCCACAACCACACCGAGCGCGGGGTTGAGGGCAAGCGCAGGGGCGCCCTTGTCGAGCGCGCTCAGTACGGCCTGAGCGCCCGTGGTGTCGATCCATTCTTGCTCGTCCCAACCGCGCGTTTCGGCAGCCGCCGGTGCGTGGAACGTGAGGACCAGGTTCCAACCGTCCGCACTGCGCCCGCATTGGATGTTCTCCGCGAGCCGCACCGCGCGGTTGAGTGCGCTGGTTCGCGGATCGTGGCCGAGCGCGGCACGCAGTTGCGCGGCGACGAGGTCGGCTCCGCGGCCCGTGATCGTGACCTCAAGGCGCTCACCGACACGTTCAATGTGCATTGCATCGGCGGCGATGTTTGGCGCACCCAGGACCTGTGCAACCGCGCTCGCGACGCGTGCGCGGATAAACGGTCCAAAGCCTTCGATCACCAGCGCGGCCACGAGGTGGCGCAGGCTGTGCTCTTCACGCCCCGATTCAAGCACGATCCGCGCGGCTCCGCCGAGCGTCGTGCGGCGAGCACTGTTGCTGTCGCAGGCGCGCTGGAGCATCCGCAGCAACTCCGGCGCCTGCACCGGCAGCGGCAGGACGTCGAGGGCGCCAAGCAGAAGCGCGCGGCGGCACGTGGCGAAGTCCGCTTGCGACGCGACGACCACAAGATGTGCATCCGGTCGACGGCGCAGCAACTCCGCCGCCAACTCGAGGCCGTCCCCATCGGGCAGCGCCGCGTGGACGACCAACAGCGGCGCAATCGCGGCCAGCAGCGCTCCGCGCGCGTTTGCAACCTGCTCGACGTCAAAACCGTTGGCACGCCACACGTCCGCACGCAGGCCGTCGGCTGCGGGGCCAACCCACAGCACGTGCCGCCGCAGCACATCGCGGGCCCGCGCGGGGGCGGCGGACGCGTCAACAGAATCGCCGACGGCGGGGTAACAGTTAGAGTGGGGGAAGCGCATGGGGGCCGGCCTTCCTTTCCGTGTGCGGGGGGGACCGCGCCGAAGGTGGGGAACCGGGTCAGGCACGCTTTTCGGTTCCCCCTGCCCCTGGGCTTGATGCCCGAGGCGCCGCCGCGAAGCTTTTTCGGGTTTGGCACCCGAACCGGCCTGCGCGCGGTCGCTTGCGGCGGAAACCGCTTCCCACCCGTCGCATTCCGCGACGCTTAGCCGCGAACTTCGGATCGGATCCCCGCGCTATCCTTGGCGCCCGTGGACCGGGACGCCTGGGCAAGTTGTGGATCGCCTGTGCAGGGCACGTACTGCGGGCAGTGTGGCGAGCGCCGCGTCGCCGCCGCCCTGATCGTGAGCTGCTTTCCGACCGTGCTCGCCTACCGCTACCTGCTGTTCTGGCTGTCCCACTGGAGCGCGGCTTGACCCCGCGCCCGTATCCCGCCAGGCGATAATCCGCCCGTGAGCCGCGCCCGGATCCCCAGCCCCCCCGACCTGGGCATCTACCTGCGCGACGCCCGCCGTGCAAAAGACTGGACGCAAAGCCAACTGGCCGAGCGCACATCCATGCGCCAACTGACCATCTCGAACATCGAGCGCGGCGTCGGCTCGATGCCCCTGGCCAGGCTCATCACCCTGATCGCCGCGCTCGGCCTAGCCCCTGTTCAAGGTCGACTGTGGATCCCGCGGCCGCAAAGCACCACCAGGCGACGACTTGGGCTCGTCTGCTCGAAAACCTGATGAATAACCCGGGCTAGAACTCCTGATCGAGCCCCGCAATCAAACCGTCATCCGCCCACCCTGGGAACGCGAGGACCGCTGCTAATGGGTCGCCACCGCGCGACAGCGAAATTCGCTGTGTCGATCCTAGCTGGGAGCGCGGGCCTCCAGGCCCGCCTTGGGAAGTGCTTGGATCTGTGAATCTCGCAGGTCTCTCCA